>DATNIU010000084.1:0-12944 GCA_035604275.1 Streptosporangiaceae bacterium | reverse complement strand
ACGCTGCCGGTCTGCACGTTGTGGTCAGACCCGAAGGTCCGGCCGGTCATGTTCACGGTCTGCGACGTGGCGCCGGTGTTGGTGACGGTGACATGCCAGCGCTCGTCGCTGCCGGGCTGGCCGATCGCGTTGAGCTGGGTGTCCGACTTGAGCAGGGTGGCGCCGGTCGGCGTCGGCGAGCCATCGGAGGTGGAGATCGACTCGGCGAGCTGGACGGCCCGGTAGCTGTTCAGCAGGCCCGCTCCCTGCTCGGCCGCTGGAGCGCCGATGTCGGTAGCGGTGCTGACCAGGATCTGCTTGACCAGGGCCGGCGTCGGGGTGGCGCCGCCGTGGGTCTGCCGGTAGGCCTGGATGACCAGCGCCGCGGCGCCGGCCACGAACGGCGAGGACTCGCTGGTGCCGCCGCTCTCCTCCACCGGCGAGGACTGGCCCTTGAAGTTGACGCAGCCGGCGAAGACCGGGCTGGCGTCACAGGAGGCGAAGCTCAGGTCACCCGGCGCGACGAGGCTGACGGTTCCGCCGGTCTCGTTGAACCCGCCAGAGCTCAGCGAGCTGATGTTGTCGTTCAGCCAGCCGGTGGTCGCGAAGTAACGCGCCGCCGCGTAGTTGGTCTGAGCGTAGAAGCGGAAGTCCGTGGACCCGCCGACCGAGATCAGATTCGGGTCGCTCGATGGCGAGCCGATCGTGTTAGTGCTTCCGGCGTCGCCGGATGAAACGCTGACCACGACGCCGGCCGCCACGGCCGCGTCGTCGAACTGCTTGGTCGCGTCCAGCGAGGTCACGTCGGGGAACGGGTTGGAGCCGAACGACTCGTTGATCACGTTGACGTGGTCGGTCTCGACCGCGTAGTTGATCGCCTGGAGGAAGTTGGACTCGGTGGTGAACGCGAACGAGCTGAATACGTCAAGTCCGACCAGGCTGGCGCCGGGCGCCACGCCCTCGATCCTGATGTTGCACGCCGTCGGGTCGGGCTGGGCGGCGAAATTGCTCACGTCGTAGGTGTGGAGACCCTGCCCGGCGATGGTGTTGGCGTCAAGGAAGGCCTCGTCGCCGTTGGTGGGCTGGCCTGGGCCGTCGCTGGAGAAGTCCTGGTAGTCCACGAACGCCGACGTGTTGTTCGACCGGATGAAGTTGATGTTGTTCGGGTCGACCCCGTCGGCGATCCAGGCGACCTTGACGCCGGCGCCGGTGATGCCCAGCGACCGCGCGGTGTGCTGCGACGGGTTGTCAGAGTTGGTATTGGTGAGCGAGAGGCCCTCGGGGTCAAGCTGGGGGGTCGTCGCGCTGCATGCGCCCGGGATCACGTTCGCCGTCAGCGCCGCGTGCAACGCGCGGCGGCCGTGCCCGGCTGCCTTCGCTGGCGCGGCCGCCTGCGGCTGCGCTCCCCTGATCATCACGTCAGGGATGACCTTGCTCACTGCCGGATTCGCCTTCAGCCGCGCTTCTTCTCCCTTGGAGACGACGGCGGCGAGCGCGTTGACGAGCGAGTAGGTCTTGATATGTGTGGCGTGCACGGCGTGCAGCTCACGCAGCACAGGGCGCTGGATGGCGGCGATCGCGCCGGAGCGCATCGCGGACGCGTGGGTGCCTGCCCGCACGACCGCGGGCTGGCTCTTCATGATCACGATCACGTGCTGGCTGACGTGCCTGGACAGCTGCGCGGCCAGCGCCGGAGTCAGCGGCGCGGTCAGCGCGCTGCCTGCGGCCGGCGTGACTGGCGCCGCGACCGCGGCGAGCTGCGTGCCCGCTATCAGAGCTGGCACGGACGCCGCCACAGTCAATAGGGAAGCTGTCCTGATACGAGAGGACCGTGTACCGACCTTGGTGGGTACTCGCATGCTCACCCGACCCCTTCAGGAATTGGCCATGAGAGTGGCCAAAATTCGTAAATACGCAACAAAAGCACGGCAATCAGCTCAATTCGGATACTGATGCCATGACATACAGCACCGGAAACTAGCAGGAATTACCGGTCATGCGACATCTCAGAGCGGATAACTATTCGGTAACTACGGGCTCAGCCCGCGGCGCCGCCGTCACGAGCTCGGTGGGAATGGCGGCGGTGGCCGCGCGCAGTTCCTCGCCGAGCGCCTTGGCCTGAGCGTCGAGCCGGGTACTGGCCGCCACCCCGGCGCCGAGCAGGCCGATGATGACGAAATTAAGTGCGAGCAGGTTAGGCAGCCGATAGCGCTCGATCGCGAATCCAGCCACCGATGGCACTAGCTCGGCGAGGCGCTCAGCGGTCAGGTAGCCGTCGAGCCAGGCGTATTCCCTCGCGGTGCGCACCCAGACCCCGAGGTTGGCGTTGCCGCCCTTGTCGCCCGACCTCGCGCCGACGATCGCGCCGAGTGGTGCCCGCACGATGTGCCCGGAGAGAGCGCCCTGGGCGCCAGGACCTGGCGGAGCGGCGGCCGGCTCGCCCGGCGGCGCCAGGCCGGGCACGCCCGCGGGCCGATCCGGGCCAGGCGCCGCCGGGGCGGGGGAGCCGGCCGTGGCGCGCGCGGTGCCCGCGGGTCGGCGGCCGTGCGGCTGGACCCGAGCCGGTCCCGACCAGATCTCCGCGCCGTCGATGAGCACCCGGGTGGCGACCAGGTCAGCCGGAATGGCCGTCGGCCAGTACACCCCGTACGCCGACGCGTCACCCGGCGGTGTCAGCGCGTAAAAACCGGGATAGCTGGCAAGCGCCGTCTCCACCACCGCCGACGAGAACGCGCGGCCGACCCTCGCCTTGTCCTTGTCGAGCACCGAGATCCGCAGCAGCGCCGGGTCCGAGCCGACAAGATCGACATCGGCCGTGTCGAACGCGGACCTGCCGCCTTCGATTCTGGCCCAGATCGCCCGCTCGGCCAGTTCTGCCTTGGCCGCGACATCCAGTCCCTCAATGGCCAGGATCATCGAGTTCCGGTATCCGCCTGCGTAGTTCAGCGCTACCTTCAGGTCGGCGGGCGGCGGCGCCCCCCGAACCCCGCTGATCCGCACCCGGTCCTGGCCGGCCTGATCGAGCCTGATCGTGTCGAACCGCGCCGTGACGTCGGGATTCAGATAGCGCGGGCCGCCGATCTCGTACAGCAGCTGGGCCGTCACGGTCCCGACGGACACGACGCCCCCCGTGCCGGGATGCTTGGTGATCACTGCCGACCCGTCGGCCGCGAGCTCGGCCAGCGGGAACCCGGCGTGGGCCAGGTCAGGCACATCGGCGAAGAACGCAAAGTTCCCGCCGGTCGCCTGGCAGCCGCACTCGAGCACATGGCCGGCTACCACCGCTCCGGCCAGCGGGTCCAGGTCATCGCCCGTCCAGCCGAACCGCCAGATCCCCGGTCCGACCGTCAGGGCCGCGTCGGTCACCCGGCCGGTCACCACGACGTCCGCCCCGGCCGCGAGCGCCTGGGCAATGGGCAGGCCGCCGAGGTAGGCGTGCGCGGTCAGCGGCGTGACTCCGGCGTCGGCAAGCCGGTCGCCGGTATCGAGGTTCGCCAGCGGGTGGCCTGACTCGATCAGGCCGGGCAGCCTGGCGAGCAGGTCGTCGCCTTCGACGTGGGCGACGACCGGCCGCAGCCCGGCCCTGCGGGCCAGCTCGGTGACCGCCGCCGCGCAGCCGGCCGGATCGAGGCCCCCGGCATTGGCGACGATCCTGATTCCGCGCTCCAGGCACGCCGGAAGCACCTGCTCCAGCTGGGTCAGGAACGTCCGCGCGTACCCCGGCCGGCCGCTCATCATCGCCTTGCCAAGAAGCAGCATGGTCAGCTCGGCCAGCCAGTCACCGGTCAGCACGTCGATCGGCCCGCCGTCGACCATCTCTCGCGCCGCCGACAGCCGGTCGCCGTAGAACCCGCTGCAGTTCGCGATCCGCAGCACCGGGGGAGCGGTCATGACCGGCTCCCGCCGGTCGGCGGCGTGACGGCCGGCCTGACCCCGGATCTGGTGCTCGCTGCCAGGCCGGCGACGGTGCGGCAGGACCCGGCCACGTCAGGCCTCCGTTCTCGGTACCCAGGCGGGATCACGCTTGGCGGCGAAGGCCGTCATGCCCTCATGCGCCTCGTCGGAGGCGAAGAACGACCCGGAAAGCTCGGCCATCCGGACCAGCCCGTCGGCCACCGAGGCCGTCGGCACGTCGCGCAGCACGGCCTTGGCGCCCGCCAGCGCTCCCGGCGCGCCGCGCAGCAGCAACGACGCGTACCGAGCAGTCTCCTTGTCCAGGTCAGTCTCGGGCACGGAGTGAGTGAGCAGCCCGATGACGGCGGCCCGGCTCGCCCGGAAGACCTCACCGGTCAGGAAGTACTCGGCAGCCGCCCGGGACGGCATCCGCCTCAGGCACGGGACCGAGATGACCGCGGGTACCACGCCGATCCGCACCTCGGAAAAGGCGAAGGTGGCGTTCTGCGGGGCGATGGCGATGTCGCAGGCGGCGATCAGGCCGATGCCGCCGGCCCTGGCACTGCCGTTGACCCGGCAGATCACCGGCTTGGGGCTGTCCCACAGCGTCTGGAGCACGCCGGCCATCAGTCCGGTCGCGCCCGACGGGTTGGTCAGCGCCTCCTTCAGATCGGCGCCCGCGCAGAACACCCGCCCGGCCCCGGTCAGCACGATGACCCGAGTGTCCGGGTCGGCCAGCGCGACGTCCAGCGCGGCTCGCAACTGAGTCAGCAGAGGAGTTGACAGCGCGTTGGCGCTGGCGGGTGAGTTCAGCGTGATCGTGGTGACGCTGCCGGTGGTCTGCGCCCGGACGAGTTCGTCCTGAACGGGCGTCGCGGTACCCGGCGCGGCAGGGGACGGCGCCGGGCCGCCCTTGGCGCTGGCCGGTGCCGAGCCGACCTGGGCGTCGGCCGATCTGGCGCCGGTCTGGGCGCTGGCGGCGGCTGCGGGATCGGTCATAGCTCCTCCGCGATCACGTCGGATTCGTCTGCGGCGACGACGGCTAGCAGGTCGCCCGCATTTACCTGGCTGCCCCGGACCACTCGCAGCTCGGCGAGCACTCCGGTGGCCGGGGCGGCGATCTGGTGCTCCATCTTCATCGCCTCGAGCACCAGGACGAGCTGGCCGGCCATCAGCCGGTCGCCAGGTGCTGCCTCGATCCGGATCACGCTGCCTGGCATCGGTGCGAGCAGCGAGCCGGCGTCGGCTGCCTGGGAGGGGGCTGGCAGCCGTTCGACCTCGCTGAGCCGGACCGATCCGAACGCGGAGTCGACCCAGGCCAGATCTCCCGCGCGGATGACATCGAACCGGAAGCGAACGCCTGCGATCTCGATGGTCACCTGGCTGGGAGTGAACGCGATCACCCTGGGTTTGGAGTCGGCCCGGGCCGGGCTGGCTTGGGCCGGGCTGGCTTGGGCCGGGCTGGCTTGGGCCGGGCTGGGTTTGGAGTCGGCCTGAGCCGGGCTGGGTTTGGAGTCGGCCTGAGCCGGGCTGGGTTTGGAGTCGGCCTGAGCCGGGCTGGCTTGGGCCGGGCTGGCTTGGGCCGGATCAGTCGCCGGGGTGCTCTGGCCGCCGGTCGTGATCCCGGCGACCCTGAGCCCGGCGACCGTGATCCCGGCCGGTGTCCAGTGATAGCGGACGTCGATCCGGCCGCGCTGGCTGTCGAAGGACCTGAGCTGCGGCTGGGAGACGACGTTGCGCCAGCCGCCTGGAATCGTCGCGGCAGCCTGGGCCGACCTCCGGTTCGCGGCGGCTATCGCGACCGCCGCGGCCAGGGCGGAGAGTTCGCAGGCCCGCTCGTCTGGGCCGACGGACGTGAGGTCGTACCCGTCAAGCAGCGAAGTGTCGGCGCCGCCGACCAGGAAGACTTGATCGCGCAGCACGCTGACCAGCAGGTCGCGGTTGGTCACCGGGCCGCAGATTCTGGCCGAGGCCAGCCCGGCGGCGAGCCGCCTGGCGGCGGCGTCACGGCTTGGCGCCCACGAGATCAGCTTCGCGAGCATCGCGTCGTAGTGCGGGCTGACCATGGTGCCGCGCTCCACCCCCGAGTCCAGCCGGAGGAACGGACTGTGCTGCCCGGCCAGGCCAGGCTGCGAGGACCGGCTGACCTGGCCCGGCGGCGCGGGCTGGCCGGAGGCGGTGGTTCGGCTGGACGGCTTCTGAGAGGTCTCGGCCGGGGCAGGGAACGCGGAGTGGCCCGGCGGCAGGCCGAACCTGGCATCGACGTCGGGAACCGCGAAGGCGTGCACCAGGTGGGCCGACGGGCGGAATCCGTCAGCCGGGTCCTCGGCGTACAGCCTTGCCTCGATCGCGTGCCCGTAGGCGGCAGGTGGGCAGGCCGGCAACGGCAGGCCCTGGGCGATGTCGAGCTGGACCGCCACCAGGTCGATACCGTGCACGCATTCGGTGACCGGGTGCTCGACCTGGAGCCTGGTATTGAACTCGAGGAAGTAGAACTCATCGGCCGCGGCGATCAGGAACTCCACGGTTCCCGCGCCCTGGTAGCCGACGGCGCTGGCCAGCGAGGCGGCCGCCGCGCGCAGCCGGCCGCGGAGGGCGGGTCCGACCGCGGGAGACGGAGACTCCTCGATCAGCTTCTGATAGCGTCGCTGGACCGAGCAGTCGCGCTCGGTCAGCGCCCAGACCGACCCGGCCTGATCGGCCAGCACCTGCACCTCGACGTGCCGGGCGCCGGTCAGCAGCGGCTCGCAGAATACGGTGCCGTCGCCGAACGCGGACTGTGCTTCCCGTCGTGCCGACTCAAGCGCTCCGGCAAGCTCGTCAGCCCCCCTGACCGCGCGCATTCCCCGGCCACCGCCGCCGGCCGACGCCTTGATCAGCACGGGGAACGTCGTGACAGCCGCCGGATCGAGTTCCGGCAGCACGGGCACGCCAGCGCTGGACGCAATTTTCCGCGCGTTGATCTTGAGCGCCATCGCCTCCATCGCGCTCGGCGGCGGACCGACCCAGGTCAGCCCGGCGGCGAGCACCTGCCGGGCGAATCCGTGATCCTCGGCGAGAAACCCGTAGCCGGGGTGCACCGCGTCGGCGCCGGCCGCCAGCGCCGCGGCAACGATCGCCTCGCCGTTCAGGTAGGTCACCGCTGGCGCGGCGCCAGGCAGCCAGACGGCCCGGTCGGCCTCGGCGACGTGCGGCGCCTGGGCGTCCGGATCGGAAAAGACCGCGACCGTGCCGATGCCCGCGCGGCGGCAGGTGCGGAAGACCCGCCGTGCGATCTCGCCCCGGTTGGCCACGAGCAGGCTGCTGATCACGGCACGCCTTTCACATTCGGAAGATGCCGTAACGGCTCGCGCCGGGCAATGCCGTCCGAGAGCCCGATCCCTGTGCAGGCCCGCCGGATCCGCCCGGCCCGCCGGCCCAGCCGCCGGGAGCGCTGTCGATCGCCGAGAGGCACATTCCGAGCACGGAGCGCGTGTCGCGCGGGTCGATCACGCCGTCATCGTAGAGCCGGCCGGACAGAAAGAAGGCCTGTGACTCGGCCTCGATCTGCTCCTCCACCATCGCCCGCATGGCGGCGTCGGCGGCCTCGTCGTAGGGCTCGCCCCGGGCCGCGGCGGCCTGCCTGCCGACGATCGACAGCACCCCGGCGAGCTGTGCCGGGCCCATCACGGCCGACTTGGCGCTCGGCCAGCTGAACAGGAACCTCGGGTCATAGGCGCGGCCGCACATGCCGTAGTTGCCCGCGCCGTAGGAGGCGCCAAGGACGACGGTGAGGTGCGGAACCCGGCTGTTCGAGACCGCGTTGATCATCATCGCTCCGTGCTTGATGATGCCGGCCTGCTCGTAGCTGGCGCCTACCATGTAACCGGTCGTGTTCTGGAGGAACAGCAGCGGCACCCCGATCTGGTTGGCCAGCTGGATGAACTGAGCCGCCTTCTGGGATTCGGAGCTGAACAGCACGCCGCGCGCGTTGGCGAGGATGCCGATCGGATAGCCGTGCAGCGCCGCCCAGCCGGTGACCAGGCTGGCGCCGTACAGCGGCTTGAACTCGTCGAAGTCGGACCCGTCGACGATCCGCGCGATGACCTCGCGCGGGTCGAACGGGACCTTGAGATCTTCTGGCACGATGCCGAGCAGCTCGTCGGCGTCATAGAGCGGGCCGGCGGGCGCGGATCCCGGTGCCAGCCCCGTCCCGCCGCTGGCGCTGAGCCCGGCCCCGGTGCTTAGCGCAGAGCGCAGAGCGCGGCCGGCGCCGAGGTTGCGCCAGTTCAGCCGGGCGACGATCGACCGGCCGATCCGCAGCGCGTCGTGCTCGTCCTCGGCCAGGAAGTCGGCCAGCCCGGACTGGCGGGCATGCATGCTCGCCCCGCCGAGCGACTCGTCATCGGACTCCTCGCCGGTGGCCATCTTCACCAGCGGCGGACCGGCGAGGAACACCTTGGATCGCCCGTCGATCATGACGACGTAGTCGCTCATCCCCGGCACGTAGGCGCCGCCAGCGGTCGAGTTGCCGAACACGAGCGCGATCGTCGGGATTCCGGCGGCCGACATCGCGGTCAGGTCCCGGAAGATCTGGCCGCCGGGGATGAAGATCTCCTTCTGGGTGGGCAGGTCGGCGCCGCCCGACTCGACCAGGTTGATCAGCGGCAGCCGGTTCTCCATCGCGATCTGCATCGACCGGATCGACTTGCGCAGCGACCACGGGTTGGTCGAGCCGCCGCGGACCGTGGGGTCGCTCGCGCTGATCATGCAGATGGTGTCGCGGATGACGCCGATCCCGTTCACGCCGCTGCCGCCGACCGGGAAGCCGGTGCCGTAGCCGGCCAGCGGCGAGAGCTCGAGGAACGGGGAGTCCGGGTCGATCAGCAGCTCGACCCGCTCGCGGACGGTCAGCTTGCCGCGGGCGCGGTGCCGCTCGACGTACTTGGGGCCGCCGCCGGCCAGCGCCTTGGCGTGCTCGGCGGCCAGCTCGTCCAGCTTCGCCAGCATCGCCGCGCGCCTGGACGCATACTGCTGACCGCCGGTGTCGAGCGAGCTGGCGAGAACGGTCACATGCGGAACGATATGCTCCCCGCCGCTCCCGCCATCAGCCGCGGTCACCCGGCCCGTCGGCCGCGCTCGCCCACCTTGGTCGCGGCGCCCACGGTTGTGGTCGCGGGTCGGCCGCCTGAACCCGGAGCTGCCCGGCAGCCTGAACGGCTGGCCGGCCATTCCGGGCTCAGCGACCGAGATGCGAGGCAGTGCGCTGGCCGCTGCCGGCGCCGATCAGTCGCCCTCGTAGTCCGGCCACGTCCGCATCGTTTGCTGGACGACCTCGGGGTCCAAGGGGCCGAACTTGGCTGCGAGTTCGGCAGACAAGTCGTCGAGGAGATCCAGCCTGACCCGCTCCGCTACGGCGCTCGTGACGTACTGGCTGAACCGGGTCGCTCCTACCTGCGCGCGGACTTTCTCGATCAGTTCCTCAGGCATCCAAACGCGGACTCTCCTGCATGTGCACTGACACATTGCGAACCACCGCCCAAATGCTGCCGACTTGCCGATCGCGAACGTACTGTGTGGCCTATGCGGCTCGTCCGGATGCCACAGCCAGCGGGTGACCGGACCAGTCGCCGACCCCTCGTCATCTTCAGATGCGGACGACCGCGACCCGTTCTCGCGGCGGACGTCCTGGTTCGTCAGTCAGGCGGGCCATGTCAGCGGTGTCACTGGTGAGCAGGACCACCGGCCGTGGCTGTGCCAGCGCCACTGTTGCGACCAGCGCGTCGAGGGCGCAGCGGTGCCAGGACCGGCCGGACCGGCCGAGCAACTCTCCCGCGGCCCGAGCGCGCTCGGCATCGACAGGGATCACCTTGACCCTGCGCAACACGTGATGAAGCAGCGCGTCTCTGGGGACGCCGCGCAATACTTCCGTGAGCGTGGTCGCTGCCGTGACCACCGCAGCGTCGCGCGCGTACGCCTTCTTGGCGCGGGAAAGAGCAGCGGGATTGCCGGTAGACAGCTTGACCAGGCCCTCGGCATCCAGAACCAAGGTTCCGCCTACTCGTCCTCGTAGTCTGGCCATTCACGGCTCGCTTCGTCGAGAAGTTCCTGGGATACCGGACCGTACTTCGCCTCAAGGTCGTCGATTAGCTCACCGAGAAGGTCATGCCTTATCTCGCGGTCTACTGCCTCGGTTACGTAGCGGCTGAAGCCGCCTGCTCCGGTGCGGGAGCGCACCGCCTCGGCCAGTTCTGCTGGCATTGAGACGCTCACCTCAGATGGTCGAGCCCCCAGCGCGTCGCCACATGGCCGATCACCAAGATCCGCTGGCCGTCCAGGCGCAGCGGCGCAAGCGGCTATGGCCGCGGTAGTGCGGGCAGGACTCATCGTGGGCGGCGAGCGTCGCGGTACCTGCTAGCACATAGCCCCACTCAGGCTGGTCAGCCCGAGCTGTCTAACCGGGCTATCTGCTCGAAGATGTCCAGCGCCCAGTCGAGGTCCTCCTGGCTGATCATCAGCGGCGGAGCCAGCCTGACGGTGCTGCCGTGCGTGTCCTTGGCGAGTACGCCAGCGTCCATCAGCTGCTCGGACACCTCACGGCCGGTCATCGTCTCGAACTCGACGCCGGCCCATAGGCCCACCCCGCGTACCTCGCGGACGACGTGGGCGGGCAGGGCGGACAGCCGGTCGTGCATGTGGGCGCCGAGCTTGGCCGAGCGCTCCTGATACTCCCCGGTCGCCAGCATCGCGATCACCTCGCGGGCCACCGCGCAAGCCAGCGGGTTGCCGCCGAATGTCGAGCCATGCTGGCCCGGCCTGAACACCCCGAGCACGTCGGCGGAGGACACCACAGCGGAGATCGGCACGATGCCGCCGCCGAGCGCCTTGCCCAGAAGGTACATGTCAGGCACGACGTCGGAGTGCTCGCAGGCGAACGTCACCCCGGTCCTGCCGAGGCCGGTCTGGATCTCATCCGCGATCATCAGGGTGCCCCACTGGGTGCACAGCTCGCGCACGCTGGTCAGGAACCCGGCCGGCGGCACGATCACGCCGGCCTCGCCCTGGATCGGCTCGACAAGCACGCCGACCACCCGCTCGTCCATCGCGGCCGCGAGCGCCCCGGCGTCACCGAAGGGAACGACCCGGAAGCCCGGTGTGTACGGACCGTACGAGCCGCGCGCGTCGTCGTCGGTCGAGAAGCTGATGATCGTGGTCGTGCGCCCGTGGAAGTTGCCCTCGAAGGCGATGATGACGGCCTCGCCTGGCGGTACCCCCTTGACCTCGTAGCCCCACTTGCGCGCCGTCTTGATCGCCGTCTCCACCGCCTCGGCGCCGGTGTTCATCGGCAGCACCATCTCCATGCTGGCCAGCGCGGCAAGCTCGGCGCAGAACGGTCCGAACTGGTCATGCTGGAACGCCCTGCTGACCAGGGTGACCCGCTCTAGCTGCCGCTGCGCGGCCGCGACCAGCCGCGGATGGCGGTGGCCGAAGTTGAGCGCCGAGTAAGCGGCGAGCATGTCGAGGTACCGGCATCCGTCCACGTCGGTGACCCAGGCACCCTCTGCCTGGCAGATCACCACGGGCAGCGGATGGTAGTTGTGCGCGCTGTGCAGCTTGGCCTGGGCACTGTGCTGCGCCGCGGTCATCTGATCGGCTGGCACTCGCATCTCCCCCTACCTCAGTTCCAGCGTGCAGCATTTGGGTCCGCCGCCAGCCTTCATGAACTCCGACATATCCACCGGCACCACTTCGAAGCCGGCCGCGCTGAGCTGGCCGGCCAGGTCGGTCGCCTGCACCGGCATGACCACGTGATGACCGTCGCTGAGCGCGTTCAGGCCGAGCACCTCGGCATCGGAGTCCTTGGCCTCGATCAGCTCGGGGAAGTGCGCCGCCAGCGCCGCCTGGCTGGCCTCGTCGAAGGCCTCAGGGAAGAACGCCGCGGTGTCCGGATCGAGCACGACCATCGCGGTGTCCAGGTGGTAGAAGCGCGGATCCACCAGCCGGAGACTGATCACCGGCAGGCCGAAGAGCTCCTCGATCTTGCTGTACAGCGCCCGGTCGCTGCGGAAGCCGTGCCCGGCGATGATCGCCCGGCCGGCGAACAAGATGTCGCCCTCGCCCTCGTTCACGTGCTCGGTCTCGACGACCGTCGAGTAGCCGCTCTGGCGGAACCAGTCCAGGTAGGCGGGCCCTTCGGCGGCCCGCTCCGGGTGCTTGAACTGGGCGCCGAATACCTTGCCGTCGATCACGGTGGCGCCGTTGGCCGCGAAGACCATGTCCGGCAGCCCGGGTACCGGGGGAATTATGCGCACTGTATGGCCGAGGCTGACATAGGTCGCCTTCAGCTGCTCCCATTGCCGAATAGCCAGCGGCAGGTCAACCGGCTCATCTGGATGCATCCACGGATTGATCGCGTACTCAACCGTAAAGAATTCCGGCGGGCACATCAGGTACGTCCTGGCGTGCGGCGACTGTCGCCACGCGGTACCTTCCGTCGGTGTCATCGCGTTCCTCCAGATGCTGGGTGATCCACAAGCCTAGAAGCTCGGAGGGATAACGAACCCTCGTGCCCCATGCGCGTCGCCGGCGATATGTTGCGAAGTCGAGTCCCCGCTGAGCGAATCGTTGCGTCACGGTGACCGGCTTGGCCGGACGGTCAGGGAACCGACGCGGCGCCTAGATGGAGAATATCGGCATGACCGAACTTGACCCCGCGCGCGTCATCGAGGCGCTCGCCCGCGACCAGCGGCTTCGGGTATTTCTCGGGGCCGGCCGGATCGAGACGATGCCGGCCAGGCGGGCCAGGCGCAGGCTGCTGCTCGACGAGATCGCCCAGGCGTTCGAGCCCGGCGTGCGGTACCCGGAGAACCGGGTCAGCCAGTTCCTCGGTGCCGTCCACGCCGATTACGCGGCGCTGCGCAGGCATCTGGTCGATGAGGGATTCCTGTCCAGGGCCGATGGCGAGTACTGGCGAAGCGGCGGCTCCGTGCTCTCGTGACCGCCGACCCGGCCAGTTGCCGCCGACCCGGCCAGTTGCCGCCGACCCGGCCAGATGCCGCCGACCCGGCCAGATGCCGCCGACCCGGCCAGAT
>DATNIU010000083.1:0-31004 GCA_035604275.1 Streptosporangiaceae bacterium | reverse complement strand
GGGGCCGGCGGCGCCCCCGCCGGGGGCGCCCCCGCCGGCGGCGCCCCCGCCGGCGCGGCGGCCTACCTCGATCCCACGGCGCTCACGCCGCCCGACGAGCAGGCGCTGGCCGCCTGGCTGGCCGACGAGTCGGTGCCGAAGGCGCTGCACGACGCCAAGGGGCCGATGCACGCGCTCGCCGCCCGAGGGTTCGAGCTCCGCGGCCTGACCAGCGATACCGCGCTGGCTGCCTATCTGGCCCTGCCTGGCCAGCGCTCATTCGACCTGGCTGACCTGGCGCTCCGCTATACCCGCCGTGAGCTGCGCGGCGGCCCTTCGCCCTCCGGCCAGCTCACCCTGGACATGACCGCGGAGACCGAGGCCGCGCAGGCACTGGCCGAGCGGGCACTCGCCACCGCTGAGCTTGCCGATGCCCTGGACGGCGACCTGGCGAGCAAGGGCGCGACCGAGCTGCTCGCCGATGTCGAGCTGCCGCTGGTCAGCGTTCTCGCCGAGATGGAGCGGGCCGGGATCGCGGCCGATGTCGATCATTTCGCCGAGATGTCGGCGAGCCTGTCCGGGGAGGTCAAGGCGGCCGAGCAGGGCGCGTACTCGGTCACCGGGCACGAGTTCAATCTCGGATCGCCCAAGCAGTTGCAGGAGGTCCTGTTCACCGAGCTCGGCCTGCCCAAGACCAAGCGGATCAAGACCGGGTACACCACCGACTCCGAGGCGCTGACCGGCCTGCTCGCGGCGACCGGCCATCCGGTGCTCGAGTTCCTGCTGCGGCACCGTGATGTCGCCAGGCTGAAGAGCATCGTGGACTCGCTGATCCCGATGGCCGGCCAAGACGGCCGGATCCACACCACGTACAACCAGATGATCGCCGCCACCGGCAGGCTGAGCTCAACCGACCCGAACCTGCAGAACATCCCGATCAGGACCGAGGAAGGCCGGCGGATCAGGCGCGGGTTCGTGGTGGGCGCGGGTTATGAGTGCCTGCTGACCGCCGACTACAGCCAGATCGAGCTGCGGATCATGGCGCACCTGTCCGGCGACGCGGCGCTGGCCGCGGCGTTCGGCTCGGGCCACGATTTCCATGCCGCGACCGCATCCCGGGTCTTCGGCGTCGAGCCCCAGGACGTGACCGGGGAGCTGCGAAGCAAGATCAAGGCGATGAACTACGGGCTGGCCTACGGACTGTCCGTCTACGGGCTGTCCCAGCAGCTGAATGTTCCGGCAGCCGAGGCCCGCGGCTACATGGACGAGTACTTCACCGTCTTCGGCGGCGTGCGGGACTACCTGCAGCAGGTGGTGGCCCAGGCCCGGCAGGACGGCTATACCCAGACGATTCTCGGCCGCCGCCGCTACCTGCCCGATCTGACCTCTGACAACCGCCAGCGCAGGGAGATGGCCGAGCGAATGGCGCTGAACGCGCCGATCCAGGGCTCGGCGGCCGACATCATCAAGGTGGCCATGCTGTCGGTGGACGCCGGGATCCGCCGGCACGGGCTGCGCTCCCGGATGCTGCTCCAGGTCCATGACGAGCTGCTGTTCGAGGTGGCGCCCGGCGAGCTCGACCGGCTCGGTGAGCTGGTCAGGGACGCGATGTGCGGCGCCTTCACGCTGACCGTGCCGCTCGAGGTCTCGACGGGCACCGGGCGCAGCTGGGCCGAGGCGGCACACTGAACGGGTCGGTGGTGACCTGCGCGGACCCAGGTCCCGCGATTGACCGCCCGGCCGGGGGGTCATATGCTGATCGGTGCGCTGTGATCTTTTGCAGTCCGCATGGTCAGGCAGCCCGCGGGCAGTCTGATGAAGGCCGCGGCCGGTGTTCTGCGACCAGGCACCCAAAGCATCCTGGATCCCATGCGGATTTGCGCTGCGCACGGCGCATCCAACTATCCCTGTCCGTATCCGGAGCCCACTAACACATGACGAGCAGCACCGAGGCCACCTCGACCCCCCAGGTAGCGGTCAACGACATCGGTTCCGAGGAGGCCTTCCTCGCCGCGATCGACGAGACCATCAAGTATTTCAACGACGGCGACATTGTCGACGGGACAGTCGTCAAGGTCGACCGGGACGAGGTCCTGCTCGATATCGGATACAAGACCGAAGGCGTCATCCCGTCCCGCGAGCTGTCGATCAAGCACGATGTCGACCCGAATGACGTCGTCAAGACCGGCGATCACATCGAGGCCCTGGTCCTGCAGAAAGAGGACAAAGAGGGCCGCCTGATCCTGTCCAAGAAGCGGGCTCAGTACGAGCGGGCCTGGGGCACGATCGAGAAGATCAAGGACGAGGACGGGGTGGTCACGGGCACCGTGATCGAGGTCGTCAAGGGCGGCCTGATCCTGGACATCGGCCTGCGCGGCTTCCTGCCCGCCTCGCTGGTGGAGATGCGCCGGGTCCGCGATCTGCAGCCGTACGTCGGCAAGGAGATCGAGGCGAAGATCATCGAGCTGGACAAGAACCGCAACAACGTGGTCCTGTCCCGCCGCGCATGGCTGGAGCAGACCCAGTCCGAGGTCCGGCAGAATTTCCTCAACACGCTGCAGAAGGCGCAGATCCGCAAGGGCGTCGTCTCGTCCATCGTCAACTTCGGCGCGTTCGTCGACCTCGGCGGCGTGGACGGTCTTGTGCACGTCTCCGAGCTGTCCTGGAAGCACATCGATCACCCGGGCGAGGTGGTCGAGGTCGGCCAGGAGGTCACCGTCGAGGTGCTCGACGTGGACATGGACCGCGAGCGGGTCTCGCTGTCGCTCAAGTCGACGCAGGAGGATCCCTGGCAGCAGTTCGCCAGGATGCACCAGATCGGCCAGGTCGTGCCAGGCCGGGTCACCAAGCTCGTCCCGTTCGGCGCGTTCGTCAGGGTCGAGGAGGGCATCGAGGGCCTGGTGCACATCTCCGAGCTCGCCGACCGGCACGTCGAGATTCCCGAGCAGGTCGTGCAGGTCGGCGACGAGATCTTCGTCAAGATCATCGACATCGACCTGGACCGGCGCAGGATCAGCCTGTCGCTGAAGCAGGCGAACGAGGGCCAGTCCGGTGAGGTCGCCGGCGATGACTTCGATCCGACCCTGTACGGAATGCCGGCCACCTATGACGAGCAGGGCAACTACGTCTATCCGGACGGCTTCGACCCCGAGTCGGGCGAGTGGCTCGAGGGCTTCGAGACGCAGCGCGAGGAGTGGGAGCGGCAGTACGCCGAGGCACGTGCCAGGTTCGAGGCACACCAGCGGCAGGTCGCCGAGGCGCGCAGCAAGGCAAGCGTCGGCGATGACGGTGACGAGGGCGACGCGAGCTCGCACACCTCATCGGGCCCGCCTGACACGCCTGGGTCCGGTGGCGGCGCGCTAGCCTCCGACGAGGCGCTGGCGGCGCTCAGGGAGAAGCTCTCCGGCGGCCGCAACTAGCGATACGGCACGATCCATGGTCGTGGCGGACTCCTGGCGAATGAGGCTGGGGGCCCGCCATGATCATTCTCCGCGGCGGGACAGCCGCCATGCCGAGGTCCTGACCGCCCGGCGGAATCGGCTGCCGTGCTCAGGGTAGGCCTGACCGGCGGGATCGGGGCAGGCAAGAGCGAGGTCTCCCGGCGCCTTGAGGCGTATGGTGCCGTGCTGGTGGATGCTGATGCCATCGCCAGGGAGGTGGTGGCGCCTGGCACGCCCGGGCTGGCGGAGATCGTCGCCGAATTCGGGCCTGGCGTCCTCCGGCCGGACGGCAGCCTGGACCGGGTGCGGCTGGGCGAGATTGTCTTCGCCGATCCAGGCCGGCTCGCCAAGCTGAACGCGATCGTGCACCCGAGGGTCGGGCTGCGCATGGCCGAGCTTGAGCGTGCGGCCAGCCCGGACGCGATCGTGGTCCATGACGTGCCGCTGATCGCAGAGAACGACCTCGCAGCGGGCTATGACCTGGTTGTGGTGGTCGACGCGCCAGAGGCGAAACGGCTCCGGCGCCTGGTCCGCCAGCGCGGAATGAGCCGGGAGCAGGCCCAGGCTCGGATGGCAGCTCAGGCCGACCGCGAGCAGCGGCTGGCCGTGGCCGGAATGGTGATCGACAACTCAGGCACGCTCGCTGAGCTTGACCGCCAGGTCGGTGACCTCTGGGCCGAGCTGCGCCGGCGGGCCGAGGCCGGGCGCGCCACCTGACTGCGGCGCGGCCGGCTGGGCGCCCGCTAGAGTCGGTCAGCCAGCCAGCTCGGCCGTGTGGCAATGACTTGCGGAGTATCCGGGGAGTGTCTGCCTGATGGCCGCCGACTGGCCGGGCGATCCGGACCGGGCAGCCTGAGCCGGCGACGCTTGTCAGGCTCGCCACGCTGAGCTGGCCGAGCCTGCCTGGCTTCCCCCCCCACGGTGTCGGACAGTAACCGTGCTTGAGCTGAATCGTAGCCAAATTGGGAGCGTGCGCAAGACAATCGATAAACGGTGGAAATTTCCGGTAAATGAGTCACATCGCAGTCGACGGATCGGGCGTTTAGCGGCGAGTATGCAGTAATTTGCCGGGCAGTTGTCGGCAAATTACCGAGCAACCTGCGGCGCGCTGACCCGGCTCGGTCAGGCGGCGGCCGGCCGCCAGCTGCGGCCCGGCTGTCGTAGGGCCGGCCTAGAGTGGAACGGTGCAGCCTCAGGAGGACATGTGCGGCCGGTAACGGATCTTCAGCGTAGTGTCGCGCCTTTCGAAGTCGTCACCGACATGATTCCGGCCGGCGATCAGCCCGCCGCGATCGCCGAGCTTGAGAAGCGGATCAGGGCGGGCAGCCGGGATACCGTGCTGCTCGGAGCGACCGGCACGGGCAAGACGGCGACCGTGGCGTGGCTCGCCGAGCGGCTACAACGGCCGACGCTGGTCATGCTGCCCAACAAGACCCTGGCCGCGCAGTTCGCCAACGAACTGCGCGAGATGCTGCCGCGCAACGCTGTCGAGTACTTCGTCTCGTACTACGACTACTACCAGCCGGAAGCCTATGTGCCGCAGACCGACACCTACATCGAGAAGGACTCCTCGATCAACGACGAGGTCGAGCGGCTGCGGCACTCGGCCACGAACTCGCTGCTGACCAGGCGGGACACGATCGTTGTCGCGTCGGTCTCATGCATCTACGGCCTTGGCACGCCGCAGGAGTACGTGGACCGGATGCTCAAGCTCGAGGTCGGCGCGACCGTGGAGCGGGACGTGCTGCTCCGCAAGCTGGTCGGCATGCAGTACCTGCGCAACGACCTCGCGTTTACCCGCGGCACGTTCCGGGTCCGCGGGGACACCATCGAGGTGATCCCGGTCTACGAGGAGCTGGCCGTCAGGATCGAGATGTTCGGCGACGAGATCGAGCGCCTGATGACGCTGCATCCGCTGACCGGCGAGGTGGTGACGCAGGATAGGGAGCTGTACATCTTCCCCGCCTCGCACTACGTGGCCGGTCCCGAGCGGATGGAGCGGGCGATCGCCGGGATCGAGGCCGAGCTTGCCGACCGGCTCGCCGAGCTCGAGCAGGCCGGCAAGCTGCTCGAGGCGCAGCGCCTGCGGATGCGGACCAGCTACGACATCGAGATGATGCGGCAGGTCGGCAGCTGCTCGGGAATCGAGAACTACTCGCGGCACATCGACGGCCGGGAGGCCGGCAGCGCCCCGAACACGCTGCTCGACTACTTCCCCGAGGATTTCCTGCTGGTCATCGACGAGTCGCACGTGACGGTGCCGCAGATCGGCGCCATGTACGAGGGCGACGTGTCACGCAAGCGGGTGCTCGTCGAGCACGGGTTCCGGCTGCCAAGCGCGATCGACAACCGGCCGCTCACCTGGGAGGAGTTCTGCGACCGGATCGGGCAGACGGTCTACCTGTCCGCTACGCCGGGGCCCTACGAGCTCCGGCGGGTCCAGGGGGATGTGGTTGAGCAGGTGATCAGGCCGACCGGGCTGGTCGATCCCGAGGTCATCGTGAAGCCGACCAAGGGGCAGATCGATGACCTGGTGCACGAGATCCGGCTGCGGGCCGACCGGTCCGAGCGAGTGCTGGTCACCACGCTGACCAAGAAGATGTCCGAGGATCTCACCGACTACCTGCTTGAGCTGGGCATCAGGGCCAGGTATCTGCATAGCGAGGTGGACACGCTGCGCCGGGTCGAGCTGCTGCGCGAGCTGCGGCTCGGCGAGTACGACGTGCTGGTGGGAATCAACCTGCTCAGGGAGGGCCTGGACCTGCCCGAGGTCTCCCTGGTGGCGATCCTGGACGCGGACAAGGAGGGCTTCCTGCGGTCGGGCACCTCGCTGATCCAGACCATAGGCCGGGCGGCGAGGAACGTCTACGGTCAGGTGCACATGTACGCGGACCAGATGACCCCGTCGATGCGCAAGGCCATTGACGAGACGAACCGGCGCCGCGCCAAGCAGGTTGCCTACAACGAAGAGCGCGGAGTGGACCCGCAGCCGCTGCGCAAGCGGATCGCTGACATCACCGATCAGCTGGCCCGCGAGGACGCCGACACCGAGAAGCTGCTGGGTGGGTCTGGCCGGCGGCAGAGCAGGGGCAAGGCGCCCGTGCCGGGAATGGCCGCGCGCGCCAGGGCGGCCGCCGCAGCCGCCGGAGTCCGGAACGCCGAGGCCCAGGCCGGCCAGGGCGGCCCTGCCAGGGAGGATCTGGTGGCGCTGATCACGGCGCTGAGCGATCAGATGCACGCGGCGGCGGCCGAGCTGCAGTTCGAGCTGGCCGCCAGGTTCAGAGACGAGATCAGGGAACTGAAGCACGAGCTCCGCGGCATGCAGGCGGCCGGGGTCTAGAGCCGGGGGAGCCGCGGGGACGAGACGCGGCGGGCGCCCCGTGTCCCTGGCCTCGACGGCATGCTGACCGGCGCAGTCGATGCTGCCTGACCCTGCCCGGGCCTGGGGTCGACCCTGGCCCTCCCGGCCCTGCCCTGGCCCCGGCCCCTGGCTCCTGCTCCTGGCTCCTGCCTGGCTTCTGCTCCTGCCTGGCTTCTGCTCCTGCTCCTGGCTTCTGCTCCTGCCTGGCTTCTGCTCCTGCCTGGCTTCTGCTCCTGCCTGGCTCCTGCTCCTGCCTGGCTCCCGCCCCTAGCTCCTGCCCCTGCCCCTGCCCCGGGGGAACTGCGGGGACGGGGTGGGAACCCGGCGCCGGGGGCGCGCCGTCTAATCCACGAACAGGTGCGTCAGCTGACGACCCGGTCGTGCACGTGCCTCGCCGAGGATTGTCCCCTCCGAGCGCTCACGGGTCCGTTTGGCGTCGCGGCTGTCGGCCGGAGCGGCTGGCCTCCGGCCGGGAGAGGCAGTGATGTTGCTAGATAGCGTTCTTCGCGTGCTGGCCCGCCGTCGGTGCGCGAGCATACTCGCGGTCGGTGTGGCCACGGTCGGGCTATCCGCCCTGGCCGCCTGCGGCCAGGCGGGCAGCGGCCCTTCCGCCAGCGGTTCCGGTCGGCCGGTCACTCCAGCGGTCGCTGCGCGCCTGACACTGTGCGCTGATCCCGCCGCTGTCAGCCGGGTGCAGATCGTCGTTATCCCGCCGCTCGGGCAGCTGCCCTCGCAAGCCAAGGGCGGCCGGAGGCTCATCAAGATCACGGTCACTGACCCGGCAAAGGCACGGACCCTGGCGCGGGCGGTCTGCGACCTGCCAGACATGCCCAAGGGGGTCTTTCACTGCCCGGCCAGCTTCGGCGGCGGCTACCAGCTGACCTTTACCGCCGGCGGACGGCGCCTGCCGGTCGTGAACGTCCAGGCGGGCGGCTGCGAGCGGGTCACAGGCGCCGGCGGGGTCCGCTGGGCAGCCAGGACGCCGGGGTTCTGGGCGGTGCTCGGCAGGATTGCTGGCGTTCGGGCGATCGCGCATTCGCCGTAGTCGTCGGTCCGCCAGGACGCCCGCGCCGGGCGAGAGGCCGGCGCTGCGGCCAGCGCGCCGGCGCGGTGGCCGGATCACCGGGAAGCTGGCGTTCCGGCTGCGAGGGGCGGGAGGCCGGTGCGTGGAGGCCGGCGCTGCGGCCAGGGCAGGCGCGGTGGTGGCCGGATCAAAGGGAAGCTCGCGTGCCGGAAGCGGGGGCGGGAGGCCGGTGCGTGGAGGCTGGCGCTGCGGCCAGCGGGCAGGCGCGGTGGTGGCCGGAATACCGGGAAGCTCGCGTTCCGGTCGGCGCCGGGCAGGCTGCCGGCCAGACGCTCACATGACGTAGTCGCGAGCATCCGGTGCATGCACAACGTGACGAGCCGCCGAAATCAGCGGACCGTTCCCGACCAGCACACCGGTCGCCCGGGCACTATGCGGCGGACAAGCTGGCATGCTTGAAGTCGTAACGATGAGTAGCCAGTTTCACGGCCGTCTGATCGGACCGGGCCGCAACGGCGTAAGGTCGTCAATGTGCTCGTGAGCCTTGTCGCGGCCCTGGCTGCGGCGTTGTGCTACGGCGTCGGGGCGGTCATGCAGGCGATCGCGGTGCAGGCGTCGTCGCGCCGCCCTGTGCTCGAGGCGGCCGGGATGGCGGGCCGGGTCGATCCCGGCCTCATCGTCCGCATGCTGCGGCAGTGGCTGTTCCTGGTCAGCCTGCTGATCGACCTGATCGGCTTCGTCGGTCAGCTGATCGCGTTGCGGCGGCTGCCGCTGTTCGAGGTGCAGGTCATCATCGCGGCCAACCTCGCGGTCACGGCTGTCTTCGCGTCATGGCTGATGCACATCGTGCTTAGCCTGCGCGAGTGGATCGCGGTTGCGGCCGTCGTCATCGGCGTCGGCATGCTCGGGTCCTCGGCCGGCGCGCAGGGTGCTGCGTCGGTCGGCGTCGACTTCCGGCTCGCCCTGATCGCAGCCCTGGCCGCGATCACCGTGGCGGGTGTCGTCGCGGCCAGGCTCCCGAGCTGGATCCGCACACCCACGCTTGGTGCGATCGCCGGCCTCGG
This sequence comes from Streptosporangiaceae bacterium, assembly GCA_035604275.1. GTDB lineage: Bacteria > Actinomycetota > Actinomycetes > Streptosporangiales > Streptosporangiaceae > Chersky-822. Next base: position 22,136 of record DATNIU010000083.1, on the reverse strand, counting down.
CTACGGCGTGGTCGCGGTGTGCGCGAGGACTCTGCCTGGGTTCTCCCTGCATCAGCTGATCCGCTCGCCGACGGCCTATACGCTCGCCGCAGCGGGGATCGTCTCCTTCATGCTCTACGCTTCCGCGCTGGAGAGCGGCAGCGTCACGGTCGCTACGGCGGCGGTCATCCTGGTTGAGACGGTGCCGCCGGCGATCGTCGGCGTGCTGCTGCTCGGCGACACGACGCGACCAGGCCTGGCCTGGCTGGCAGTTGCCGGGTTCATCCTGGCACTGGTCAGCGCCATCGCACTGGCCAGGTTCGGCGAGGCCGGCGGTCACAGCGCACCGGCGCAGCGACCGGCTGGCCAGGCCGGGCCGGGGGGCGGCAAAGCCGCAGCCGGCGAGCTTGCGGCCGGTCAGGCTGGTGAGGTCGTGGCTGGTGGTGCCGGGTCGGGGTAGGTCGGCGGGGCGGTGGCCGGTGTGGCGGCAGATGGTCATGCTGGTGAGGTCGTAGCTGGTGGTGCCGGGTCGGGGTAGGTCGGCGGGGCTGTGGCCGGTGTGGCGGCAGGCAGTGAGGCGCGGTCAGGCCGTGGCTGGTCGTGCCGGGGACGGGCAGGCCGGTGAGGCCGCGATCGGGCAGGCCGGCGCTGGTCAGGCGGACCGATGGCTGAGCCGCCCGCAGCCCGGCATGCCGAGCGGTCAGCAGACCGGCTAGCACGCAAGTCGGCTCGGGGATCGGGACGCGCCGGGGCCGCCGCAGTGTCGGTGCAGGTCGCGGAGGGATTTGCCTGATATTCTGAGACCCCGTGGACCGACGGGCCGCGCCGTCGGCACTAACCACGGGAGCTGATTTGGCGACGCCAGCGCATGCCGCACGACCGTCCAATACCAGGCACGTCTTCGTTACCGGTGGTGTCGCCTCCAGCCTCGGCAAGGGGCTCACCGCTTCCAGCCTCGGACGTCTGCTGAAACTGCGCGGCCTGCGGGTCAGCATGCAGAAGCTCGACCCGTATCTCAATGTCGACCCGGGCACGATGAACCCGTTCCAGCACGGCGAGGTCTTCGTCACCGATGACGGCACCGAGACCGATCTCGATGTCGGGCACTATGAGCGGTTCCTCGACACGAGGCTGCCCGGATCGGCCAACGTGACGACCGGCCAGATCTACTCCAGCGTGATCGCGAAGGAGCGGCGGGGCGACTATCTCGGCGACACCGTGCAGGTCATCCCGCACATCACGAACGAGATCAAGGGTCGCATCATCGATATGGGCGGACCCGAGACGGACGTGGTGATCACTGAGGTCGGCGGCACCGTCGGCGATATCGAGTCGCTGCCGTTTCTCGAGGCAATCCGGCAGATCAGGCATGAGATAGGCCGGGACCGGTGCTTCTTCCTGCATGTCTCGCTGCTGCCCTACATCGGGCCATCCGGCGAGCTGAAGACCAAGCCGACCCAGCATTCGGTGGCGGCGCTGCGCAGCATCGGCATCCAGCCAGATGCGATCGTCTGCCGGTCCGACCGGCCGATCAGCGGCGGACTGAAGCGCAAGATCAGCATGATGTGCGACGTCGACGAGGAGGCGGTCGTCTCGGCTCCCGATGCACCGTCGATCTACGACATCCCGAAGGTGCTGCACTCCGAGGGCCTGGACGCCTACGCGGTTCGCAGGCTCGGGCTGCCGTTCCGCGACGTCGACTGGAGCGACTGGGACGATCTGCTGCGCCGGGTGCACAGGCCGGCCAGGAGCGTGACGATCGCCCTGGTGGGCAAGTACGTCGACCTGCCTGACGCCTACCTGTCCCCAGCCGAGGCCCTGCGGGCCGGCGGATTCGGCAACGACGCGCGGGTCAACGTCCGGTGGGTGCCCAGTGACGACTGCCAGACGCCGGACGGGGCGGCCAGGCACCTCGATGGCGCTGACGGCATCCTGGTGCCCGGAGGGTTCGGCGTCCGCGGTATCGAGGGGAAGATCGGAGCGGTGCGGCACGCGAGAGTGCATGGCATCCCGATTCTCGGCCTCTGCCTCGGGTTGCAGTGCATGGCGATCGAGGTCGGCCGGAACCTGGCCGGCCTGGACGGGGCGAACAGCGCCGAATTCGATCCGGAGTCCCCGTACCCCGTGGTCGCCACGATGGCCGATCAGGAGGCGGTCATCGCGGGGGAGCGGGACATGGGCGGGACCATGCGGCTCGGGCTCTATCCGGCGGTGCTGGCCGAGGGCAGCCTGGTCAGGCGGCTTTACGGCGCCGAGGTCGTGCAGGAGCGGCACCGGCACAGGTATGAGGTGAACAACGCCTACCGGGAGGCTCTCGCGGCCGCCGGACTGGTCTGCTCCGGGTTGTCGCCCGATGGCCGCCTGGTCGAATTCGTCGAGCTGCCGACGGCGGTGCATCCCTTCTTCGTAGCCACTCAGGCTCATCCGGAATTCCTGTCCCGGCCGACCCGGCCACATCCGCTGTTCAGCGGGCTGGTCGCCGCCGCTCTCGACCGGGCGCGGGTCAGGCCGGCCGGGCAGCCGGTGGCGGCGGTGGCCGGAAGCCGCTCGGTCGCCAGCGCATGAGTGAGGATTCATGGCTCGCTGATGCGATGGGAAGCTGGCCGGTGGTCGCCCGCCAGGAACTGGCCGCCGGCCAGATAGTCAGGCTCCGGGGTGACACGGTCCGGATGCCCGATGGTGAGGAGGTTCGCAGGGACGTCGTTGAGCATCCTGGTGCCGTCGCCGTGGTCGCCTTGGACGAGGCCGGCCAGGTGCTGCTGCTCCGTCAGTACCGGCATCCGGTCGCCGGGCAGCTCTGGGAAATCCCGGTCGGGCTGCGCGATGTGGCGGGCGAACCGCCGCTGGTCACGGCGCAGCGGGAACTGCTTGAAGAATCCGGCTACCGGGCCGCACACTGGCAAGTGCTCGCTGATGTCTACTCATCGCCAGGAATCAGCAGCGAGCGGCTCAGAATCTTCCTTGCCCGCGACCTGACGCAAGTCCCCGACGCTGAGCGCGGATTTGAGCCGGAGCATGAGGAGGCGCACCTGATGATCGAGTGGGCACAGCTCGATACCGTTGTCTCCCGGTTTCTCTCCGGTGACCTGCACAACGGCGTGCTGGCGATCGGCGTCCTGGCCGTCTATGCGGCGCGGGAAGGCGGGTTCTCCGCCTTGCGCGGCAGCAGTGTGCCGGAACGCTGAGCCTCGGCAAAGGGGGTAACCAAGGCCCGCGGCGACGGCGCCGGGCGGCCTGGACAAGAGGAAGGACCGAAGGCGATGAAGGTTGGCGTCCCCACCGAAGTCAAGAACCACGAGTACCGGGTGGCGATCACCCCCTCCGGCGTGCACGAGCTCGTCAGGTACGGACATGAGGTCTTTGTCCAGCGTGGCGCCGGGGTAGGCTCGTCCATCCCGGACGCCCAGTTCATCGAGGCGGGCGCCGAGATCCTGCCCAGCGCGGATGAGGTGTGGCAGGCAGGCGACCTGATCCTCAAGGTCAAGGAGCCGGTCCCGGAGGAATACCACCGGATGCGCAAGGACCAGGTGCTCTTCACCTACCTGCATCTGGCGGCCTCTAAGGCCTGTACCGACGCCCTGCTGGCCGCCGGGATCACCGCGATCGCCTATGAGACCGTGCAGCTGCCTGACGGCTCGCTCCCGCTGCTCGCGCCGATGTCGGAGGTGGCCGGCCGGATGGCGCCGCAGTGCGGCGCGCATCACCTGCAGCGTGATGGCGGCGGACGGGGCGTCCTGATGGGCGGTGTGTCAGGGGTTTACGCCGCGAAGGTAGTGGTTCTCGGCGCGGGCGTCTCCGGGATGAACGCCGCAGCGATCGCGCTTGGCATGCAGGCCGAGGTGCTGCTGATCGACAAGAACGTCGGCAGGCTGCGGGCCGCGGATGCCATCTACCAGGGTCACTGCCAGACGATCGCTTCCAACGCCTATGAGATCGAGCGGGCCTGCATCGACGCCGATCTGGTCATCGGCGCGGTGCTCGTAGCCGGCGCCAAGGCGCCCACGCTGGTCACCAATGAGCTGGTGTCCAGGATGAAGTCGGGCTCGGTGCTCGTGGACATATCAATCGACCAGGGCGGATGCTTCGAGGACTCAAGGCCGACCACGCATGCCGAGCCGACGTACCGGGTCCACGACTCGGTCTTCTACTGCGTGGCGAACATGCCAGGAGCGGTTCCGCACACATCGACCTACGCGCTGACCAACGTGACCCTGCCGTACGCGGTGGAGATAGCCAACCGCGGCTGGCGCGACGCGCTTCGATCCGATCCTTCCTTCGCGCCGGGCCTGAACACCTGTGACGGCGTCATCACCTGCCGGCCGGTGGCCGAGGCGCACGGGCTGCCGTGGACGCCGGCGTCCGAGGTCCTGAGCTGACGTCCGTTGCCGCTGCCATCCGCCGCTACCTCGACCACCTGACGGTCGAGCGCGGCCTGGCCGCCCACACGCTGGAGGCGTACCGCCGGGACTTGCAGCGGTACGCCCAGGCCCTGGCCGCGCGCGGCCGGACCGAGATCGCCGATATCACCACGCCCGACGTGGCCGAGTACCTGGCCGGGCTGCGCGAGGGCGACGAGCTTCATCAGCCGCTGGCCGCAAGCTCGGCAGGCCGGGCTGTCGTCGCCGTGCGCGGGCTGCATGCCTTCGCGGTCGCGGAGGGCATCGCCGCCGCCGACCCTGCCAGGGCCGTCAGGCCGCCAGCTCCGCCCCGCCGCCTGCCGCGGGCTATCCCCATCCCGGATGTGGAGCGCCTGCTTCAGATCGCGGGCGATTCCCCGGCCCGGCGGCGCGACCGGGCGCTGCTTGAGCTGCTCTACGGGACCGGCGCCAGGATCTCCGAGGCAGTCGGCCTGGATATAGATGATCTTGATCTGTCCGGCCGGCCCGGCGCGGACGGGATGCCGGCCTGGGTGCGGCTGGCCGGCAAGGGCGGCAGGCAGCGAGTCGTCCCTGTGGGCAGCTTCGCCCGGCAGGCGCTCGATGCCTACCTGGTCAGGGCCAGGCCGGCGCTGGCCGCGAGCGCGCGAACCGGGCAGCTGAGCCCTGCGGTCTTCCTCAACGCCCGCGGCGGACGGCTCACCAGGCAGGGCGCCTGGGGGGTGCTGAAGGCCGCGGCTGCCAGGGCGGACCTGGCCGACGTGTCACCGCACATGCTGCGCCATTCGTTCGCCACGCACCTGCTGGACGGCGGCGCCGATGTCCGGGTCGTTCAGGAGCTGCTCGGGCATGCCTCGGTAAGCACCACTCAGGTCTACACGCTGGTCACCGTGGACAGGCTGCGGGAGGTGTACGCGGCGTCCCATCCCCGCGCGCTCGGCTAGCGCGTCCTGGCGCGCGCTCGGCTGCCGCCTGCCAGGCCGGCCGCCTGGCTCGGGCGCGAGCCGGGTGAGCGGACCCGTTTCGAGTTCGGTCACTGTGCTATTTCGCGGCAAACCTTCAGCCCGTGCCGCCGCAAATGGTGAGTCGGCTTGCCGCAGCCAGGTGCAAGGCCTAAAGTCCGGGGGAGTCAGCAGCCCGCAGCGTGCGCGGCTGCCGGGGAGGTGCAGTAGCTGTGTCAGCGTCCCGGACATCGGAGGTCAGCACCGGTACGCTCGGCCCGACCGGCCGCCCGCTTCCGGTTTTTCCCGAGCCAGAGCCATTGCTGCGACATGGCCCGGCACGGGTCGTCGCGGTCTGCAATCAGAAAGGCGGCGTCGGCAAGACCACGACGACGATCAGCCTCGGCGCCGCCCTGGCCGAGGTCGGGCGCCGGGTGCTGCTGGTCGACTTCGACCCGCAGGGCGCCCTGTCCGTGGGTCTCGGCTTCCAGCCGCACGAGCTTGAGGCGACGGTCTACAACGTGCTGATGCAGGCCGGGGTGACCGCGAGGGACGTGCTCTTCCCGACCAAGGTCGAGCGAATGGACCTGCTGCCGAGCAACATCGACCTGTCTGGCGCCGAGGTCCAGCTGGTGCACGAGGTCGGCAGGGAGTTCGTGCTCGGCCGGGTGCTCGAGCCGCTGGTGCCCGAGTACGACATCATCCTGATCGACTGCCAGCCGTCGCTAGGGCTGCTCACCGTTAACGCCCTGGCCTGCTCCGACGGGGTGCTCGTGCCGCTGGAATGCGAGTACTTCGCGATGCGCGGCGTGGCGCTGCTGATGGAGACGATAGACAAGGTCTCCACCAGGCTCAGCCCGAAGCTGACGATGGACGGGCTGCTCGCGACCATGTACGACTCGCGTACCCTGCACACTCGTGAGGTTCTGGCCGGAATCGTGGCCGGGTTCGGCGACAAGGTGTTTCATACCGTCATTAACCGGACTGTCCGTTTCCCTGACGCTTCGGTGGCCGGCGAGCCCATCACCATTTTCGACCCGATGTCGGCGGGTGCGACTTCTTACCGGGAGCTCGCCAGGGAGGTGCTGGATCGGTGGCGCAGGGCCGAGCTCGCAGATCCGGTCCACGCCGGGTAAGAATGCCCGGCATCGCCGAGCTTCTCCGCCCGGCGGCCCAGGTCCCGGTCGGCTCGGACCAGCGGCAGGCCAGCGGCCGGGAGAGTCACAGCCATAAGATCACCGTGTACCTGTCCGGGGGCGAACTGCTTGACCTGGAGCGTGCCAGGCTGACGTTGCGCGCCTTCGGGATCTCGGCCGACCGGGGCCGGATTGTCAGGGAGGCGCTTGCCGTGCTGCTGGCGGATCTAGATGCCGGGGGAGAGGACAGCCTGCTGGCCAGGCGGCTGCGCGAGGGACATTGACGACCATGCTGACTGGCGGGCCTGGCGACGCCGCGCCTCTTCCGGCTGGTGGCTTCGAAGTACACCTCGACGTCTTCGAAGGCCCATTTGACCTGCTGCTGGCGCTTATCGCCAAGCACAAGCTCGACATCACCGAGATCGCGCTGTCGGTCGTCACCGACGAGTTCATCAGTCATATCAGCGCGCTGGCCGACGAGTGGGATCTGGACCTCGCCAGTTTCTTCCTGGTCGTGGCCGCGACGCTCCTTGACCTCAAGGCGGCCAGGCTGCTGCCATCTGGCGAGGTGGATGACGAAGAGGACCTGGCCCTGCTTGAGGCCAGGGACCTGCTCTTCGCCCGGCTGCTGCAGTACCGCGCCTACAAGGAGGCGGCGGCGATGCTGGCCGGCCAGATGGCGATTCAGGGCCGCAGGTTCCCCAGGCGGGTGCCGATCGAGCCCAGGTACGCTGATCTGCTGCCCAAGGTCCTGCTCGGCCTGGGTGCCGCTCAGTTCGCCGCGATCGCGGCCAGGGTCCTGACGCCGCGCCAGCCGCCCGTGGTGTCGACAGCGCACCTGCACGCGCCGCGTACCTCGGTCCGCGAGCAGGCTGACATCCTCGTCGGGCTGCTGCGCGATGCGGGCAGGGCGTCGTTCGGCGAGCTGTCGGCGGGCTGCGAGGATACGTACGAGGTCGTGGCGCGGTTCCTGGCGGTGCTCGATCTCTACCGTGACCGGTGCGTATCGTTCGAGCAGGAGACGCCGCTCGGCGAGCTGTACGTAACCTGGACAGGATCCGACGACAGCGGCAACGCCAGCGAAGACAGCGAGAGCGAATGAACGACCAAACCACCGCCGGCCAGGAGAGTGCCTGGCCAGCCGCGGGCGAGCCGGGCACGGCAGAGCTGCGGCCCAGCCTGGAGGCGATCCTGCTGGTCGCGGACGAGCCGGTGGCTGACGTGGTCATCGCTCAGGTGCTCGAGCTGCCGCGCGAGGACGTCGCGGCGGCGCTGCGTGAGCTCGCTGACGCGTACGCCAGCGAGTGCCGCGGATTTGACCTCCGCGAGGTGGCCGGCGGCTGGCGCTACTACACCAGGGCCGAATACGCGCCCGTGGTCGAGAAATTCGTGCGCGACGGGCAGGAGGTCCGGCTCACCCAGGCGGCGCTCGAGACGCTGGCCGTGGTCGCCTACCGCCAGCCGGTCGGCCGCGCGCAGGTATCGGCGGTACGCGGTGTCAACTGCGACGGAGTGATGCGAACGCTGACGCTCCGCGGACTGGTGGAGGAGGCGGGAACCGACCACGAGACCGGGGCGATCCTGTTCCGCACCACCGCGTATTTCCTGGAAAGGCTCGGCCTCCCGAGCCTTGATCAGCTACCGGACCTGGCGCCGTTCCTGCCCGATCACCTTGATGACGAACCGGATTCACGGCATGGCGACACGAGATCGTGACCGCAGGAGCCGGCCAGGTCCCCGCGAGGACGACGATGACTGGGGCACCGACCCTGGCGCACGCGACTCCCTGACGGACGTTCCCGGCGGCGTCCGGCTGCAGAAGGTGCTCGCCGCCGCTGGCGTGGGCAGCCGCCGGCACTGCGAGGAGCTGATCGGCGCCGGCCGGGTAGAGGTCGACGGCGAGATCGTCCGCAGATTCGGCGCGCGGGTCGATCCGGGCAGCCAGATCATCCGGCTGGACGGCAAGCGGATCCCGGCCCGCGAGGACCTGGTGTATCTCGCTCTGAACAAGCCGCCAGGCGTAGTGAGCGCCATGTCCGATGACCGCGGCAGGCGCACGCTCGCCGACCTCGTCGGCGACCACGCCGAGCGGCTCTTTCACGTGGGCAGGCTCGACTACGACACCGAGGGCCTGATTCTGCTGATGAACGACGGAGAGCTGGCGCACCGCCTGGCGCATCCCCGTTTCGGCGTGCTCAAGACCTACGTGGCCGAAGTGCCCGGACCGCTGCCACGGGATCTCGGGCGCCGCCTGACGACAGGGATCGACCTGGAGGACGGGACCGTGATCGCTGACCGGTTCCGCGTGGTCGAGCAGGCGGGATCGCGCGCGATGGTGGAGATCACCTTGCACGAGGGGCGCAAGCACATCGTGCGGAGGATGCTCGCGGAGGCTGGCCACCCGGTCAGCCGCCTGGTGCGTACTCAGATTGGCCCGGTCAGCCTCGGATCGCTGCGGCCAGCCGCGAGCAGGCGGCTGACCACGACGGAGATCGGCGAGCTTTACGCGGCGGTTGGCCTGTAAGCGAGCCAGGCACACGGGCATTCGGAGCTGACCCGGGCTGCGGCAGTCGGCCGCATGCGGACAAGCGTGGAGGAGATGGCATTGGGGATCAGGGCGATCCGGGGCGCGACCCAGGTCGACGCGAACGACCGGATGGCTATTCTCGAAGGCACGGCCGAGCTGGTAACCGAGGTAATGGGCAGGAACCGGCTCAGCACGGACGATGTGATCAGTGTTATCTTCTCGGCGACGGCCGACCTCAACGCCGAGTTCCCTGCCCTGGCGGCGCGCACGATCGGATTTCAGGACGTGCCCCTGCTGTGCTGCTCAGAGATCGGCGTGCCAGGTTCCATGCAGCGGGTCGTCCGGCTGATGATGTACGTGGAGAGCGCTCTGAAGCGGACCGAGATCCAGCACGTCTACCTGCGCGGCGCTGCCGCGCTGCGGCTGGACATCGCCCAGTGAGCACGTCGGCGACGACAGTGCGCGCGGTCCTGGAGCGCGTGCCCGCGACCGTGGTGGTGATCGGGACCGGCCTGATCGGCACGTCGGTGGCGCTCGCCCTGCGGCAGCATGGCACGGCGGTCTGGCTGATCGACACCGACCCGGCCTCGGCGCGGCTGGCCGCCGATCTCGGGGCCGGCCAGGTCCTGAGCGCTGGCTGCCCGCCTGGCGGCGCGGCCGACATCGCGGTGCTCGCCGTGCCGCCGGCGGCCGTGGCGCCGTCCCTGGCGGCAGCGCAGCGCCGCGGCCTGGCCAGGTGCTACACCGACGTGGCGAGCGTCAAGGAGCTGCCGCTGCGCGGCGCCAGGGATCTGGGCTGCGACCTGACCACCTTCGCCGGCGGCCATCCGATGTCCGGCAGGGAACGGTCCGGGCCCGCCGCTGCCCGGGCCGACCTGTTCGCTGGCCGCCCATGGGCGATCTGCCCGGCGCCCGAGACCTCGCCGGCCTGCGTGGCGGCGGTTGCCGACCTGGCCCGCGCCTGCGGCGCGCTGCCGGCCGAGATGCGGCCCGACGAGCATGACCAGTCGGTAGCTCTTGTCTCGCATCTCCCGCACCTGGTGGCGGCGGCGGTGGCCGCGCTGTGCGAGGACGCGCCGGGCGGCGCGCTTGCCCTGGCCGGGCCCGGCCTGCGCGACGTGACCAGGATCGCCGGCGGGGACGCGGGCCTGTGGACCGAGATTCTGGCCGCCAACGCGGCGCCGGTGCGCCAGGCGCTGGTCGCGGTGAGCGAGTGGCTCAGCGCGGCCTCGCAGGTGCTTGCCAGCATCGCCTCAGGCCAGCCGGAGTCCGCCGGTCAGCTGACCGCCCTGCTGGAGGCGGCGCGCGCCGGAGCCGCCAGGATCCCGGGCAAGCAGGGTGGCCCGGCGCCGGACTACTCGATCGTGCAGGCGGTGATCGGGGATCAGCCCGGCGAGCTTGCCAGGCTGTTCGCGGCGGCCGGAGACGCGGGGATCAACGTCGAGGACGTCCGGATTGAGCATTCACCGGGCTTGCCGGTCGGCGTAGCCGAGCTCTCGGTCCGCCAGGAAGCGGCCAGACCACTGGCGGAGGCGCTGGCCGCCCACGGCTGGCCGGTAGCATCGCCACCGTGACACATTCGGTTGCGGCTGACCCGGCTGGCCCTGGCACGGCTGGCCCTGGCACGGCTGGCACGGCTGGCACGGATCCGACCGGCCCCGGTCCGGCCGGCCCCGGTGCAGGCGTAGTGATCGCGGTCGACGGTCCTTCTGGGTCGGGAAAGTCGAGTGCCGCTCGCGGCACGGCCATGGCGCTGGGCCTGCGGTACCTCGACACCGGCGCGATGTACCGCGCGGTGGCCTGGTGGCTGCTGGAGCACGACATCGACGTGACAGACGCCGATTCGGTCGCCGCGGTGACTCCAGGCCTCGTCATCGAGATCAGCACCGAGCCCGGCGATCAGGCGGTGCGCGTCGATGGTGTCGACGTGACCGCGGGGATCAGGAGCCGCCGGGTATCCAACGCGGTCAGCTCGGTGGCATCGGTCCCGCAGGTGCGCGGTCACCTGATCGCCATCCAGCGGGAGATCATCGGCCGTGCGGTGGCGTCGAGCGGGGGGATCGTGGCTGAGGGGCGCGACATCGGCACGGTGGTCGCGCCTGATGCGGCGGTGAAGGTGTTTCTCACGGCGAGCGAGCAGGCAAGGGCCGAGCGGCGGGCCGCTGAGATGGCCGAGCGCGCCGCCGCCGGGGCGTCCGCGGCGGCCAGCCTCGCTGGCCTGCCGGATCAGGCGCCGACGGCGGACCTCACCCGGATCGAGCAGGCCAGGCGAGACCGCCGGGATGCGCCGCAGACGCAGCGAGCGGCCGATGCGATCGAGATCGACGCCACCGAGCTGGGGCTCGACGAAGTGATCGGGCGGATCGTCCGCCTCGCCGCCAGCCGGGCAGGTGCCGCATGAACGAGCTGAATCCGCTCCAGGTCGACGAGCTGTCCGGCGACAGGCCGGAGGACGCGGTCCCGGTCCCTGTCCTGGCCGTGGTCGGCAGGCCGAACGTCGGCAAGTCGACACTGGTGAACCGGATACTCGGCAGCCGGCAGGCGGTCGTCGAGGACACCCCGGGCGTCACCCGAGACCGGGTAGCTTACGACGCGACCTGGCGGGGCCGGGCATTCACGCTGGTGGATACCGGCGGCTGGGAGCCGGCTGTCGAAGGCTCAGGGGTCCTCACCGCACGGGTCGCCGCCCAGGCGCGCGTCGCCGTGGATGCCGCCGACGCCGTCTTGTTCGTGACCGACGCGGTCGTCGGGGTGACCGATGCCGACGCCGCGGTCGCCAGAGTGCTGCGCCGGTCGCGCAAGCCCGTTGTCCTCGCCGCCAACAAGGTGGACGACGCGCCCGCCGAGTCGGGTGCCCACTCGCTGTGGTCGCTCGGGCTAGGCGAGCCGTACCCGGTCAGCGCGCTGCACGGCAGGGGCAGCGGCGACCTGCTTGACGCCATTCTTGACGCGCTGCCGCAGACGCCAGGCGAGAACCTGGATGCTGGCGGCGGCCCGCGCCGGGTGGCCCTGATCGGCAGGCCGAACGTGGGCAAGTCGAGCCTGCTCAACAAGCTGGCCGGACAGGACCGGGTGCTGGTTGACCCGGTCGCGGGGACGACCCGCGATCCAGTCGACGAGCTGATCGAGCTCGGCGGGATCACCTGGCGATTCATCGACACGGCCGGGATCAGGCGGCGCGTGCTCCAGACTCAGGGCGCCGACTACTTCGCGGCGCTGCGGACCGAGCGGGCGCTTGAGCGCGCCGAGGTCGCCGTCGTGCTGGTGGATGCGAGCGAGCCGCTAGCCGAGCAGGACCTGCGGATCATCTCGATGGTGATCGACGCCGGCCGGGCGCTGGTGATCGCGTACAACAAGTGGGATCTTGTCGATGAGGACCGCAGGGGATTCCTGGACCGCGAGATCGACCGGCAGCTGCACACCGCGCGCTGGGCGCCTCGGGTGAATATCTCGGCGGCGACCGGCTGGCACGTGGACCGGCTGGTGCCGGCGCTGGAGTCCGCGCTGGCCGGCTGGGAGACGCGAGTCCCGACCGGCAGGCTGAATGCCTGGCTGTCGGCCCTGATCGCGGCGACGCCGCCGCCGGTCCGCGGCGGCAAGCAGCCGAAGATCATGTTCGCGACGCAGGCAGGAATCCGGCCGCCGCACTTCGTCCTGTTCACCTCGGGATTCCTGCAGGCCGGATACCGGCGGTTCATCGAGCGCCGGCTGCGCGAGGAGTTCGGCTTCAGCGGCACGCCGGTGCATCTCTCGATGCGGCTGCGCGAGAAGCGCGCCGGATCCTCCGGCCGGCCTGCCCGCGGCGCCCGGCGCGGCTGACCGGGTACATCCGCGTCAGCTCGCCTCGGCTCAGCCTCGGGCGGCGGCCAGGCAATCCTGATGCACTGAGAGCAATAAGTTCTACCATTCAAGTTATCGCCTGTGCCGCGCAAGTGCGTCGTGAAGATGAGCCGTGTGAAATTGCAAATGGAATCCCATGAGAGCAGCCGTTGCTGGGGTATGGTGAACCTCAGTTCTCGCCGGGCCGAGCTGGATCGGCCGGCCGGCGATTCAGGCCGTCGGCCAGTGGGCGCTTCAGGAGAGGGGCGGTATATCCGTGTTAGTCGGTCCGACAATTCGCCGGCGCAGGCTCGGCACCGACTTAAGGCGGCTTCGCGAGGCTCGCTCGCTGAAGCTGGAGTATGTTGCCAGCCGCCTCGGCGTCGCCCCGTCGACGCTGTCCAGGATCGAGACGGGCAAGGCGCCGACCAGGACCAGTTATCTGACCGTCATGCTCGAGCTCTACGGAGTCGAGGATCCGGTGCAGCGCCAGCTGATGATGGAGCTGGCCCGGGAAGGACAGCGCAAGGGCTGGTGGGCGGATACCGACGAGCTGCTGCCTGCCGGGTTCGGCCGGTACCTGGGCCTGGAGGCGGAGGCGTCGGCGGTGCGGTCATTCCGGGCGCAGGTGATCCACGGCCTGCTGCAGACCGAGGACTACGCCAGGGCTGTGATCGCGGCGAGCCGGCTCGGCCTGGCGCCCGAGCAGGTCGATCGGCTGGTCGCGGTTCAGCTGCGCCGCCAGGACGTGCTGAGCCGCGGCGATCCGATCCGGCTGTGGCTCGTCCTGGACGAGTCGGCGCTGCTCCGCTCGATGGGACCGCCCGAGGTCATGAACCGCCAGCTTGGGCGCCTGCTTGAGGCGAGCCAGCGACCCGAGGCGACGGTTCAGGTGCTCAGGCTCTCAGGCGGCTCGCATCCGGTGCTCAGCGGATCATTCAGCGTGCTGAGCTTCGCCGAGCCCGCCGATCCCGATGTGGTCTGCGCGGAAGGCATCCGCGGTCAGCTGCAGCTTGACGAGCGCGGCACGGAGGTGCGGGCCATGGGTCAGGTCTTTGACGCGCTCAGCGACGCGGCGCTTGGTCCAGCCGATTCCGCGGATCTGATCCGCGACCTGGCCGGCCGCTAGCCCGGCCGCCGCAGCACGGCCGTGATGGTGTCCGCGGTCCGCTCGGCCGGCGGGCATCCGCTGCTCATCTGGTCAAGCGCCATGGCATAACGGCTCACATCGGCTGGCCGGTCCAGGTAGCTGGCGCTCGTCAGCTGCTCGGTATACACGACATCGGCCAGCTCCGGGTCGGCGAACCGGAGGATCGTAAACCCGACCGGGGTGGTAGGCGCGCCCGCCGCCAGCGGCCTGATCTGGACCGCGATGCCAGGACGCCGGCTCGCGTCGGCGAGCTCAGCGAGCTGGGCCCGCAGCACCTGCTGGCTGGAGACCGGCCGGTGCAGCACGGACTCGTCGATCACGGCCAGCAGCCGCCAGCCCCGGGCAGCGAACCTTCTGATCCGCTCGGCGCGCACCTGCATCAGCCGGTCGCGCTCGGATGCCGTGAGCCCGCCGATTGCGAGCAGCCCGGCGGCGTAATCGTCGGTCTGGAGCAGGCCGGGCATGAAATGGCTGTCATAGCCAAGGACGACGTCGGCCGCCTCCTCAAGCCCGAGATAGGTCCGATACCAGCTCGGCAGGATGTCGGAATGACTGCGCCACCAGGCTGGCGCGCTGGCCTGGCTGGCGAGTGCCAGGAGCGCCTCGCGCCTGGCCGGATCGGTCACGCCGTACAGCGTCAGCAGGTCATCAACATCAACCTCCCTGGCCGCGTGGCGGCCGAGCTCAATCCTGCTGATCTTGGACTCCGAGCCGCGGATAGCCTTCGCCGCGTGCTGCGCCGTCACGCCGCGGGCCTCCCGCAGGCGGCGCAGCTGGGTCCCGAGGCGGATGCGCAGCACGGCCGATCCCGGCGACTGACCGGTCACGCGCCGCGCTCCGGTGCGCCCGGCCAGCCCTGTCTGGCCGGGCTCGTGGCTGCGGAATGGCGGCGGTCTGGCATGGTGCGGCACAGAATATCGCCGCTCTCTCGCGGGCGCACCGGGGGCCGAGCCATCGGCGCGGGCGCGTGCCGGGGACGGCTGGAGCCGGCGCTCGGGACGACCGATGCGTCGGTACGATCGGCGTGGCAGGGTCACGGGGCATATCGACGAAAGCAGGGCACATGCGCTACAGGTCACTGGGCAATTCCGGGCTCGCCGTATCGGTGGTAGGCCTGGGCTGCAACAACTTCGGCTCCAGGCTGGACCTCGCAGGCACTGCGGCGGTGGTCGACGCGGCGATCCAGGCCGGGATCACCCTGCTGGACACGGCGGACACGTACGGTGGCGGCCGCTCAGAGGAACTGCTCGGCGAGATACTCGCCGGACGCCGCGATCAGGTTGTGCTGGCGACCAAGTTCGGCCACCAGCACGCCGACCTGGGCTACGGCCAGGCGGCCGGTGCCAAGGGCGGGCGCGGCTATATCAGGCGTGCCGTTGAGCAGTCGCTGCGCCGGCTGCGAACCGACTACATCGACCTGTACCAGATCCACACTCCCGACCCGCGCACGCCGATCGAGGAGACCCTCAGCGCGCTCGGTGAGCTTGTCGCCGAGGGCAAGGTCCGCTATCTGGGCAATTCCAACTTCGCCGGGTGGCAGATCGCCGAGGCCGCGGGCGTGGCCGAACGGCTCGGCGTCCCGCCTTTCGTATCGGCGCAGAACCACTGGTCGCTGCTGGAGCGGGCGGCCGAGGCCGAGGTCGTGCCCGCGGCACGGCACTTCGGCCTGGGCGTCCTGCCGTACTTCCCGCTCGCGAACGGGCTGCTGACCGGCAAGATCCGGCGTGACCAGCCGGCCGGCGAGGGCACCAGGCTGGCAGGCCGTGAGGGCTACGTCACGGATGCCAAGCTGGACATCGTCGAAGCGCTGGCCGGCTGGGGCGAGCCGCGGGGTGTCTCCCTGCTCCAGATCGCGATCGCTGGCCTGGCTGCTCAGCCCGGCTGCGCGAGCGTGATCGCCGGGGCGATGTCGCCTGCCCAGGTAGCAGCTAATGCCGAGGCAGGATCGTGGACCCCGTCCGCGGCCGAGCTCGCCGAGATCGACGCGATATCGCTCGGACTCGGGTAGCGCTCAGGCCGCGCGGCCGGCGTCGGTGACGGTCTCGGTGCCGGGTCGCTGGCGGACTCCGGGGCCGAGGGCTGGCGATCCGGCTCATGCCGCGGCATCGGTGACGGATCCGGTTGCCGGGTCGCTGGGGCCGAGGCTGGCGATCCGCGTCGGCGTCGGCGTCGGTGACGGTCTCGGTGCTGGGTCGCTGGGGGCTGAGGCTGGCGGTCGGCTAGGGCGTCGGCGTCGGCGTCGGTGACGGACTCGGCGCCGGGGTCGCGGATGGGCTCGTGCTCGTGCTCGTGCTTGGCGTGGGCGTCGGTGACGGGCTCGGTGGCGCGCCCGGCGCCGTTGCCGTTCGGTAGAGCGCCGCGATGCTGACGCTGAAGACGGGGGAGTACGAGATGGCGGGAGTGTCGCCGCCTTCCTGGTAGCCGCCGATGACGCCGATGATCGCCCCGTCCTTAGTCCTCGGGCTGACGTGGAAGAGGAACGGCCCGCCGCTTGTGCCGTCGGTGTATCCGCCGCAGACGAACTTCATCTGCCGCAGGGTCCGCGGATCGAAAGCATGTGCGCTGGCCGTGCAGCGGATCGGTGAGCTCGTGGTATCCGGATACCCGATCACCTGCACCTGCGCGGGCAGGTGGGTGGCCGTCCTCAGCCGCTCGGCGCCGGCGGATCGCTCGATCGGGTGGTGGCCGCTCACCACGAGGAAGGCGAAGTCGTCGTTCGGGTCATGCCGAGAGGCCCACCTGGTGGTGACGAACTCGGCGGTCACCACCCACAGCCCCAGCGGCATGCGGCCTCTGTGATATCCGGGCGCGAACACCACGCCGCCGGCCGGCTTCAGCTTCAGGCCCCTCATGCAGTGCGCGGCGGTGAGCAGCAGATCTCCGGCGGGGCTGTGCACCACGCTGGCCGTGCAGAAGTGCCGCCCGAGATGGCCGTTGCGGCGCAGGAGGAGGGCGCCGACCGCCCGCGTGCCGTTGAACGCCGAACCCGTCCGCTGTCCCGGGACTCTCCGCCAGGCAGCCGTTCTGTCCAGACCGGTGAGCGAGGCCGACGCGACATTGGCCACCGCCAGGACCGCTGCCGCTGCCACTATCACCGCGGCCTCGAAGGTCGGGCGGAACCAGCCTGGCCGGCGCGCGCCGTGCGTCAGGCGCCTGCGCCGTCCCGTCATCGGTCATCCCCCTCAGGCCGGTACCGCGGTCCTCCGCGGCCGGTCGGCCAGGTGTCTGGCGCGCCGTCTCTGGCAGCACCGCGTCTGGCGGCACCGTGCCTGGCGCACCGTGCCTGGCTGCACGGCGCCCGCAGACCCGGGCATCCTTGGCTCGAGTGCCCGCCGCCGGGCAGCTCAAGCCCGCGATGCGTGCCCTAACCCGATTGTGAAGATTTATACCGCCGACGTCCACTCTCGAAGCCTGGATGACGCGGCTGCCGCGGCCGCCAGTCGCCGGGTCGATATCCGCGTAAGATGCGCATGCCAGAAGCTGCGACGAAGGAGCGGTGAGGAACCAGATGGGCCGGCGTCGCCTCAGGAGCGCTGCCGCGGCAGTGGTCGTCGCGGGCACGCTGGCCGGCTGCGGGGTAAGCGCGACCGGCAGACCGGCTCAGCAGGGCCAGCAGCCGGCGGCACGGGCACCGCTTGCTACTGCCGTCTCAGGCACCGGCGCGAGCTGGGCGATCGTGCGGCTCGCCGGAGCCGGGGGAGTCCAGGATCCGTTCTGGCAGCTGCTGATCAGCACCGGCGGTGGCCGCTGGCGGCTCGTCACGCCGCCCGGTGTCGCCGACACCGGCGGCCTCGCGGTAGCGGCGGCACCGGGCGGCACGCTGACCGCGGGCTTCCTGCCCAGCGAGCTGCTGACGTTCACGCCGCTGGCGATGAGCAGCGATGGCGGCGCAAGCTGGTCACAGGGCCTCCTCTCGGTGCCGCTCGCGCCCGAGCCAGATGCGCTGGCGGCCCTGCCGGACGGCCGCCTGCTGGCGATCACCGCCAGGTCGGCCGAGATGTCCAGCCCGCACGCCAGGTCCTGGAGTGCCCTGGTCACCGTGCGGGCGCTGGCCGCAAGCCCGGCCGGCCGGGCCTGCGGCCTGACCGCGCTGACCGCCGCCGGGGCCGGCCCGGGCGGGGCTCCGCTGCTGGCTGGAGACTGCGGCCGGCCCGGCAAGGTCGGCATCTTCACCAGCGCTGGCGGCAGCTGGCAGGCGGCCAGCCTGGCGCTGCCCGGATCGCTTACCGGTCAGCGGATCGCGGTGCTCCGCCTGGCGAGCACGGGCACCGGCGCTGCCGCGCTGCTAGCGGCCGGGACCGGCCGCCAGCAGGTCCTGATCCCTGCGTGGGCGACCGGGCACCGGACGACCTGGACGCTGGGCCGCCCGTTTAATCTCAATGACCGTCAGGTGGAATCGGTCTCGGTCGGAACCAGCGACCAATGGGGACTTGTCCTCAGCGGGCAGCGCGGGGCGGTTCTCGGCCCGGCCGCCGGTCCTGGCGCGACCTGGCAGACGCCGCTCACGCTGCCTGCGTCGACCGCGACCCTGCTCCCTGGTGCGGGGCAGATCACGGCGATGGCGCCGGGAGACAGCGCAGTAGCCGTGTGGCAGCTGGTCAGAGGCTCGGGCTGGCATCAGACCCAGCTGATCAGCGTGCCGGCGATCTCGGGCTCGTCAGGCTGAGGTGGCCTCTCGCTGCGAGCTGCCGGCCGGGGGCGAGGCCGCCGCGATTCGCTGACCGGGAAGCTGGCGACGTCGGCGGTCACGGGCTGAGCCGGTGAATGTCACGCGGGAACATCGTCACCTGACGGACGTTGGCGGCGCCGGTCAGGCGCGCGGTCCAGCGTTCGAGTCCGATCGCGAATCCGCCGTGCGGCGGCATTCCGTGGCTGAATATCTGGAGGTAGCCGGCGTAGGGTGCGGGATCCTCGCCCCGGCTGGCCAGTGCGGCGAGATAGTCCTCGTGCCGGTGCAGCCGCTGGCCGCCGGTGACCAGCTCGAGGCCGCGGAACAGCAGGTCGAAGCCGTTCGTGTAGCCGGGCCTGGCCGGGTCCGGGTGGGTATAGAACGGCTTGGCGACCGCCGGGTATCCGGTGACGAACAGGAACTCGCTGCCGTGTTCGCGGACCGCCCACTCGCATAGCCAGCGCTCATCGGCGGGTGACAGGTCCGGCTCGCCGGTCGGGTCCCATCCCGCCGACCGGGCGATCAGCTCCTGCGCATCGACGAAGTGCAGCTGCGGAATGGGCTCGGGGACGACAGGCAGCACGACGTGCAGCAGCTCAGCGGCGGGACCGGCCCGCTCGGCTACCGCGGTCACCATGGCGGCGATCACGTCCCGCAGCACGGCCATGACGTCGCGGTGGTCGCCAATGCCGTGCTCGCCGAAGAGGGCGAGTTCCGCGTCCAGGCTGGTGAACTGAGCCAGGTGCCTGGCCGTGTCGTGCGGCTCGGCCCGGAACGCGGGAGCGACCTCGTAGACCCGCTCGAAGACTCCGACCATGGCCTGCTTGTAGAACTGCGGCGACTGTGCCAGGTAGGCGGGGCGGCCGAAGTAGTCGATGCCGAACACGTTCGCGCCAGACTCGGTGGCAGACTCGACGATCTTGGGAGTGAAGATCTCGGTAAAGGATCTCTCGTCGAGCGCGGTCCGGAATCCGGCCGCGCTGGCGGCGGCTATCTCGAAGCCGGATCGCAGCAGCGGGTGCCTGAGCGTCGTCGGCGCGTGGTCAAGGATCGTCGGCAGGGTCGCGGCGATGGCCGGCCGGTACAGATCGAACGGCGGTGGCGCCGTCTGCCCGGACAGCACAGTGAGCTTCGGCCCGCCGGACCCGGCTGGGCCGGCTATCTCGGCGCCGCCTGGCGCCTGCCGGCTCGCCTTGACCAGTCCGGTCACTTGCAGGACGGTCTCTTCGGTCAGCCCGGCGGCGGCGCTGATCGCGTCCTGGCCGGCCAGGACGACCTGGGCCAGGCCGGTCCGGTCCCTGATGACAAGGAAGGTGACCGATTTGAGCTGCCGTTTGCGGTGCAGCCAACCCGCGATCGTCACTCGCTGACCGACGTGTGCGAGCAGCTCCCCCGCCAGGACCCGGGTGCCGGACCTGGTCTGTTCTCCCGGCGCGGCTGCGGGCTTGGCACCGGGCTCGGTCTGGGGGCTGGGTTCGGCCTGGGTGCGGGATCCGCTTTGGGTGCCAGTTCGGGCTTGGGTGCCGGGCTCGGTCTGGGGGCTGGGTTCGGCCTGGGGGCCGGGCCCGGTCTGGGTGCCGGGCTCAGTGTCGGAGGTCAACCCGGTCTGGGCAGTCGACTGAGTCATGGCGGTCTGGCCGGTCTGCGAGCTCATCGGGCACTCCTGGGTTGGTGCGACCCTTGGAAGTGCGGGCGAGCAGGGAACTCGCGGTGCCACCACACCTTCGCCGCCGCCGGCTGACCGGCGGTGCCTCGTTCGCCCGGTCACGGGGGCTGGCCGGCGGGGCATTGTGCCTGCCGCTGGCCGCGGCGGCGGTTCCTCCCCGCGCTCGGGAGGGTCTTCGCAGTTCCGGGGACGAGGCCGCTTTCTCAGCTGCCAGCGGCTCTCTCAGGCTCGCGATCCCGGACGCTACTTGTCTCCGTCAGCGCTCTGCGACGAGCATACCGAACCCGCGCCCCCGGCGACGAACCCTGCCAGCCGCCCTGGATGGCCTCGCAGACGGTCACCCAGCGACATAGCACGGATTCCGTGGGCACATTTCTCATATAACGGGCGTTAACATCACTGAAAGCCGTGCTAAGTCAGCGATCCGGGGTCAGCGAATCGCGTAAAGCCGACTTATCGGGCGCACATGGTTGCGGAGTCCCGGGCTGCGGGTGGCGGGGCGCGGGTTGGCGGGCCGCGGGTTGGCGGGCCGCGGGTTGGCGGGGCGCGGGTTGGCGGGTGGCGGGGCGCGGGTCGTGGGCCGTGCGGACGCTGGGCTCGGCCGGGGTCGGGTGCTGCGCTATGATCTGTGGGTCCGACAGGGCGACGGGACGTGGCCCAGCTTGGTTAAGGCGCTGGTCTGGGGGACCAGAGAGCCCGGGTTCAAATCCCGGCGTCCCGACTTAGTGCGACCCCTTCCGCCGGGTACCACACGGCGGGCCGCCGTTGCCGGATCCGCTCTCACGGATCGCCGGGATGGGTTCTTCGGCTGGCACGAATCGGCGTCTCGGTGCGTTGCCGTACTGACGGAGATGAGTGACCGAGTCGGCAGGCTCTGTCGGGGCTGATCTGGGGTGGCAGGCGGGAAGATGCCGCGATCAGGGCGCTGGCGTAGCTGGCTACGCCGCGCCGCGATCGTGATTGCCACGGTGCTGATCGTCTTCGTGTCCGCTGGTATCGCGATCATGCAGGCGACGCCGTCGGTCGGCAACGCCAGATCCCTGGCCAGGGCGCAGGCGGCGCTGCATCACTCGGCGTTTCCCGGCCCGTCGGTGCCGGGCAGGTTCGCGACCGCGCTGATCTCAACAGAGGACCACCGGTTCGCGGCGGAGCCGGGAATCGACCCGATCGCGATCGCACGGGTGCTGCTTGCCAGGGTGACCGGCGGTGGCGACCAGGGCGGTGCGACGCTCTACCAGCAGCTCGCGAAGCTGCTCTACACGCCCGGACGAGCTGGCATCGCCGTCGAGGTCGAGCAGATCGCGCTGGCGATCAAGCTGAAGTTCAGCTATACCGGCACTCAGATCCTGCGGATGTACTCCGACGTGGTGTACTTCGGTCACGGCTTCTATGGACTTGCAGCGGCTAGCTGCGGCTATTTCGGCCGGCCAGCGGGTCGGCTCTCGTGGGCGCAGGCGGCGCTGCTGGCCGGGCTGGTCCAGGCGCCGTCGGCGTATGACCCGCTGGTCTTCCCCGACCGGGCCCGTGCCCGCGAGCGGCACGTGCTCGCCAGGCTGGTCGCCACCGGAGCGCTCAGCGCGCGGCAGGCGGCGGCCGCGATGGCGGTCCCCATGCGCCGCCTGCTCGCTGGCTCGGGCCGCGGCTGCGGCAGGCCAGGGCGCGTCCGGCCAGCGGCGCCCGTGGCAAGGGGAAACCCGGATCCCCACCGCCTGGACGACACAAGCACCGAGCCGGTCGCCTCCGACCCGGCCGACGGCGACTAGCGGGATCATGGCGGCCGGCCCCGGTGAGCGGGGTGGTCGTGGTGGCGGCTGGCCGGGGTGGTCGTGGTGGCGGCTGGCCGGGGTGGTCGTGGTGGCGGCTGGCCGGGGTG
>DATNIU010000082.1:0-50124 GCA_035604275.1 Streptosporangiaceae bacterium | reverse complement strand
TCCCGCCGATGACGTAGTCGGGCCGCAGCTCGGAGCCGGCCACGTCGGCCGCCGTGGTCGCGCCGGACAGCACGAGGACGCTCGCCATGCCGAGCGCCCGGCTCATCGCCACGTCGGTCAGCAGCCGGTCGCCGACCATGGCCGCGTCGCCGGGCGGAACGGCCAGGCGGCTGTGCACCTCGGCGGCCATCTGCGGTCCAGGCTTGCCGAGCACCGCCTCCGCCCGCTTCCCCGTGCATGCCTCGACCGCGGCCAGCATGGCGGCGCAGTCCGGCAGCCCGCCGTCGGGCGTCGGGCAGAACGGATCGGGGTTGGTCGCGATGATCACCGCGCCGTGACCGCGCACCGCGCGGAAGGCCCGCAGCAGCTTGGAGTAGTCGAAGCCACGGTCGAACGAGACCACGACGACGCTGGCGTCCGACGGCTCGGCGGTGACGCGGACGCCGGCCGCCAGCAGCGTCTGGTCGACCAGCGGCTCGGCCACGGTCAGCACGGACTCACCGGGATGCCGGGCGCGCAGATAGGTCGTCAGCACGCTCAGCGGGGTCAGGATCTCCGACTCCGCGGCTGGCACGCCGAGGCTGGCCAGGCGCTGCGCGTAGCTGGCGGGCGAGCGCAGCGGGTTGTTGGTCAGGAAGATCACGCGCGAGCCCGCCTCGCGGATTCTCGCCAGCGTCCGTGCCGCGCCGGGCAGCAGCTCGTCTCCGAGGTAGACGGTGCCGTCCAGATCGAGAACGTACCCGGCGAACACCCGCTGCGGGCGGGCCGGGGCGGGCCGCGACCCGGTCAGGTCCGGCAGCGCCGATCGCTGCACGGGCGTTGCTCGCGGGGCGAGCGCGGCCTTGCGGTCAGCGGACGGCGGCGTCACGGCACCACCGGGCTGCCAGCGACCGCACCGGAAGCACCCGGGCACGGCCCGCCCATGCTGGCGGCACTCGCCTGGGCCGCGCCGCCCGCAGAAGCCGCGCCCGCAGAGGCCGCGCCGGTGGAGGCCGCGCCCGCAGAGGCCGCGCCGGTGGAGGTCAAGGCAGCCGCTGCTGCCGCGGCCTCGGCCGCCGCAAGCACCGCATCGATGTCGTCGTCTGTCCAGGCGCCAAGCAGCATGGCCAGGTCGGCCACGCCGAACCGGCGCCGCTGTAGGGCGCAGTTCGTGACGGCCCACCGGGCGGTGCCCTCATCGACGGGCGCGGGAAGCTCGCCGAACCGCACCGGCAGGCCGGCCATCCGCAGCCCGGCGGCGAGCGTTCGGGGGTCGATCAGCAGCTGATCCAGCACGGCATCGGCGCTGGCCCAGTCCGCCCGCAGCACTGCGAGCGGATCGGGCCGTGACGCAAGCAGGCTTAGCTTGGCCGAGTAGTCGGCCAGGCACTCGGCAGCCATCGCACCGGTCGGATCAAGGTCGGCGAAGGCCGCGCTGATCTGGCCGGAGATCAGATCAGGATCGGGCAGCCGGGCTGGACGCGCGAGCGCGCCATCGGCGATCCGCTGGCGGACATGCGCCCAGGTTGCCGCGGCGACAACGCTGGCCACCCCGACCGTCGTGCCGTGCAGGTTGGCCGCGCCGCCCAGATCGGCGGCAGTGGCCGCCATCTCGAGCAGGTGGCTGATGGCGTGCTCCATCCCGGAGGCCGGCGCGGTCGAGCCGGCCACGCCCATCGTGATCCCGCTCAGGGTCAGCAGCCTCGCCAGCCCGGCGAGCTGGTCGGCGTCGTCGATCAGGCCTTCGGCCAGCGCGAACATCCGCTCGCCGTGCGGCCGCACCAGACCGGCGACCTGAGCCAGGTAAGGCGGGCCGCCGGCCTCCAGCACGCTGGCTAGGTACCAGTCGGCCGTGGAGCTGAACATGGCCGCCATGTCGCCGAGGCCGGACCGGTTCAGCTCGGCAGGCGCGCCAAGCAGCACATCGTGGTCGATGATCAGCGCGTCCGGCCAGCGGGCCGGCGTGGTCCGCTTGACGCCGTCGCGCAGCAGCACGGCGAGCGGATCGGCGTATCCGTTGACGCTGGTAGCCGTCTGCACCGCGACCAGCGCGGTGCCGGCCGCGGCGGCTGCCTTGCCGATGTCGGTGATGGTGCCCGACCCGACAGTGACGACACAGCTCGCTCCGCGAGCCGCCGCCCTGGCCGCCGCTACGGTCTCCTCGTCCGCGTGCACCGATCCGTCGGCTGGTCCGAGAACAACCCACTTCACGGCAAGACGGCTGCCAGCCAGCCGCTCGACCACCGCGCGCAATCCGGCCCCGGCTACGGACATCGGCGTCGCCGCGGCCAGCACGACCACCTGACCTGATCCGGCACCCAGGCCGGCCAGCACCTCACCGATGTCGTCAAGCGCACCCCGGCGATCGACGACGCGCCGCAGGCCGATCGGCCGCAGCGGCCAGTCGTGCGACGGATCCGCCGGTCCGCGTCCGCCCGGCCCCGGTCCGCCCGGTCCGCCCGGCACGGGCTCCTGCGAACCCAGCCCGCCCGGCTCAGCACCGGACGCGGGGGCGAGTACGGCGCGCAGCGCGTCGAGATCGATGCCGGGCAGCTCCGGGCTCATGCCAGCGCGCCTTCCGCCCCGTCGTAGAGCGCTAGGTACTGCGCGTACCGCTCGGCGTAGACATCGCGCGTCCGCGGGTCGGGCCGGTAGCTGCGCGGTGCGAGCCTGACCGTCCTGGCTACCCCGTCCGCGGCGTCGGCGAAGGTCCCTGCTGCGACGCCGGCCAGGACCGCGGCCCCGAGAGCCGTCGGCTCGGCCGAGAGCACCGGCTGCACAGTCCGGCCGGTGATGTCGGCCTTGATCTGGAGCCAGAGCTCGCTGCGGGCCCCGCCGCCGACCACCCGGATCTCCTCCCCGGCCAGCCCGAGCGCGTCCATCCGGCCAAGTACGTCGCGCAACGCGAACGTACAGCCCTCGATGACGGCGCGGGCGAGATGGCTGCGATCGTGATTCATGGCCAGGCCGGCGAAGACACCGCGCATCCTGTCATTCCATCTCGGCACCGTGGCGCCGGAGAGGGCGGGCAGGAAGAGCACGCCGTCCGAGCCAGGCCCGGCCATCGCCGCCGCCACGAACATCCCGGCCTGGTCGGTGCCCAGTATCGTCTCGCCCCACCACAGCGTGCACCCACCGGACACGAAGCCGGGGTTCTCGACGAGCAGCAGCCCGGTAACGGCGTGGGCGTGCGTCTCCACCACTCGCTCCGGATCGAAGACCGGAGCAGACGCGGTGACCGCGACGGGCTCGGCAGTGCCGGTCACGTCGGCGACCAGGCCGGGGACGATGGCACCGGCCCCGACGCAGGCGCCATGCTCGTCACCCGTGCCGACCACAACGGCGCACTGCCGGCTGAGCCCGAGAGCCGCGGCGGCCTCGGCGGTCAGGCAGCCCGCTACCTCCGCGGCCGGCCTGATCGGGGCCAGGCGGCCCGGGTCTACTCCGGATGCCTGGAGCATGGCCTCGTCCCAGGTGCCGGACCGCACGTCGTAGAGCAGGGTCGACGAGGCGTTGGCGTGGTCCTGGGCGAGGACGCCGGTGAGCCAGCCGAGCAGGTAGCCGCCCGCGGGCGGGAAGGAGACGGCGGCCTCGTAGGTGCCCGGCTCGTGATCACGAAGCCACATCAGCTTCGGAGCGATGTGCGAGGCGTCGGCGACCAGCCCGGTCGTCGCGAAGATCCGGTCCGTGCCGACCCGGTCGGCCAGGACGGCCGCCTGATCGGTTCCGCGCCGGTCGAGCCAGATGATCGCCGGGCGAAGCGGCCTGAGCGCGCTGTCGACCGGGACGACGCCGTCCACCTGCGAGGCCAGGCCCAGATGGGTGACCTCGGCCGGACCGATGCCGGTCGAGGCCATCAGCTGCCGCACGGCCGCGGCCAGGCCAGCCTGCCACTGCGCCGGATCCTGCTCGGCCCAGCCGCTGGCCGGGTGGCTCATGGTGCAGCCCTGCCCGGCCGAGCCCAGTTCGCGCCCGTCAGGGTCGAGCAGGATCGCCTTGACGCTCTGCGAGCCGACGTCCACCCCGATCAGGTAGCCCACGCCCGTGGTCCCTCCCTGTGCTCATCCCTTCTCGCCACCCGCCGGTCCGGGCCCCGCAGCCCGGCCGCGGTCCGGCAACCGCAGCCGGTCCCGGGTCGACATCCCGGTCGCTCCTAGCCTGGCCGGGCGGCGGCGGACTCGTCCCGGTCCCTGGTCCGCGCCCACGCGGCCTGGGTCCGGCCGACGCAGCACTGCGATCCGGCCAGCCGCAGCAGGCTCACCGCCTGCCCGATCAGCGCGGTGACGCGCCGTCCCACCAGACCGCCGGAGGACCGGCCGCCGGCGACGGAAGGGGGCGGGACCGGCGGGCATGCCCCGGTAGTCGGATCTTTCATGCCCGCCGGCTCGCTGTCCCGCCCGGTACTCACAGCCCTTCGTTGATCAGGCGCCCGGCGGATTCGTATTTCTCGCGGTTGTGCGACTTGAGCCAGAACGCGAACGCGATGCCGCCGACCAGCACCGCCGCGTCGATCGGCCCCAGCCAGTTCGCGTAGCTGTAGCCGCTGCCCAGGAACTTGATGTTCCCGAACAGCAGGTACACCACGAACGCCTGGGAGAGGAAGGAGATGGCGGGCGCGAGGCGCGTCTTCCACCAGTGCCCGCTCAGGTCCGGGTGCCGCTCGAAGTAGATGAAAATGCTGAGCGAGACCAGTGCCTGCACCGCCAGGATGACGATCACGCCCATCACCGCCATCAGGCCGTACAGCTGCACGTAGGCCTGGCTGGCCGGGTTGTTGGACCCGGTGAACCACGCGAACCCGAGCACGATCAGGACGGCAACCACGGTCTGGGCGATCGAGGCGATGTGCGGGCTCTTGTAGCGGTGATGGGTCCGGCCAAGCTGCTTGGGCAGCAGGCCCTCGCGGCCGAGCGAGTAGGCGTACCGCGCCGTGGTGTTGTGGAAGGCCATGCCGCAGGCGAACGAGCCAGTGATGATCAGGTAGCTGAGGATGGCGCCGACCCAGTGACCGCCGATGCTGCTGGCCGGCGTGATGTAGTACTGCGCCGGGTTGGTCTGCGCCTGATGGGCCGCCAAGTTGATTGTCGAGTAGCCGGCGAACGGCGCCCAGGAGGTCAGCGTGTAGAAGATGCCGAGGCCGATCACCGAGATGTACAGCGCCCGCGGCACGTTCTTCTTCGGGTTCCTGGACTCCTCGCCGTAGTTGGGTGCCATCTCGAAGCCGACCCAGGACCAGAAGGCGAAGAACAGCCCGATGCCGATCGCGCCGGCGGCGACCTTGGCGCCGCCTGAGCCGCTCGCGGCGAGGCCCTTGAACGCGTTCACCGGGTTGATGGCCGCCGCCGGAATGTGACCGTGCGCGAACATGACGATGTCGAAGATCACCAGCATCACGACCTCGGTGATCAGGCCGGCGGCGAGCACCACGGTCGACAGCCTGACGTCGAAGAAGGTCAGCACCGAGATCAGCAGCACCATGCCGAGCGCGAGCCACGGCCAGCCAATATTGACTCCGAACGCGGCCAGCTTGAGGTTCAGGAAGTAGGCGAAGCCGCCCGCCAGCGACGCCTCGAAGACCGAGTAGGCGAGCAGCGAGGCGTATCCGGCGCCGATGCCGACCTCACGGCCGAGTCCGTGGCTGATATAGGAGTAGAAGCCCCCGGCTGTGGTCTTCACGCGGGCCATCGCGACGTAGCCGACCGAGAAGATCACCAGCACGACCGTCGCGAAGAGGAACGCGGCGGGGGCGCCGATCCCCTGCCCGTATCCGACCACGATCGGGGTGTTGAACAGCATCGCGGAGATCGGTGCCGAGCCGGTCAGGGTGAGGAAGAGCACGCCGTACAGTCCGACGGCGTGCTTCTTGAGCTTGTGGACGTCGTCGCGCTCCGAGATGTCAAGGCTCTCGAACAGACCGGTCGTCTTTATTACTCCGTCGTCGGCGAACTCGCCGCCAGTATCGGTCGGCGCTTGGGTATCCGACATGCAGCCAGCCTCCTGTCAGGGCTTGGCCTCGTGCCTCGTCTGCGGTGACAAGGCACGGCGGGCGTGGGTGGGTGCCGTCACTGGATGGCAAGACCGGTGATCCGGCGAGGTGGAACGGCGATCCTGGCGCGCGCGGAAGTGGCGAGCCGGATGGCCCGGCCCGATCATGACGATCGACACTTCTGGTCGGACCATGATGACCGCCACATTCCCCTCCTAGACACGCCAGCCCGCTGGGGTGTCCCGGCTTGGCGATGGTGCGGTATGACAAGTCCGCGCACCTATGCGGCACCATCGGCGCACTGGCTTCGCCTCGCCGGACCCTGACCGTAACATGGCCAAATCGGGCGTGACAATAGGTCTTGGCCGGTTAGATCGCAGTCTTGACTGTTAGGTCGGACCGATAGATGATTCGGTCTGGTATGAGTCAGCCAGGACGGGCCAGCTAACACGGGTCAGCCAACTCGGGTCAGCCAGGACGGGTCAGCCAGGACGGGCTGGCCAGCGCGGACCAGGCCCGGCGGGCAGCGATCCGTGCCTGACCAGGCGGCTGCCGGGACGAAGGCAGGGCGATGCACGACTACGACGTCTTCAGCGTGGAGTCCAAGGCTGAGGTGCTGGAGAAGTCCAGGCAGTTCTGGAACCCAGGTAAGACCGATTTCTGGAGCGACAGCGGCGTCGACCTGGTCATCGACCGGCGCGAGGGCTATTTCATCTGGGACATGTCCGGCCTGCGGCTGATCGACGTGCACCTGAACGGCGGGACCTTCAACCTCGGGCACCGCAATGCCGAGCTTGTGGAGGCGATCACGACCGGCATGCGCTCATTCGACATCGGCAACCACCACTTTCCTTCGAGCGCGAGGGCGGCACTCGCCGAGGCGCTGATCAGCACCGCCCCGGCGAACCTCACCAAGGTCGTTTACGGCAGCGGCGGCGGCGAGGCGATCGACATCGCGCTGAAGACGGCCAGGCACGCCACCCAGCGGCGCAAGATCGTCTCCATCATGAAGGCGTATCACGGTCACACCGGACTGGCCGTCGCGACCGGAGACGACCGTTTCTCCAGGATCTTCCTTTCCGACCAGCCGGAGGAGTTCAGCCAGGTCCCCTTCAACGATCTCGCCGCGATGGAGGA
Organism: Streptosporangiaceae bacterium; assembly: GCA_035604275.1. Classification (GTDB taxonomy): domain Bacteria; phylum Actinomycetota; class Actinomycetes; order Streptosporangiales; family Streptosporangiaceae; genus Chersky-822. The sequence goes on along the minus strand of DATNIU010000082.1, from coordinate 43,022 downwards.
GGCTCTGGCCGGCGGCGACATCGCCGCGGTGATCATGGAGACCATCCCGGCGACCTATGGCTTCCCGCTCCCGGACCCTGGCTACCTGGAGACGGTCAAGGAGATGTGCGAGCGGCAGGGCACGCTGTACATCGCCGACGAGGTGCAGACCGGGCTGATGCGCACCGGCGAGATGTGGGCGATCACCAAGCACGACATCGAGCCGGACATCCTGGTCACCGGCAAGGGCCTGTCCGGCGGCATGTACCCGATCGCCGCGGTTCTGGTCAGCGAGAAGTGCGCTGGCTGGCTGACCGAGGACGGCTTCGCTCACATTTCGAGCTTCGGCGGCGCCGAGCTCGGCTGCGTCGCGGCGCTGAAGACGCTGGAGATCTGCGGGCGGCCGCAGACGCGGTCGATGGTGCACTACATCGCGGACCTGATCGGCCGCGGGCTGCGGGAGATCCAGGTCAGCTACCCGGACTGGTTCACCGGAATCCGGCAGAACGGCGTCGTGATGGGCCTGGAGTTCGATCACGAGGAAGGGGCGAAGTACGTGATGCGCCACCTGTACCGGACCGGCGTCTGGGCGATCTTCTCGACCCTCGATCCTCGGGTGCTCCAGTTCAAGCCCGGCCTGCTGATGACCCCGCAGTTGTGCGAGGAGCTGCTTGATCGCACCGAGGCGGGCATCGGCCGGGCGTACGCCGAGGTCAGGCGCGGCCCGGTCAGGACCGGGCGATGAGCGCGCAGCCCAGGCAGCCTGCCTCAGGTCAGCGCTCGGGGAGCACGGCAGGCCGCGCCGCACCTGGCTCTGGGCACAGCGCGCCCGGCGATCGTGATCGGGCGGACCTCTCGGGGAATGGCGCGGACAGCTCACCCCGATCATCGCGGGCCTCGTTCGGCGGCGGGCGCGGAGCGGGAGGCGGGCGATCGACGGGCGGTGGCCGGGCGATGAGCGGCGGGGCGCGTTCTGGCGGCGGGGCGCGTTCTGGCGGCGGACCGGCTCGGTCGCGGGCGCCGGCCGGCCAGGCGGAGGCGAACGGCGCGGGCCCGTCCAGTTCGTCGCGTCCCGGTGACAGCGTCTCGGCGGCGTACCAGGCGCGGCAGATGCTGGCCGGGGCGCACTGGGCAGCCAGCGCGTTCGCCAGTTATGACCGGCAGGCCGTGCTGCGCATCGCCGAGGCGGTCGCCGCCGCCGCGCACGCGGAGTCCAGGCGCTACGCCGAGTGGGCGGTCAAGGAGACCGGCTTCGGGGTCGCCGAGCACAAGGCGATCAAGAACGAGGCCTGCTCGCTCGGCGTGCTCGAGCGGTACCGGCACGAGGACTACGTCAGCCCGCGGGTGGACCCGGCTGCCAAGATCGTCTCGCTGCCGAGACCGGCCGGCGTCGTCCTGGCGCTGACGCCGTCCACGAACCCGGTCTGCAGCGTCTTCTTCAAGGTCATCCTGGCGCTGCTGACCAGGAACGCGATCGTGGTCAGCCCGCATCCGATGGCCAGGGGCTGCTGCAGCGACGCGGCCCTGCTGCTGGCGGAGGTCGCGACCCAGGCCGGCGCCCCCGAAGGCGCCATCCAGGTCGTCGAGGAACCGACCGTGCGGCTGGTCGAGACCCTGATGGCCGATCCGGTGACCGATGTCATCGTGGCCACCGGCGGGACCGCCATGGTCAGGGCGGCCTACCGGTCCGGCAACCCGGCGCTCGGCGTCGGGCCCGGCAACGTCCCCGTGCTTGTCGATGCCACCGCCGACATCGCGGCCGCGGCCAGGCGCATCGTGGACAGCAAGGCCTTTGACAACTCGGTGCTGTGCACCAACGAGTCCGTGCTCGTCGTCGAGGCCGCCGCGCGGGATCAGCTGCTGCGCGAGATGCAGCGCCAGCACGCCGCGCTGCTCGACGAGGTCGGCCGGGACAAGCTGCGCGCCTATCTGTTCCCCGACGGCATGCTGAACGGCGACGCCATCGGAAAGGACGCGACCTGGATCGCCGACCAGGCCGGGATCAGGGTGCCGCCCCGGACCAGGCTGCTGCTCGCCGAGCTGGACCTGGTCGTGCCCGAGGAGCCGTTCTGCCGGGAGAAGCTCTCACCCGTGCTCGGCGTCGTCACGGCCAGGAACGCCGACCACGGCATCGAGGCGGCTCGGGCCGTGGTCAGGATCGGCGGCGCCGGTCACTCGGCCGCCATTCACAGCGAGGACCCGGCGACGATCATGCGCTACGCGGCCAGGGTCCCGGTGCTGCGAGTGTCGGTCAACGTCGGCAACAGCACCGGCAGCTCCGGGCTGGAAACGAACCTCGCGCCGTCGATGACGCTGGGGACCGGCTTCGTCGGCCGAAGCTCGATCGGCGAGAACCTGGAACCGCGGCATCTGGTCAACTGGACCAGGGCAGCCTACAACTCCGACCCGAGCGTCCCGTTCGGCGACTTCGCCGGTCTGGAGCCCTGGCACGCCCCGGCCGGCCAGGTCCCCGCCTATCCGCTGGCCTCGAACCTGCCAGGAGGTGACGGCGCCGGCCTGATGAGCCCGGCCGACCGCGACGCGGCCGGTCCGGCCCGAGGTGAGGTGGCGCGGCGCGGGGCCGGCCACGACCGCAGGGCCGGCGGCGGCGCCGACCGCGGAGGCCAGTCAGATCCGTCGGACGCTGGCTCGACACGTTGGCGGCCAGGCAGTTCCTGGGACGGCGGTGCCTCGGATGACAGCATCGTGAGCGAGCGGGCGGTTCACGGCGACGAGGGCGGGCTCCCCGACTCGGTGCGCGCCAGGCTGCGGGCACTGATCATCGACGAGCTCAGGCATCTGGTGCAGGAGTAGACGGTGGCCGAACTGCGCTCGTTCATCTTCCTCGACCAGTTGCAGCCGCAGACGATGTGCTACCTGGGCACCTTCATCCGCGGCCGGCTGCCAAGGCTCAACGTGGCCGCGCAGGTCATCGAGATCGCGCCAGGACTCGACATCGAGCCGCTGACCGACGTCGCGCTCAAGGAGGCCGACGTGCAGGCCGGGATCCTGGTGGTTGAACGGCAGTTCGGCTACCTCGAGCTGCACGGCGGGACGGCGGCCGTGCACGCGGCGAGCAGCGCCGTGCTGAACGCCCTCGGGACCAGCGCGACCTCGGCGACCAGGCCCCAGGTGCTCGCCTCGCGGATCATCACCAGCGTCGACGCGCAGCACGCCTTCCTGGTCAACAGGAACAAGCTCGGCTCGATGGTGCTGCCAGGCGAATCGCTGTTCGTGCTCGAGCTCCAGCCCGCGTCGTACGCGATCCTGGCGGCCAACGAGGCCGAGAAGGCAGCGCAGATCAAGCTGGTGGACTACCGGATGATCGGCGCCACCGGCCGGGTGTACCTGTCCGGCCGCGAGGACGACGTCCGCCAGGCCTCCGAGACCGTCACCGCGCTACTCGGCGGGCCGGCCTGATGACCGTCGGCGACGCCGGCCAGGCCGGCATTGGCCCGCGCCAGGCAACTCGCGCATCACGTGCCAGCGCGCCTGACGGGGACGCTGACCTGCTGCGGCAGCTGGTCAGGGAGGTACTGGCCGAGGCACTACCCGGGCTAGCTGGGGCGAACGGCCGACCGAGCCACGCTCAGCCTCAGCCAGCGCGGAAACGGCCTGAAGCCCCCGGTCAGCTGCCGCCGTCCCCCCCGACATCGGATCCGTCGCCGAGTGGAACCGCGTATTCATCCCCGAAAACCACTATCAAACCGCGTATTCACCAGGCCGGTGCGGGCACGGGGACCGCGCCAGCGGGCGGCACCGCAGCCGCGCCGGCGGGCACAGCAGCCAGGCCAGCGGGCGGCACAACAGCCGGGCCAGCGGGCACAGGGACCGCGTCGGCAGGCAGAGCAGCCGGGCCGGTGGGCACAGCAGCCGGGCCAGCGGGCGGCACAGCAGCCGGGCCGGTGGGCGGCACAGCAGCCGGGCCGGCGGGCACAGCAGCGGGGGCTGAGGCGTGGACCGTGCGGCTGAGCACCGATGACGAACTGCACGCGTTCGTGCTGCGGGTGCTCAAGCTGGCCGGTAACCCGAGGCTCAGGAACGACCTGATCAGCGGGCGAGCCAGGTTCCGGCTGGCGGCCCAGGCACAAGGTGCGGCGGCCAGCGCGGTGCGCAGGGTGGACAAGGGCGCGGTCACCGAGCGCGCGGTCGCTGATGCCGCCAGGGCAGGCGCCCGGCTGGTGCTCGGACCGCGGGCGGTGCTCACCCCGCTGGCAAGGGACAAGGCACGGGCTCTCGGAGTCCCGATCGAGAAGGAGCGCTGATGCTGCAAGCGATAGTCGTCGGCAACGTCTGGTCGACCAAGCGGATCGACGGCCTGCCGAGCGGCGCCTTCCTTCAGGTCAGGGTCGTTGAGTCCGGGGACTGCCTGGTCGCGTTCGATGTGCTCGGCACCGGGCTCGGCGAGCGGGTGCTGATCGCCCAGGGCTCGGTCGCGTCCGGCTGGCTGCCGGACCGCCCACCCGTTGATGCACTCATCATCGGATCCATCGACGAGCCCGCCGACGCCGCTGACGCCACACCCGCCGACAACAAGGCCAGCAAGGGATCTCGCGGCAGCCGATCGGGCAAGGCGCCTGGATCGGCAGGTGCTGCCCGTTAGAGCAAATCTGAGGTCTTGCCGTAATTCAGGTTCAGCGTAATCGGAAAGGAAATCCCCAATGGCACAGAACGCACTGGGCATGATCGAGACAAAGGGCTACGTGGCCGCTCTGGCGGCAGCCGACGCCATGGTCAAGGCGGCGAACGTGGTGATCGTCGGCAGGCAGGAAGTCGGGGACGGGCTGGTCGCGGTGATCATCAACGGCGACGTCGGGGCGGTCAAGGCGGCCACCGAGGCGGGCGCGGAGACGGCGTCGAGCGTGGGCGAGCTCGTCTCCGTGCACGTGATCCCGCGCCCCCATGGTGAGCTTGGCAAGCACTTCGTGGTCTCGGAGTGACGGCTGGCGGTGGCGCAAGGGCGGGGCAGCGATGACGGCCGCCATCACGACCCGCGTCGAGCTGCGGGTGTACCTGCCGATCGCGGGCCTGCGACGGCAGTTCGCCGCGTACCTGGGAACGCCGACCAGGGCACGGGGGTACCCGGCGGCCGAAGGAGATCACGCCCTGATCGTCGAGGTGGCCCCTGGCCTGGCCATCGAGCGGGTGACGGACCTGGCGCTGCGGGCCGAGCCCTCGGTCGAGCCGGGCATCCTGTTCGTCGAGCGCCAGTTCGGCGTGCTCGAGGTGCACTCCCCCAGCGCTGACGCCGTCCGGCGGGCCGGGCAGGCGATACTCGACGGCATCGGGCGCAGCGCCGCCGACCAGCTGCGGCCCGCGTTGCGGTACAGCGACATCATCGAGGACGTCACCGATCAGCAGGCGGTGATCATCAATCGGTCGCGGCAGGCCTCGATGCTGCTGCCCGGCCAGTCGCTGCTGGTGTGCGAGATGACGCCGGCGCTGTTCGCCGCCGTCGCGGCCAACGAGGCGGAGAAGGCGGCGCCGGAGAACACGCTGGTGGACGTGACCATGATCGGCGCCTCCGGGCGGCTCTACATCGCGGGCACCACCGCGGGGGTGACCACCGCCGCGAGCGAGATCGAACGGCTGCTCGCCAGCATCGAGGGGCGGGACCATTGAGCGTCACCGACAACTCACAGGAAGCGGTGCTGCGCGGCTACGACCCGTTCGCCCGCTCCGCTCTCGGGCCGTTCGGCTACCCGGCCGACGCGCACATCTCGCTGCTCAGCCTGTCGGAGAACGCGACCTACCGGATCGATGACCCGGCCGCCGGCCGTACCGCGGTCCTGCGGGTGCACCGGACCGGCTACCACCCGCCCGGGGCGATCGAGTCCGAGCTGGCCTGGCTCCAGGCGCTGCGCAGGGACGAGGGGCTGCTGACTCCCGCCGTCTACCGCGCGACGGACGGGCGGGAGGTGATCGACGTCGAGATCGACGGGCTGACGCGGCAGGCCGTGCTGTTCGAGTGGCTGCCAGGCACCGAGCCGCCGGAGGACCAGCTGGCCGGCCGGTTCGAGGTGCTCGGCGAGATCTGCGCCAGGATGCACCGGCACTCCCGTGGCTGGCAGCGGCCGCCGGGGTTCGTCAGGTTCTCCTGGGACTTCGACTGCTGCGTCGGGGCGACGCCTCGCTGGGGGCGCTGGCAGGACGGCATCGGCGTCGGCAGGGAAGAGCTTGACGTGCTGACCCGCGCGGCGGCGCTGATGGCCAGCCGGCTGGCCAGGTACGGCACGGGCCCCGACCGGTTCGGGCTGATCCACGCCGACGTCCGGCTGGCCAACCTGCTGGTCGACGGCGACGACATCCAGGTGATCGACTTCGACGACTCCGGGTTCGGCTGGTTCATGTTCGACCTGGCCACCGCCGTCAGCTTCATCGAGCACGACCCGCGGGTGCCCGCGCTGTGCGACGCGTGGCTGCGCGGCTACCGGCGGGTGCTGCCGCTGCCGGCCGCCGACGAGGCGGAGATCGGCACCTTCATCCTGCTGCGGCGGCTCCAGCTGGTCGCCTGGGTCGGCTCGCACCGGTTCGCCGACGCGGCGCTCGAGCTCGGAGCGGACTTCACCCGCGGCTGCTGCGAGATCGCCGAGCGCTACCTGCTCACCACCAAGTAAGCAATTTCAGACGTCAGGGAGTACCGGATGTTCACATCGATCAGCGGCCGGTCCGTGCTCGTGACCGGCGGTACCAAGGGCATCGGCATGGGGATCGCCGCCGGCTTCGCGAAGGCCGGCGCCAACGTGGTGATCACCGGCCGGAACAGGGACCACGGCGAGCGGACGGCCGAGGTGCTGACCGCGGCGGCGGCGGACCGGACCCCGCCCGGCGGCAAGGTCAGCTACCTGCCAGGCGATGTCAGCGACCCGGCTAGCTGCGCCGGCGTCGTGGCGGCCACCGTCGAGATGCACAGCGGCCTGGATGTGGTGTGCTGCAACGCGGGCGTCTTCCCGGCTGCCACGCTGACCGAGATGACGCCGGCCGACCTCGAGGAGGTGCTCGCGACCAACCTGAAGGGCACCTTCTACATAGTCCAGGCGGCCCTGCCGGCGCTCAAGGAGTCTGGCCACGGCCGGATCATCCTGACGTCGTCGATCACCGGGCCGATCACCGGCTACGCGGGCTGGTCGCATTACGGCGCGAGCAAGGCGGGCCAGCTCGGGTTCATGCGCTCGGCCGCGCTCGAGTTCGCCCGGTCGGGCATCACCATCAACGCGGTGATGCCGGGCAACATCGCCACCGAGGGCCTGGACGAGCTCGGCGCCGACTACCTGGCGGCGATGGAGGCCTCGATCCCGCTGGGGCGGCTGGGATCGACCGAGGACATCGCGAACGCGGCGCTGTTCTTCGCCTCGGACGAGGCCGGCTACATCACCGCCCAGACCCTGGTGGTCGACGGCGGCCAGACCGTCCCCGAGTCGCTGCAGGCCATGGGGTGAGCCAGATCCCTGACATCGGGGAGCATCAGTTCGCTGAGCTGCGCTCACCGGATGGGTCTGACCTGAGGCTGGTCGACGAGGCCAGGCACCGGGTGCTCGACATGATCTCCTCTGGCGCGCTGCGCCCAGGTGACAAGCTCGGGACCGAGCGCGAGCTGGCAGCGCGCCTCTCGGTCAGCCGCTCCACGCTCAGGCAGGTGCTTGCCGTGCTCGCTCAGGCGGGCGTCGTGCGCCGGGTACCCGGCCGGGCGGGCGGCACGTTCGTGGCGCACTCGAAGGTTGACCGGGATCTGTCGGTCATCGTCGGGCTGCCCGAGTACCTGCGCCGCCAGGGGTTCGTGGCCGGCACGCAGGTGCTGTCGGCCACGATGACCGGCGCCGACGAGGCGACGGCGGCGCACCTTGACCTGCCCGCCGGCAGCCTGGTCGTCGACATCGTGCGGATCAGGCTGGCCGACGGCGTGCCGATCTCGCTCGAGCGCGCCAGGCTGCCGGCCGATCTCGTTCCCGGTCTGCTCGAGCTGCCACTCGGCGAGTCGATCTACGACCTGCTCGACCGGCACTACGGGATCACGCCGACCGACGTCGTCGAGCACCTGGAGGTGGTCGAGGCCGGCCACGACGAGGCCGCGCTGCTCGAGGTCCCGGTCCGCGCGCCGCTGCTCGCGATCACCCGGACATCGACGACGGCCGCCGGGGTGCCGTTCGAGTTCTCCGACGACCTGTTCCGGGCCGACCGGACCTGCGTGACCTTCCGCACCAAGGCCGAGCGGGCCGAGATCGTGGGCCGGGCCGCCAGCGAGCACGCCACCGACTTACGCCGGCCCGCGCGCCAGGCACGACCCGTCCGACGAGCGAGGTGACGTCGTTGCGCAAGCCCACGGCCGCCGCGGGAACCGCGATCTTCCTGATCGTCGCGCCAGGGTTCGCCGCAGGACTCGCGCCCTGGTGGCTGACCGGCTGGCGAGCGGGCACGCCCGAGCTTGTGCCGCTGGAGGTCGCGGGAGGCGCTCTCGTCGCCGCGCAGACCGCCGCGCGGCGGCGTCAGGGATCGACGAAGACCGCCTCGCCGTTCTGGACGGTGTAGATTTCACGGCCGTCGATCAGGGCGCGCCGCACCCGGCTGAGCAGGTCGAGCGGGTCACCCGACCAGATCGCGAGATCGGCGTCCTTGCCGGCCTCGATCGAGCCGAGCCGGTCGTCGATGCCCGTGATGCGCGCCGGATTGATGGTGAGCGCCCGCAGGGCGGTCTCGTGGTCGAGGCCGTCCTTGACCGCAAGCGCGGCCTGGTGGGCCAGGAAGTTGATCGGCACGACCGGATGATCGGTCGTGATGGCGATCGTCACGCCGGCCCGCGCCAGCCGGCCAGGATTCTCCAGCGACCGGTTGCGAAGCTCGACCTTGGACCTGCTGGTCAGCAACGGCCCGATGATCACCGGGATGCCCCGCGCCGCGAGGATGTCGGCGAGCAGGTGAGCCTCGGTGCCATGGTCGATCACCAGGTCGTAGCCGAACTCGTCGGCGATCCGGATCGCGGTGGCGATGTCGTCGGCGCGGTGGCAGTGCTGCCGCCAGGGAATCTCCCGCCGCAGCACTCTTCCCAGCGCCTCGAGCTTCAGGTCGCGGTCGACCGGCTTGCGCTCGTCCTCGGGCTTGCGCTGCTCGCTCTCGAGTCGCCGCAGGTAGTTGGCCGCGTCGACGAGCGCGCCGCGGATCACGGCGGCCGTGCCCAGCCGGGTGCTCGGCATCTTGCGCTGCTCACCGTGCACGCGCTTCGGGTTCTCGCCGAGCGCCGACTTCATCCCGGACGGCTGGCGAAGCACCATCTCGTCGACGGTCCGGCCCCAGCACTTGAGCGCCACAGTCTGCCCGCCGATCGGATTCCCCGAGCCCGGGTTGACGTTGACCGCCAGCACGCCGCCCCCGATCGCGTCCCTGAAGCCGAGGTCGGCGGGATTGATCGCGTCGATGGCGCGCGCCTGTGCCATCACCGGGTCGGTCGTCTCGTTGGTGTCCTGGCCTGCCCACCCCTGCGCCTCCTCGTGCACGCCGACGTGCCCGTGCGCCTCGATGAAGCCCGGCAGCACCCATGATCCGGCCGCGTCGATGACCCGGACACCGGCGGGAACGGCGAGGCCGGCGCCGACCGCGGCGATCCTGCCGTCCTGGACCAGCACCGTCCCGCCGTCGATCGGCTCCCCGATGACCGGCACCACCCGGCCACCGACGATCGCCACCGAATTGTCCGTCATCCGATCTCCTCCTGCCCGCTCGACCGACCCACCGGAAACGGCCGGCGACCAGAGCACGCCGCCGCCGGGACCACATTAACTCCGAACGCCGGCCTGCCGAATCCGGCGCGGACCGCCCGCCGATACGGCCGGCGCCTCCAGGTCAGGCCGACCGGCGCCTCCAGGTCAGGCCGGCCGGCGCCTCCAGGTCAGGCCGGCCGGCGCTCGCGTTCATCAGCGGTGGCCAGCCGGCGCCCTCAGCGGGGCTGGCGGCCGAGCACGAGCACGCCCGAGGTGGCGAACATGCCGCCGTTGCCCAGCACGACGCTGATCTCGGGGCCGGGGACCTGGGCGGCGGCCTCGCCGCGCACCTGCCGCACGGCTTCAAGGATGGCGAACATGCCGTACATCCCGGTGTGCGTGTACGACAGGCCGCCGCCATTGGTGTTCAGCGGCAGCGACCCGCCCGGCTCGGTGTTGCCGTCGGCGATGAACGGGCCCGCCTCGCCCTTCTTGACGAAGCCGAGCGCCTCCAGCCCGTAGATCGGGACGTGCGCGAACGCGTCGTAGATCATCAGGTGCCCGACATCGCCGACCGTGATGCCCGCCTCGGCGAAGGCGGCCTGCCCGGCCAGCCGGAACGCGCGGGACTCGGTGAAGTCGGCTAGCTGTGAGATCAGCGGGGTCTCGGCCGACTCGCCGGTGCCGAGCACGTGGACGGCAGGCCTGAGGAAGTCGGCCGCCCGGTCGGCAGCGGTGACGACCAGCGCCCCGCCGCCGTCGGTGACCAGGCAGCACTCGAGCAGATGGAACGGATAGGCCACCAGCCGCGATGCCAGCACGTCGTCGACGGTGATCGGATCGCGGTACGCCGCCCGCGGGTTCTTCGCCGCCCAGCGCCGCTGCGCCACCGCGACATAGGCCAGCTGCTCGTGGGTGAGCCCGGTCTCCTTCATGTAGCGCAGCGCCGGGATGGTGAACAGCGTCGTCGCGCCCATCGTGCCGTACGGCGACTCGAACTGCCCGGCCGGTGAGGAGGGATCAGGGCGATAACGGGTGGCGCCCACCCGTGACCGTCCTGATTCGCCATGGGTCACGAGTACCGTGCTGGCGTGGCCCGCGGCGATCGCCGCCACCGCGTGCCTGACGTGCAGCAGGAACGACGTGCCGCCGACCCCGGTTCCGTCGATCCAGCGCGGAACGATGCCGAGCGAGTGCGCGACCTGCACCGGCCCTGGCGAGCTGACCGTCGCGATCCCGTCGATGTCCTTCAGCGTCAGGCCCGCGTCGGCGACCGCGTTCAGCGCGGCTTCGCAGTGCAGTTGCAGCGTGGAATGGCCGGGCAGTTTCCCGATCTGGTCGGTCTCGGCGGCGCCGGCGATGATCGCGCCGGTACTCCGGCTCACCGGCTCTCCTGCCCGGCCGGGGCGAACACGGGCAGGCTCAGGTCGCCCCGCGCCACGAAGGCGACCCGCAGCGGCATGTCGAGCACGAGGTCCTCGGGCGTGGCCGGGACGCCGGTCAGGCTGGTCATCATCCGCGGCCCCTCGGCCAGTTCCACGACCGCGATCGCATACGGCCCGTCCTGCTCGAAACCGGGCGCCGGGCGATGGTTGATCACGTACGAGTACAAGGTCGCGCGGCCGCTCGCGGTGAACCACTCCACCCTGGCCGAGCCGCACTCCGGGCAGACCGGCCGGGGATAGAAGTACGGCTTCGCGCAGTCCAGGCACCGCTGGATCCGCAGTTCCCCGGCCGCGCAGCCGTCCCAGAACGGCTGCGTCTCAGGCGTCGGCACAGGCACCGGCTTGCCGGGCGCGGGCACCGGCCTGCCCGGCGCCGACGGTGGCTGGCCCGGCGCGGGCACCGACTCCCTCACCGCCGCCCTGCTCGGTGCGGCCCGCCCTGGTTCGGTCTGGCCCGGCACGGGCACCGGCTCCCCCGGCAGCGCGGCGGTCACGCTTTCCGGCCGAGCAGCGGGCCGAACGATCGCTCGATCTGGGCGGCGAGCCGGTCGGCGTCCCACGGCCCGGTCCCGATCAGCCTGATCAGCGGCTCCGGGTTGCTGTAGAGCGAGACCTCGTAGCCCGACGAGTGCAGGATCCGGCCGGTGATCCAGCCCGACTGCTCGCTGGCCAGGTAACCGACCACCGGAGCGACATTGTCCGGCGACCACTCGTCGGGCGCCGCCCTGCTCCTGCGGCGCTCGGTCGGCACCGACGCGGTCATCCTGGTGGCCGCCCCCGGCGAGATCGCGTTCACGGTGACGCCGTACTTGGCCAGCGAGTTGGCGCAGGAGTAGGTGAGGCCGACGATGCCCATCTTCGCCGCGGCGTAGTTCGGCTGGCCCGGAGCGCCGTGCAGCCCGGAGACCGAGGTGAAGTTGATGATGCGGTTCTGCGCCGATTCATCGCGCAGCGAGCGCCAGTACGCGGAGGCGAACTTGGTGGTATTGAACGTGCCCCGCAGGTGAACCCGGATCACGTCGTCCCACTCCTGCTCGGTCATGTTGAATACCATCCGGTCACGCAGGATTCCGGCCACGTTGACCAGCACGTCAAGCCGCCCGAACCCCTCGATCGCGGTCCCGACCAGGCCGTCGGCGGCCGCGTGGTCGGAGACGTCGGCACCGCTGGCGACCGCCTTGCCGCCAGACTCGCTGATCTCGTCGACCACCTGCTGGGCCGGCCCGGCGTCGCTACCAGACCCGTCGACCGCCACGCCGAGATCGTTGACGACGACCGACGCTCCCTCGCTGGCCAGCAGGACCGCCACGGACCTGCCGATCCCGCGGCCGGCGCCGGTGACGATCGCGACCCGCCCGTCGAGACGTCCCATCCGGGCTCACCTGACCTCCTGCCCCGCGGCATCGAGCCCGGGCGAGTTGTTAATTATTTACTAGAATTATCTTCTGGAATTAGCTTCTAGGCGGGCAGCCCTGGCTGTCAAGGCTGCCGCGCCCGGCCGCCGGGCATGGTCAGGCGGCCACGGCGAGGTGGCACGATAAAGCTGCGCATCCAGGCGCAGGAAACGGACCGGTGACTTCCATGGCGAAAGAGCCGACGGCCAGGCCGGCCAGCGGCGCCTGGCAGTGGAGCCGGACCGCGCACACCCAGCGTGCGCTGCTTGACGCCGCCCGCGAGGTATTCGCGGAGCAGGGGTTCTCCGGTGCCAGCATCGCTGACGTGGTGGAGCGCGCCGGGTCGAGCGTGGGCAGCCTGTACCACCACTTCGGCGGCAAGAGCGAGCTCTTCCTCGCCCTGTGGCAGGAGCACCAGCTAGCCCACGAGAAGGCCGCGAGCGAGGCGGTCGTCCAGGCGCGCAAGGCCGGCCAGGCCGATCCGACCGCGCTGTTCTCGGTCGGCGCCCGCGCGTTCCTCACCGGCAGCTGGCTGCGCAGGGACCTGGCGCTGCTGTTCGTCTCCGGTGACGGGCCGCCAGGTTTCGAGCTGATGAAGCGCCGCAGGACGCATCAGTGGATCAGCCAGAACGACGCGCTGCTCCAGCTGTCGGACACCTCGCTTGACCGGCTCTACGCGGCGATCCTCACGTCATTGATCGGCGAGGGCGCGCGCGAGGTCGCCGCGTCCAGGACCCGGCGGCAGGCCGACGCGATCATCGACGCCGTGATCGAGTATGCGCGCCGGGTGATGTCAGGCGGCCCGTGGAAGCCAGGCGGCGGGGAGTCCGAGCCTGCCTGACGGCGGCGCCTGGGCCCTAGGTCCCCGACCCGGCGGCCGTTGTCCCCTGTCGCACCGCTCCGGTTGACCGCATGGTTAGTTCCTGATGCTGGCGGTCGCGATCTGGTGATGGCTGCCTGGCTGACGAAATGCCGGCCGGGATCGGCAGGAAGCGGAGGGTTCGCGATGCCCGCAGGTCGTATTCGCTCCTTGAGCGTCATCGCGGCGGCGGCCGCGCTGAGCGCGGCGCTCGCACTCCCGGCGCTGACCCTGGGCACGCCGGCGGCGTCCGCGATGCCGGGACGGCCCGACGCCGCTTCCGGCCGACCTGCCGGGCCGGCGTCGTGGAAGATCATCAAGACGGTTCGCGGTACGGATAGCCTGGATTTCACCGCGGTGACCGCCACCAGCCGTCGCGGCGCCTGGGCGTTCGAGTCAGCGGCGACGGCGGTCAGGTTCGCCAGGCCGACCGCCTGGCGGCTCAGCAACTCGCGCTGGACCCGGGCACCGTTCGCCGGGAAGTCGGGCGAGATTGTCGTTTCCGCGGCTTCGACATCCGCCGATGACGTCTGGGCCGTCACGTCCGATTTCACGCGGTCACGAGCTCTGTCCTGGAACGGCCGGAGCTGGATCGTGACCGGGACGTTCCCCGGTGAGCTGAGCGACGTCGTCGCGCTGGGCCGACATGACGCCTGGGTCTTCGGCGGTCCCGGTCGCGGCGGGACCTGGCATTACGACGGCCGCTGGTCCGAGGTGCCCTCGGGTCGCGGGCTGCTCGACGGCAGCGCGCTGTCGCCGAACAGCATCTGGGCCGTCGGCACCACGCGGGTGGCCCACTGGAACGGGCATAGCTGGTCACGGACCTCGGTAGCCCGCATGCTGCCGACCTGCCCTGGCCACCCTCGGCTCTGCGATCCCCGGCTGAGCAGCATCTACGCCCAGTCGCCGACGAACGTCTGGGCGATCGCGACGGGCAGCCGCGAGTCAATCGGCGGCCCGGTGGCGGTGCTGCACTTCGACGGCAGGAGCTGGCGGCGCCTCGCGCTGAACAGTCAGGCAGCCAATCCGGGGCACGTCATTCCCGACGGCAAGGGCGGCCTGTGGATACCGATCCTCGCGTTCGAGTTCCGCGCCTCCACGATGCTCCACTATTCGGCCGGGCAGCTGCGGTTCGTCGCCCTGCCCGGTACTCACGGCAGAGTCCTGGCGCTCGGCGCCCTGGCGGCCGTCCCCGGCGTACCGCGGGCGATCGGGGTCGGACAGACGTATCCCAACCACGGCGTCCTCGGCTTGAACGGCCGGGCAGTGATCCTCGCGTACGGGAGCTGACGCCGGGCTGGCGTCGGCAGCCGACACGGCTCCGGCCGGTGCTTTCGTCAGCGCATCATCGAGATCCATGCCACCACCTCGGATCTACCCCAACGATGCGTTAGGCGGAACTGTTGCATGGCTGGCCGTGGCGCTGGCGCGGGCACGGCTGGTAGCGATGGCCTGACAGCGCGAAGTCCGCGGCCGGCATCGGGAAACGCCACTCTACGAGGCGGGGTGGCGCGGGAATGCCCGCCGGGCCACGATGGGCAGGAGCCCGAGGCAAGGAGACTCATGATGGTCGCCCGCAGGTTCATAGCCGTGACCGCCACGGTGAGCGCCGGGCTAGTCTGGCCCTGCGCCGGGCTGGCGTCGGCTGCAGGCGCGGCGCCGGCCGGTGCCCTGTCAGCCAGCACGGTGTCGGCGGGCACGGTGTCGGCGGGTGCAGGCGGCTGCTCGGCGGGCGCCCGCACGCTGTCGCCGCCGGGGGCGCGACTGTACCCCGAGACCGGCAACGGCGGCTACACCAGCCTGCACACGCTGGTGCACCTGGTCTATGACGCCAGCACGAACAGGTTCCTGGCAGGCACCAGGGTGGTGCTGACCGACCGCGCCACGCAGTGCCTGACCAGCTTCAGCCTGGACTTGGAGCGGAAGTCCCGCAACGCGAAGGCGGGGCCTGACCTGACCGTCCAGTCGGTCACCGTGAACGGCCGGCCAGCGAGGTTCACGTTTGCCCAGCCCGCCTATCCCGGCGATCCGCACGGGCCGGGCGACCCCAACCCGGCAGCGCACGAGGCGTCGCAGACCAGCCCGGTCGGCGGCCCGCAGCACAACCCGCTGCCGCCCGCGTGCTCACCGGAGCTGCTGTCCACCAACCCCGCCAGGATGAACTCGCTGAACGGAACCCAGTGCCCCGCCAACAAGCTCGTGATCACGCCCTCGGCGCCGGTCGCGAACGGGTCGGTCTTCACGGTCGCGGTCAGCTATACCGGCAGGCCCGGCGTGCACAACGACGGTGACGGCACGACCGAAGGCTGGTTCCGTGCCCCGGACGGCGGCTTCGTCACCACCGAGCCGGTCGGCTCGCAGGACTGGATGCCGCTCAACGACTACCCGGCGGCCAAGCCCACCTACGACTTCTCCGACACGGTCGCCGCCGGCCGGGTGGCGGTCGCGAACGGCGTGCTGGTCTCGGTCCGGCGCAACCCTGCCGACGCCGAGTTTCCTGGCGGGTCGGTCACCTGGAACTGGCATTCCCGCGCGCCCATCGCCAGCTACCTGGTCGAGGACAGCGTCGGCAGATACCACCTGACCGAGCGGACGGCCGACAACGGCGTCAGGTTCTACGAAGCTCAGGACACCGCGATCAAGGCCGCGCGGCAGAAGAAGAATCTGGCGATCATGAACTCGCAGCAGAACATCACCGAGTTCGAGAGCCAGTTCAGCGGGGCCTTCCCGTTCAGCTCCGACGGCATCATCATCGGCACTCCGAGCGTCAGCTTCGACGAGGAGATGCAGACCATGATCGCCTTCTCCGGCGGCGCCATCGACACCGACACGCTCTATCACGAGAACATGCACCAGTGGTGGGGTGACAACGTCTCCGAGGGCAGCTACCGCATGACGTTCTTCAAGGAAGGACTGGCCACCTTCGCCGAGTTCCTCTACGCGGCGCGCCAGGCCGAGGCCAAGGCCGGCGGCCCTTACTCGCGCAAGGGCCAGGCCGCGTTCCAGGCGAGCCTGGCCGGCCAGTTCAAGGCGTTCTACCGCAGCGGCGGCAAATTCTGGATCGTCGCGCCATCGAACCCCGAGCCGTTCGGCTTGTTCAGCGGCGCGTCGACGTACGCCAGACCCGGCATCGCCTATATCGCGCTGCGTCAGATCCTCGGCCACGCCAACTTCACCGGGGCGTTGCAGCAGGTTCAGCGGACCTACGGGGGGGCCAGCATCACCGAGCCACAGCTCGAAGCCGTCTTCGGCCAGTGGCTGCCGGTCGGCAGCAGAGCATGCCAGGCACGCCTGAAGCTTTTCTTCACCCAGTGGTTCGACACGGCCTACCCGCCAGGCGGCCGCAGGCACCGACCGCAGATCACCGGCCCCGGCCTGGCCGGCCCCGGCTTCTGCCGGCCAGGCGGGGGCTGCGGATAGCCGGCGCTCGTCCCGGCCTTTCCTCCGGCTTGTCGCTAGGCCGCGGTCCGGCCCAGGATCGGCCCGGCGGCCGGCCTGGGACGTGCGCGGCAAGGGCAGAAAGGCGCCGTCTCAGAATCCGGGAGCCGGCAACCCGGCGATCTCGCCGACCTATCCGAGATCTGTGGTCGATTTTCAGCCATAGTGACTGAGAATCGACCACAGATCATCCCCAGCGACCCGGCCGACCAAGCAGCTCGGCCAGTCCGGCGGCCAGCCCGCGAGGCAGCTCGGCTAGTCCGGCGGCCAGCCCGCGAGGCAGCTCGGCCCGCCCGGCGGCCTTGACAAGGCGAGGGTCGCAGGGTTCTCATCGAACTTAGAATTTGATTCTAGGATTCCAATCTCGTGCAGGCATGCGCGGCACCGCGTCGCAGATCGATGCGCGCGGCCAGGGAGGCTCGCCATGGATCTTGACCTCGGCCCGGAGATCGCGGCGTTCCGCGCGGAGACCCGGGAGTGGCTCGCGTACCAGGCGCCGCGGGAGCTCTCCGGGCTCGCCGACTGGACCACCGCGGCCACCGCCGGCGGGTACCGGGGCGCCGAGCTCGCCGAGGCCGCCGCCCATCCGGCCTACATCGATTGGGAGGCCAAGCTCGCGGCCGCCAGGCTGATCTGCCCGCAATGGCCGGAAGAGTTCGGTGGCCAGGGCATGGACGCACTCCGCCTCGCGGTGCTGAACGAGGAATTTCACCGGGCCGGCCTGCCACGGGTCCGGCGCGGCATGGGCGAGAGCCTGGTTGGTCCGTCGGTCATCGTGCACGGCACCGACGAGCAGCGGGACCATTTCCTGCCGCGGATCATCTCTGGCGCGGACGTCTACTGCCAGGGCTTCTCCGAGCCCGAGCACGGCTCGGACCTGGCTGGCGTGCAGACCCGCGCCGAGGTGGACGGCGACGAGGTCGTGATCACCGGCCAGAAGGTGTGGACCTCGGGCGCGGCCAGGGCCAACATGATGTTCGCCCTGTGCCGGAGCGATCCGGCGGCCGAGAAGCACGCTGGACTTTCCTATGTGCTCCTCTCGTTCACCGGGCCGGGGATCGAGTACCGGCCGATCAGGCAGATGTCGGGCGCGTCCGAGTTCTGCGAGGACTTCATCGACGGCGTCCGGGTGCCGCTGTTCAACGTGATCGGCGGCCTCAACAACGGCTGGCGGGTGGCGATGACCACCCTCGGGCACGAGCGAGGCGGCCAGGCGACAGTGCAGCACCTGGGCTTCGAGCGGGAGTTCTGGGAGCTTGTCGACACCGCGAGGAAGTACGGCAGGAACACCGACCCGCTGGTGCGCCAGCAGCTCGCGCAGGCGTACACCGGTGTCCAGCTGATGCGCTTCAGCGGGCTCCGCACGCTGGCCCAGCTGGCCGACGGCAGGCCGCCGGGTCCCGAGGCCTCGGTAGCGAAGCTGGCCTGGAGCGAGTACCACAAGCGCCTCGGCGAGATCGCCATCGACATCGTGGGCACCGACGCCCTGATCCGACCCGACGGCCCGGGGTATCCGACCACTTCCTGGCAGAACGTCTTCCTCAGCAGCCGGGCCGGGACCATCTACTCGGGCACGAGCGAGATTCAGCGCAATATCGTCGGCGAGCGTGCCCTTGGGCTGCCGAAGGAGCCGCGGGCCGCGGCCGCGGGCTGACGGCAAGCCGAGCGACCGGCCGTGCGCACCGCAGACCGCGAGACGACCAGCACGCTCGCGTCACCCGAGCGGCTCAGGGAGTTCTTCGCACCGCGGAGCATCGCGGTGGTCGGCGCTTCCGACACCTCTGGGTGGGCCCGTTTCGTCGCGGCGAGCGCGGTCGCGACCGGGTTCGACGGCCCGCTGATCCCGGTGCATCCCAAGCATCAGACGGTGTTCGGCAGGCCGGCCGTGCGCAGTCTCCGCGACCTGCCCGAGCCGGTTGACCTCGCGTTTATCCTGGCCCCCGCGGACGCGGTCGAGAGCGTGCTCGATGACGCGGGCGCGGCAGGCGTGCGCGGCGCGATCGTGCTCGCCTCCGGATACCGCGAAGTCGGCGACGAGGGTCGCGCTGCCGAGCGGCGGCTGATCACCCGGGCAGCGGAGCACGGGATCACCTTGCTCGGCCCGAACTGCCTCGGCTTCCTCAACGCGCATGCCCGCGCCGGGCCATTCGCGCTGACCGTCCCGCCGCCGCTGCTGGCCGGCCCCGTCGGCATCGCGCTGCAGAGCGGAGCGCTGGCCAGCGTCGTGCTCGGCTTCGCCCGGTCACGTGCCATCGGCGTGAGCACGCTCACCACGATGGGCAACGAGGCGATGATCGCCGCGACCGACATGATCGAGTACCTGGTACAGGACGACAGCACCAGGGCCATCTGCCTGTTCCTGGAGGAGATCAGGGATCCGGCCAGGTTCGCGCGGGCCGCTGGGCGGGCCAGCGAGGCTGGCAAGCCGATCGTCGCGATGAAGGTCGGGTCGAGCCAGGCGGGCCGGCAGGCGGCCCTGGCCCACACCGGGTCGGTCGCCGGAGACGACGCCGTGGTCGACGCGGTCCTCCGCCAGCTCAATGTGATCAGGGTGACCAGCATCGAGGATCTGCTGTGCACGGCCGCCCTGCTCGGTTATGACCGGTGGCCCCGTGGCCGAAGGATGGGGGTTCTGACGGCGTCCGGCGGCGCCTGCGACATCATCGCTGATCGGGCCAGCTCCCAGGGGATCGAGATGCCGCAGTTCGCACCGCGGACCGCGGCCGGAATCGCCGTGCACATGCCGCCGTTCGCGACTGTGCGCAACCCGCTCGACGTGACCGGATACTTCCTGGCGAACCAGCGCACGTCGGCCCTCACCGCGATCGACCACGCGCTCGACCAGGCGGTGGCAGATCCCGGGCTGGACTTCGTGCTCTTCGCGGGCGTGACCCTGCCGGATGCCAGGCCGGCCGACGAGGCGCTCGCGGGCATGATCGATGAACGCATCGCGTGGCTTGGCCAGCGCATCGCCTCGGCCCCGATCCCGGTCATTCCTATCGGCTCGACCTGCGTCGATGTCACCCCGTACGGCCGGGATCTGCTCGGGCGCCACGGCATTCACCTGCTCGGCGGCATCGAACTAGGCGTGCGGGCACTTGGCAGCGCGCTGCGCTGGCTGGAATTCCGTGGCCGCGACGCGAGCCTGAGCCAGGGCCGTGGGCCGACCAGACCCCCGCAGCCGAGCGATCGCGACGACCTGAGCCTGACCGGCGGCCAGAACCCAAGCCTCGGCGACGGCTACGGGCAGCCGTCGCACCCAGCCACCGGCTCATACCCGGTGCCCGCCACCCAGCCCCAGCCGCACCCGGCCACCACCGGCCACCCGGAGCCCGCCACCCAGCCCCACCCGGGCACCGCCAACCACCCGGAGCCCGGCACCCAGCCCCACCCGGCCACCGCGACAGCGCCGGAGCCCGGCAACGGGCCGTGGTCGGAGGCGGCAGCCCGTGACCTGGTCGCCGGCCACGGGGTGCCGGTCGTGCCGGGCGAACTGGTGAACTCGGCTGATGAGGCCGTCACCGCAGCCAGGTGCCTCGGCATGCCTGTGGCGCTGAAGATCTGCTCGGCGCAGATCACGCACAAGTCAGACATCGGCGGTGTGGCACTCGGCCTCGCCTCCGACGCCGAGGTACGAGCCGGCTACGAGCGGGTGCGCGCGGCCGCTGACGCCGTTGCGGGAGCGAGCATCGAGGGGATCCTGGTCACTCCGATGCGTCAGGGCGGCGTGGAGCTGCTGGCCGGGGTGAGTGTTGACCCCGCCTTCGGTCCTGTTCTGGCGGTCGGACTCGGCGGCATCTGGGTGGAGCTGCTCAACGACACCAGCCTTCGGGTACTGCCGGTGGACGCCGCGGACGTGAAGCGGATGCTCGGCGAGCTGCGCGGCCTGCCCCTGCTGACCGGAGCAAGAGGCACCCAGCCGGCCGACATCGACGCCGTGGCCAGGGTCGTCACGCTGCTTTGCGACGCAGCCGCCTCGCTCGGCGGCGCACTCCGCGAGCTGGAGGTCAACCCGCTATGGGTGAGCGGGGACCAGATCGAGGCGCTCGACGTCCTGGTGGTCACCGGGCACGAAGGCACGGCAGGACCACGAAGCGCAGAGACACCAGAAGGCAGGAAGGCACCAGAAAGCACGACGGCACCAGAAAGCACGGCAAGAGCAGACAGCACAGCAAGAACGGAGAGCGCTAGATGAGACTCGGTATCTCTGCGGAGCAGCAGGAGCTGCGGGAGTCGGTGCGGCGCTTCCTGGCGGACCGGGCTCCGCTGCCACGGGTTCGCGAGCTGATGGAGACCCCCGACGGGATCGACGAGAAGGTCTGGCACCAGGCAGGCGATCAGCTCGGCCTTCAGGGCATCGCGATCGGCGCGGAGTACGGCGGCTCCGGATTCTCCTTCGCCGAGCAGGCGATCATTCTCGAGGAGCTCGGTGCCGCGCTCTACACCGGGCCGTATCTGGCCAGCGCAGTGCTAGCGGCCACCGCCTTGCTCACCAGCTCCGACACCGAAGCCAGGCGCGAGCTGCTGCCGCCAATCGCGACTGGCGAGACCGTCGCGACGCTGGCGTTCACCGAGGACGACGGCTCCTGGGACCCTGGCGCGATCAGGCTGACCGCCACCAAGGATGACCACGGCTGGGTGCTCGACGGGCACAAGAGCTTCGTGCTCGACGGGCACACCGCCGACCTGATCCTTGCGGTCGCCAGGACCGACGCCAGGACCGACGCCGGGACCGACGCCAGGACCGACGCCGGACTCTCGCTGTTCGCGGTGGACGCGCGTGCCGATGGTCTGCGGCGCACGGCGCTGCCCACGCTCGACCAGACCAGGAAGCTTGCCCGATGCGAGTTCGCGTCGGTCGGCGGGCGGCTGATCGGCGCACCGGGCGATGCGACCGCGGTGCTGACCCGGACCCTCGACGTCGCCGCGATCGCGCTGGCCGCCGAACAGCTTGGCGGTGCCCAGCGTGCGCTTGACATGGCAGTGGCCTATGCCAAGGTCCGGCAGCAGTTCGGCCGGCCGATCGGCAGCTTCCAGGCGATCAAGCACCGCTGCGCCGACCTGCTGCTTGAGGTCGAATCGCTGCGGTCGGCCGTCGGCTACGCCGCCGCCGCCGTCACCGAGGATTCCGCCGATGTCCCGGTCGTAGCGTCGCTGGTCAAGGCCTACGCGTCCGACGTGTACTTCCACGTCGCCGCCGAGAACATTCAGATCCATGGCGGCATCGGCTTCACCTGGGAGCACGACGCCCACCTGTACTTCAAGCGGGCCAAGTCGAGCGAGCTGTTCCTCGGCGGCGGGAACTACCATCGCGAGCGCCTCGCCGAGCGGATCGGGCTCTGAACCGGTAGCCGCTCGAACCCCTGAGCCTGGCGCCAGCGCGGCCGATCGGGGTGGAGGATGGTACGTGGACTTCGAGATCCCTAGCGACCTGGCCGACTACCTTCGCGAGCTGGACGAGTTCATCGAACGGGAGATTCGCCCGCTTGAGCGGCAGGACGACAACGTGCGTTTCTTCGACCATCGCCGCGAGGACGCTCGCACCGACTGGGACCGCGGCGGCCTGCCCGCCGCGGAGTGGGAGGCGCTGCTGCGGGAGGCCAGACGCCGAGCTGATGCCGCCGGTCATTACCGCTACGCGTTCCCGGCCTCCTACGGGGGCCGGGACGGCACGAACCTCGGCATGGCGATCATCCGCGAGCACCTCGCCAGCCTGGGGCTCGGCCTGCACTGCGATCTGCAGAACGAGCACATGATCGTCGGGAACAACGTCGGGCTGCTGCTCATGATCAACTATGGGACGGCGGAGCAGCAGGCGGCGTGGACCGAGGCTCTGGCCGCCGGGGAGAAGTTCTTCGCGTTCGGGATCACCGAACCGGCGCACGGTTCCGACGCCACGTTCATGGAGACGACGGCGGTACGCGACGGCGACGAGTGGGTCATCAGCGGCGAGAAGACCTGGAACACCGGAGTGCACGCCGCCTCCCACGACCTGATCTTCGCCCGCACCAGCGGCGGCCCAGGTGACGCGGACGGGATCACCGCGTTTCTCGTTCCCGTCGACTCGCCGGGTTTCTCCGTCGAGGAGTACCTGTGGACATTCAACATGCCCACCGATCATGCGCATGTCAGCCTCCGCGACGTCCGGGTGCCGGCCAGCGCGGTCTTCGGCGGGCAGGGACGCGGCCTGGCGGTGGTGCAGCACTTCTTCAACGAGAACCGGATCCGGCAGGCCGCCTCCAGCCTCGGCGCCGCGCAGTACTGCGTCGACGAATCGGTCGCGTACGCCAGGGAGCGCAAGCCGTTCGGCAAGCCGCTGGCAGCCAACCAGGCGATCCAGTTCCCGCTCGTCGAGCTGCAGACCCAGTGCGAGATGCTGCGCGCGCTGATCCACAAGACCGCGTGGCAGATGGACGCCTACGGGCCGTTCTCGGCCTCCGACAAGGTCTCGATGTGCAACTACTGGGCTAACCGCCTGTGCTGCGAGGCTGCCGACCGTGCCATGCAGGTGCACGGCGGGCTCGGTTACTCGCGGCACAAGCCGTTCGAGCACATCTACCGGCATCACCGCCGGTACCGCATAACCGAGGGAACCGAGGAGATCCAGATGCGCCGCGTCGCGGGGTACATGTTCGGCTACATGCACCAGCGCGCTCCCAAGGGCGTGGCCGGGCACTGATGGACGCAGCGAGGCTGGCCGAGACCCTGCGGATGAGTCTCGGCGCGCTGACCATCGAGGGACTGACCCGGCTGTCTGGCGGGGCATCCCGCGAGACCTGGGCACTCGACGCGATCGGAGCGGACGGATCGCGGGCCGAGCTGGTGCTGCGCTGCGACCCGCCAGGCCGGCCAAGCGAGCCGGGCGCGATGGGCCGGGAAGCCCGTGCGATCACCTCGGCCAGAGCGGCCGGCCTCGCCGTGCCCGAGGTGCTGGCTTGGACCGACGGTCCCGAGCTATGGGGCTCACCGGGCCTGGTCATGCGGCAGGTGACCGGCGAGACGATCGCCCGCCGCATCCTGCGCGACAATGCTTACCGGGCAGCCAGGGGCGCGCTGGTCGGCCAGCTCGGGGAATTCGCCGCAGGCCTGCACGCACTCGGCATAGCCGACTATCTTCCCGCACCGGATCCGCTGCCCGAACTGCGCGCGATGCTAGCGACGTTCGACCAGGGCAGCCCTGCCTTCGAGCTCGCCATGCGCACGCTCGATGCAGACCCGCCGCCGCGCCGCAGGCCGGTGCTCGTCCACGGAGATCTCCGTCTCGGCAACCTCATCGTCGGCCCGGATGGCCTGCGCGCCGTCATTGACTGGGAGCTGGTGCACGCCGGCAACCCAGCGGAGGACCTTGGCTGGCTGTGCGTCAAGGCATGGCGCTTCGGCGTCGACGCGCCGGTGGCCGGGCTCGGCACTCGCGAGGAGCTGCTGGCGGCCTACCGCGCCGCGGGCGGCGCCGACATCAGCCTCGAAGAACTCCGCTGGTGGGAGATTCTCGGCACCCTCCGATGGGGGGTCATCTGCATGAAGCAGGCCTGGACGCACCTGCACGGCGCGCACCGCTCGGTCGAGCTCGCGGCGATCGGCCGCCGCGTCTGCGAGCAGGAGTGGGACCTGCTGCTGCTCCTCGCACCAGCGGCCGCCGCCCAGGCGGCCCTGGAGCGCCCGCGACCAACCGGCTCGCCGAAGCCGTCTCCGGCGCCACACGGACGGCCCACGGCGAGCGAGCTCCTCGACGCGGTCAGCGGATTCCTCACCGACGACGTCATGGCGGCGGCGACCGGGCAGCTCGCGTTCCACGCCCGGGTCGCCGCCAACGTGCTCGGCATCGTGGCCCGCGAGATCGAACTCGGCCCGCAGCCGGCCCAGGCCGGACCTGCCGACGCCGAACCCGGCCCCCGCCCAGCCCAGACCGAACCCAGCGCCCGCCCGGCCAGGAACCAGCCCGACGCCGAACCCACCGCGACCGACCTGGCCCGCAGCGTCGCGGCCAGGCTTGCCGTCGCCAATCCGCGATACTTCGAGCCGAGGCCTCCGCTCGAACCACCGCCCCGTGGCTGACGCCTGTCCAGGCCAATACGACGCCGGGCGGGGAACCGGCGCAGCGATGCCGTCGCGGCAGTGCCGGCTCGAACCCCGTCATGCGCGGCCGATGCCGTGGCCCGCGCTCGAACCACCGCCCCCTGACTGACGCCTATGCCGCGACCAGGCGGTGCTGATCCACGAACAGGCCCGGCATGTCCGTCGCCCGGCCACGCCGGGCGCCGGATCAGCGCGCTGGACGGGCACCGCGCCGCGCTGGACGGGCGCCGCGCCGCGCTGGTGTCAGCCGCCGGGCGGACGGACGTACCGCGGCGCGTGGTCCCGGTACTCCCCTACCACTCGGGCCTGCCGTAGCGAGGCTAGGAAGCCGGCCGGCCCGTCGAAGTCAGGCATCTCGAGGTAGGCGGCGCCGATGCCGGGCGGATCATGAGCGTCCGAGCCGGCTCCGCCCGGCAGCCCCCAGCGTGCGGCGAGCGCGGCAGCGCGCGCGTTCAGCGCCTGGTCGGAGATCTTGGCGTTGAACACCTCGATGATGTCCGCCATGCCGTCGGCGCACAACCGGGCGGCGGTCGCGCCCAGGCTGCTGCGCAGCGGATCGAACGGATGCGGCAGGTACACGAGCCCGCCCTGCTCCCTGATCCGGCCGACGACCTCGGCGACCGGCAGGACATAGGGGATCCGCTCGGCGAGGAACAGGCCGATGACATCGCCGTCCTGGGTCCTGATCTCCTCACCGACGATCACCCGCGCCCCGATGCCGCCGACGGCGGCCGCGACAGCCGCTGAGGTCACGTTGTGATCGGTGATGCAGACCACGTCGATGCCGGCGCGTGTCACCCGCTCGGACAGCTGGTCCAGCGTCGTCACGGCATCCCCGGACGCCACGGTGTGCAGGTGACAGTCGACCCGCACCCAGCCATCAGGCACGTGGAACCCTGCGCGGGCTTTCGTGTCGATCTCTCAGGAAATACGACTGAGAAATCGACACAATCCCTGGAAACGCTCCGGGAGGCGGCGCTGGAAGCTTGGTGCCGGAGGCCATCGCGCTGCTCGGTCGCGTCACCTGGGCTCGGGCAGCGTGACGCCGAGCTCGGTCAGCAGGTCCTGGGAGTAGGCGATCCGGCCGGTCAGGCTGCGCGGATCGGCGTGGCACAGCATCAGCGCTGCCTCGGCCATCACGGCCGACGGCTCGGAGGCCGGATCGTCCAGCGTGGTCAGCCCGTGGAAGATGGTTCCCGGCGTAGGAACCACCTTGTTCGGCGACAGCGCGTTCACGGCGATGTTGTCCTGGTACAGCTCGGCGGCCAGGCCGGTCGAGAAACGCTCGACCGCTGCCTTGCACATGCCGTACACCGTGCCGCCCCGTCCGGCCCAGGCGGTCGGGGGCATGGCCGGGTGCCGGGCCGCGCCCGACGAGATGTTCAGGATCCAGCCCCTCCCCCGCCCCCGCATCCCCGGCAGCACGAGCGTGGCCAGGTGGAATGGCGCCTGCACCTGGACCTCGAACATCAGCGCGTACCGGCGCGGGGTGAAGTCCTCGACCCGGGCGAAGTACGTCACGGCGGCGTTGCTGACGCAGATGTCCGGCGTTCCGAGCTGCCGCGCCGTCTCGCTGACCAGTCGCTCGCGATCCTCGCTCCTGGACAGGTCGGCCGCGATGGCGACCGCGGTGCCGCCGGCCGCCCGGATCTGGGCAGCGGTCTGGCCGATGGTGCCAGGCAGTGGCGAGCTGCCCTCCTCCGTGGTTCGCGCGGCCACAGCTACAGCCGCGCCTGCCACACCGAAGCGCCTGGCTATCTCGGCGCCGATGCCCCGGCTCGCGCCGGTCACGATCGCGACCTTGCCGTCCAGGATGCCCATCAGCTGTCCTCCTCAGCGTTGCCAGTGTCGCCGGGGCGTCGCCCGGCCACACCAGGTGCCCAGGCTGGCCTGGCGGTGCCAGGCCAGCCAGCGGCCCACGGGCTCACTCAGCACCGCACACACCGGCCAACCGCGCCAACCGCGCCAACCGCGCCAACCGACCAACGGGATTGCGGTCGATTCTCGGCCATAGTGGCTGAGAATCGACCGCGGAACGCCCAGAGCGCGCACCCGGCGGCGTTTGATACGACGGCGTTTGACACGACATTGAGCGCCTTCGAGAATGATTCTAGAACCAAATTCTAAGGACAGGCGATACGCAAACCGCGGAGGTCATGTTGGCACTCGACCACTCTGTGATCGGCGTCCCAGGAGAGCCGCAGGAACGCTCGTGGACCTCCACCGACGCGTTGCTGTACGCCGTCGGGGTCGGGGCAGGGCTGGGCGATCCCGTGACCGAGCTGGAGTTCACCACGGAGAACTCCGAGGGCGTGCGCCAGCAGGTGCTGCCGACCTTCGCCGTGCTGATCGCGCAGACCCGCTCCGGACGGAGCCTGGGCAGCTTCGACCGCGCCCTGCTCGTGCACGCCGAGCAGCAGTTCGAGCTGCACATGCCGCTGCCGGTGGCGGGAACCATCCGTACCGTGTCGACCGTGACCGGCATCTATGACAAGGGTTCGGGTGCGCTTGTCGTTACCGAAAATAAGGCAGCGGACGCGGCGACCGGACAGCCGCTGGTGACCTCCCGGAGCGGCACCTTCATCAGGGGCGAAGGCGGATTCGGCGGCGAGCGTGGCGGCAGCGAACCGTGGCAGCGCCCGGACCGGGTGCCCGACTACCAGGTTGTCCAGCAGACCCGGCCGGAGCAGGCGCTGCTCTACCGGCTGTCCGGGGACCGGAATCCACTGCACGCTGACCCGAAGTTCGCGGCCAGGGGCGGCTTCAGCCGGCCGATCCTGCATGGCCTGTGCACCTACGGAGTGACCGGGCGCGCCCTGCTGCATGCCCTGTGCGGATCGGACCCGGCTCGCTTCAGGTCCATGTCCGGGCGGTTCAGCCATCCAGTGCTGCCTGGCCAGTCTCTCGTGGTCTCGATCTGGCTGCCCGATGCCGACGTCGAGACGGCGCGGTTCCAGACCGCCACCGAGGACGGCACGGTGGTCATCGACCGCGGCCTGATCCGGTTCAGCCCGCCAGCGAGCTAGCCCGGCCGTCGTCCTGCGATCCGGCCTCGCCGATTAACGGGCTGATGCCCTGGTAGGTAGGCCAGGTAACGCAGTGCTCGCCGCGCTCGGCGAGAGCATAGAGATGAGCGGGACCGGTCGTGCCGTCGCTCGCCATGTTCCGCACGATGATGGCGGCCCGCGAGCCGACTGGAGCGCTGCCCAGATGCTCGGCGATCACGCGTTCAGCGCGTTCGGCCGTGTCGGTGCGGCCGCACGGGCAGTGCAGGGACCCGGCCCCGTCTGACCGCAGGACGCCATAGTCGTAGACGGCCGTGCCAGGCGCCAGCAGCGGGAACGGGACGCCGACGATCGTGCCCGGCGGCACCGGGAGGTGCGGTTCTGTCATGCCGAGGCCCTCACACGCTGCTCATGACACGCTGCTCGTGGCGTCACTAAAGTACGAATGCGTACTTTAGTGCGTTAGCTATTGTATGAGTGTGGCCGTTATCGGGCAAGAGGGTGCGCTGGCTCGTACCCATGAGGGTGAGCCCGGCCTGCCGCGCGGCCGGAGCGGACTGCCCACCGAGGCCGTCCGCGCAGCTCAGCGCGAGCGCCTGCTGCGAGCCGTCATCGCCGCGGTGGCCGAGTCGGGTTTCCGTGACGTCACGGTGGCCGACATCGTCCGACGGGCACGGGTGTCGCGTGCCGCCTTCTACGCCCACTTCGCCGACAAAGAGGACTGCTTCCTCGCCGCTACCCGTCATGGCGGCGAACTGCTTGGCGCGCAGATGCTGGGCGCGACCAGGGCGCTGCCGCCGGACACGAGCGCCGAGGACGTGCTCCGGGCCAGCATCGCCGCGTTCCTGGGATTCCTTGTCGCCGAGCCGGCCTTTGCCCGCGCCTTCTATATCGACATGCCGGCGGCCGGCCCGGGCGCGGTCCGACAGGTCGAGGAGGCGCAGCGCGCCTTCGCGCGGCTGGACCGCGCCTGGCACCAGCGCGCTCGTCGCGACAACCCGGCCTGGCCGGAGGTTCCTGCCCTGGCCTACTACGCTCTGGCCGGGGCCAGCGCCGAGCTGGTGCGAGCCGAGGTCCGGCAGGGCGAGATCCACGCCGCTGCTCTTCGCGACACCCTGTTCGATCTGCACCTTGCCGTCCTCGCCGCCCGGCCGTGGCCGCTCCCGGACTCCGGCGCCGCCGACGGACCGGTCAGCCACATGCCGCACGACAGCACTCCGAGCCAGGCGGCCACGGCAAGCTGAACCCCTGCACCGGACGACCGGATCTCGGTCGGCCCGATTCGCACCTGCCGCCAGGTGCCCGAGAACGATGACCAGGCCACCTCGGGTCGGCGGGAAGCCCCTGGATGTCCCTTGCCCTGGCTCCGGCCTGGGGTGCGGCCGCCAGACCGGTGCGCTGCGGATCGAGCACTCCCGGCCGCACGGAATCCGAGCGACGGCTTCGAGACTCCCGGCTACCCTGGCATCTACTTCCCAGACCGGGGCCATCCGATCGCGACCTCCTCGACGATCGGCTGAGCCGGAAGGTGTGCCGGTTGCGCGGCGGTCGACGCCGCGCAACCGGCTGGTCACCTCAGCGAGATGGCCGCTTAAAGCGAGTTCGCGACACCCAGCGAGTTAGCCACGCCAAGCGACACGACACCAAGCTCCACGACACCCAGCTCCACGACACCCTTCACAATCGTCACCTCCCTTCCATTCGGCATCAGCTTCCCGGCGAGAAAAGACTCAGCAGGCCTCACGACCGGCCTCACGGCGGTCCAGGCGACCTGGACAGAACTGCGGCCGCGGGGTCCCCGTCGAACTGGGATCGCCGTAGCCGCCCCGGCCGCGGTGCCGTGGCGGCACGGCGACACCGCGGCAGGGAGGTAAGACAGCAGAACCGGCGGGCCGGCGACCGCGGCAGGGGCGCATGACGCCAGAACCGGCAGGCGGACGACCTTGGCAGGGGCGAACGGCGGGCGCGAAAGCTGCCAGAACCGGCGGGCCGGCGACCGCGGCAGGAGCGCATGACTCCAGAACCGGTGCGCGGACGATCGCGGCGGTGGGTTCGATGCTCGCCGCCGACCGGACCTGAACGCGGTCAGCTCGCGATGAGCAGTGCGCGCCAGGAGCCGGACGTGGCCTGACGCCGGCTAAGTTCTCCGGGTTCGCGCGCCTCACCGGCAGCATGCAAGCCCTCCGCAGGACGACTGGGCTGTCGAAGACTGAACCATGAACCGGCAGATAGCTGGCACCCGACGTCCTTCTAGCTCATACCACCGCGCCGTAACCTGAGAGTACCAGCGAGGTCTGCGTCTTTCGATACCTGTCGCCCAAATGTTTCAGATGAAACTATTGGGTATAGATCATGCAAAGTCGCGCGAAGTTGCGGCCGAGACCGGCCTCCCGCGGATTCCGGATCAAGACCGGCGACAGCAACGGCGGGTGCCGGCTGACGTCCGCGGTGCCCGGCGATCTCCGCCTGAACCGTGTCACCAGATGTACACTTGTGCGGTTACAGATGAAATCTCCTTACATCAGGATGAATGGCGGGTTAGCCGTGTTAGATGCTGCGACTCAGTACCGCGAGAACGGCTGGTGGCGCGATCAGACCTTCCTAGACGATCTGCGGCGAGACGCACGCGGTGTTCCGGCGAAAACGGCGGTGATCGCCCACCGCCACGGCCACGGCGAGACCACGGTCATCAACTACGGCGAACTCGCGTCGCTGACCGACCGCTTCGCTTCGGCGCTGCTCGGCCTCGGGGTCGTGCGCGGCGACACCGTGGCGGTACAGCTGCCCAGCTGGTGGGAGCTGCTGCCGCTCGGCCTTGCCTGCGCGCGAGTAGGCGCCAGATTCTGCCCGCTGATGACGATCTACCGGCGATACGAGCTCGAGCACATGCTGCGGCTGACCGGCGCCCGGGTGTGCATCACGGTGACGGAGTGGGGCGGCGTCAGGCTCGCGGAGATCGTCGCCGGGCTGGCGGACCAGCTACCTGACCTCGAGCACATCCTCGTCGCCGGCGACGCCGACGCGATCGAGCGGCCGGCCGGAACCCTGAGCTTCGCCGACCACTTTCCCGGCCCGTCGCCGGCCGGGCCGGCAGCCGGACAGCCGCCCGGGTCCGGTAGCGCCGAGCTCGGTCCCGACGAGCCGTTCCTGATCCTCTTCACCTCTGGCACCACGGGCGAGGCCAAGGGCGTGCTGCACAGCCAGAACACGCTCTACGCGGGGATCAGCGCATACGTCGACATTCTCGGCATGGATGGCTCGGTGGTCAGCTTCATCTCGCACGCGGCCACTCACTACACCGGGTTCGTGCAGGGCATGCTGATCCCGGTCATGCTCGGCTGCACCGCCGTCGTCCAGGACATCTGGGATCCGGACGTCTGTCTCGACCTCGTCAAGCAGTACGGCATCACCACGTTCTACGGCTCGCCGCCGTACCTTGCCGAGCTGCTCGCCGCGCAGCGGGCCAGGCCGCGCGATGTCAGCAGCCTGCACACGGTTGTCACGGGCTCGGCACCGGTTCCGCCGCACATTGTCGAGCAGGTGCGCGACATACTCGGCGCCCCGCTCGTCGCCTTGTGGGGGATGTCGGAAAATGGCCCGGTCACGATGACCCGGCTCGACGATCCGCCCGGCTGGGCAGCGCACAGCGATGGCCGGCCGATCGACTGCATGCAGATACGCATCGAGAAGCTGGCCGTCGCGGGCAATGCCGACGGCTCAGGCGCGCTGTGGGTACGCGGCGCCTGCCAGTGCCTCGGCTATTTCAGGCGGGAAGCCGACTACGCCGCGATGCTCGACGACGATGGCTGGTTCAGCACCGGCGATCTCGCTCGCGACGACGGGCGGGGCGGCATGCGGATCAGCGGCCGGGTCAAGGACATCGTGATCAACCGCGGATTCAACGTGCCGGTCGCCGAGGTGGAGAACATCCTGGCCCGGCACCCGCGGGTCAGCCAGGTCGCGGTGATCGGCCTGCCCGATCGCGATATCGACGAGCTGGTCTGCGCCGTGGTCGTGCCTGACGGCCAGCCTCCCACGCTGCAGGAGCTGCGCGCGTACCTGGCCGACGCGGGGATGACCGAGCAGTACTGGCCGACCCGGGCCGAGGCAGTGGACGCGCTGCCGAGGACCATCACAGGCAAGGTCAGGAAGGTCGCGCTGCGCCAGCGTTTCGGCGGGGCCTGATCCAGCGTGGCGCCGCGCCGCTGGCAGGTGCTCACCGCTCTCTGCACGGCCACCTTCCTCGGCGCGATCGACTTCTACATCGTCAGCATCGCCGTTCCTGACGTGCTGCGCAGCTTCCGCGGCACCGGCATAGCGGAGATTTCCTGGGTCATCAACGGGTACGCGATCACCTACGCCGCGGCTCTGCTGCCCGCCGGCGGCCTGGCGGACAGGTTCGGCCGCCACCGGGTCTTCTGCCTCGGTCTCGGCACGTTCCTGCTTGGTGCGCTCGCCTGCGCGGCGGCGCCGTCGGCGGGGGTGCTCATTGCCGCCAGGGCCGTTCAGGGAATCGGCGGCGGGACCATTACCCCGCTGGCGCTGACTCTCATTCTGCCCCAGTTCCCGGCTGAGCGGCGCGGCAGCGCGATCGGAATGTGGAGCGCTACCCAGTCGGCGGCGGTCGCGGCCGGGCCCTCGGTCGGCGGAGCCCTGGTGGCTGCTGTCGGCTGGCGCGGAGTCTTTGTGCTCCAGGTGCCGATCGGCCTCGCGGCGCTCGGCGGAGCGCTATGGACGCTTGACCGGGACCGGCCCGCGGAACGCGGGTCGGCGCGGCCCGATCTGCTCGGCGTTCTGCTTCTCGCGGCAGCCATCGGACTGCCGTCACTGGCAATCGTCCAGAGCCACGCGTGGGGTGCGCTCACGTGGCGCACGGACGTCGCTTTCTTCGCTGGTGTCGGGTCCGGAGTGATCTTCGTACGGCGCACGCTCAGCCGCCAGGCACCCATTATTGATCTTGATTTGCTCAGGAACCGCACCGTCCGGCGGGCGAATGCGGTCATGCTGCTCGTCGGGCTGATCATGTTCGCGCTGCCGGTCGCCAGCGTGCTCTTCCTGACCGGAGTGTGGCACTATGCCGAGGCACGGGCTGGCCTCGCGATCACTCCGGGCCCGGTCATGCAGACCATCGCCGCCCTGATCGGCGGGAGGCTGTGCAATAGATACGGACCGCGCGCGCTGGCCGGGCCGGCCGCCGTCCTGCTCGCCGCCAGCACGTTCACGCTGGCCCTGGCCACCGGCACCGAAACTAGATACTGGGCGGTGGTCTTCCCCGCCGTCCTCGGAAGCAGCGCTGCCCTGGGCCTTCTGATCAACGCGCTCAGCGCCGCGGTGCTTGGCGCAGTTCCCGCGGCCCAGCTCGCGGCCGGAACGTCGATGTCAGTGACCGCGCGCGCGGCGGGCGCGATCATGAGCCTCTCGGCCCTCGCGCTGGTCCTCTCGACGGTCCGCGGTGGCACTCAGACACCGCTCGCCTACCACGTCGCCTGGGCCGCCATGGCCGCGATCGCCGTGGGCGCGGCGGCGGCTGCCGGCGGCCTGCGCAGCCAGGCCGGGTCGTCCGGGGTGGCCTGACGGCGCCCGACGGCGGCCCGCCGGCTGTGCGCCGGCTGTGCGCCGGTCGCGCGCCGGTTTCGCGCCGCGCAACCGGCCTGTCACCTCAGTGATATTGCTGATTAAAGACGGTTGATGCCCTTCATCCTGCGACCTCCTTTCTTCGTTCCTGCATGGCGGGGGAAAGCCTGATGACCGGCCTGAGATCCGGCCGCGCAGGATGGCGCCGTGCCGGGGCCGATACAAGAAGGCGGGCGCGGGCGGACGGCGGACCGGGGACCGGCGGAGATCGCCGCGCAGCGCACCGGGACGCCAGGTCAGTCCGGGGCCGGGTCAGCACGGCGCCGGGTCGCTCAGCGGCGCGCGAGACTCGGCCGCCGCACGCCACGACCGGCCGCTGGCCGGCGCCGGCTAAGCAGCCGGCAGCGCGATAGAGCCAGGAGAAGGCGGCGCGGCCTGGTTCGACGGCCCGAAACGGAAACGGTGACCCGGCAGATCGCTGGCACCCGATGCCCTTCTAGCTGACCCCGCCCCTGCATCTATCTCCGGAGCGTACCAACCGTGTCGCCATCTTTCGCGGCCTAGCGGACAGATGTTTCAGATGAGACAATTGGTAACAGATGCTCCCAGAGATGTGACGCCCGGGCACTGGCATCGTCGCGCCCGCCGGGCGGGCGTGCGGGTTCCGCCCGCCCTCGCTAGGCCCGGACGGCTAACTCCAGGGTGGTCATGTCCGCCACGTCGGCGTCGATCCGCAGCCCGTTCCCGATCGTGGCGCCAACGCCGATGCGCACGCGAGGAGCTATCGTGACGTTAGCTCCTATTGTCGCGCCTTGGCCGATCACTACGGCGTCAAGGTCATTCCATTCCGCGCCACCGCGGACCGTGGCGCCCGACCCGATGACCACGCCCGGAGCCAGGATCGCATTGCGCAGCGACACGTCATCCCCGATAGCACAGTCCTCGCTGATAATGCAGTCGCCCCGATCGGCCGGGAAGCCGTCGGCATTGACCGGTTCGCCGCCGAGCCCGTCCGCGGCCGGCCGGACGAGATCGAGGAAGCGGGCGTAGGCCCACAGGTGACCCGGGTACTTCAGCGGCAGGAATTCGTGGCTGCTCGCCGCGACGCTCGCTTTCCCGGCCCGAGCCAGCTGATCGATGGCAAACACGATGCTGAGCGGATCCGGCTCAAAATCGGCGAGGTACCCGGTGAATGCGCGATGGAATAGATACACTCCCATGCTGCACAATGGCTCAGGAATCGCGGCAGCCGACGGCTTCTCCGTGATGGCGGTCAGCCTCTCCCCCTGGTGTTGCAGCACCGCGTAGAGCGAGTAATCTGCACGCGCCTGACCAGCAACGACGGCAACGTCGCCGGGCGCGGCGGTGTGCAGCAGCTCAATCGCGATGTCACCGGCGTTGATATTCTCGGGCTGCACCACGAAGAAGGACTCGCCCAGCAGGTGGGCGGTCCTGAGTATCGCGTCGCCCTGGCCAGCCGGTACCGGCTGCTCGGCAAACGTCAGACTGCCGCCCCCGTAATCCGGCGGGATGCAATCGCTGGGAAGCACCGCCTTCCCCGAATTCGAGTACAAGGACCTCGGCGACTGCACGACGACGATCTCGTGCACGCCGGCCTTGATCAGCGATCCTATTGTCCGCTCAAGAAGCGAGACTCCGGCAAGCCGGAAGAGCGACTTGTGCTGGGTCGCCGATAGCGGCCAGAACCGGCGCGACTCACCGGCAGCCAGGATGAGCGCTGCCGGAGGCTGGTTCTCCGCGATCAGCCTAGTTCGCATCACGGGCCGGAACGGGTGACATGTTTGCCATCGTATCAACGTGGGTATGGTCTAGCTTCACGCGCCGGGCCGGTTCAGGTGCTTGGCGAACCAGTGGTGCGCGTAGGGCTCGTCGTTGAAGGCCGGGACCTCGTCGTATCCGGCGGACCGGTACAGGCCGATCGCCTCGGTCAGCCGCTGGTTGGTCTCCAGCCGGACCACGCTCACGCCCCGCTGGCGGGCGTGATGCTCGAGCTCGGCCAGGATGCGCCTTCCGACTCCGAGACCTCGTGCGTCTGCGGCCACCCACATCCGCTTCAGCTCGGCCGGCTCGCTGCCGTGGAGCTTCAGCGCGCCGCATCCGACCGGCTCGCCATGGATCTGGGCCACGAGAAACAATCCGGCCGGCTCGGTGAGCTCGTCGGCCGCGGCCGGGATGCTCGCGCCGGGATCGAACCCGGCGTCGAAGCGGGCGTCCAGTTCCGCGAAGTAGGACCGCAGGCAGAACTGAGCGGCGCGGCCGGCCGGATCGGCCACCGCGATCTGCACCAGGCCGGCGGTGAGCAGCTTCCTGGCCGTCTCCATCGCTTCAAGCAGCCGGGATCGCTGCCGGTCGTTCAGCGGAGCGAGAAGTGACCACGCGAGCTCGTCGCTGCGCCGGTCAAGCTCCGCCCGCTCCCTGCGCCCGGCCTCGGTCAGCCGGGCGACCCGGACCCGGTGATCACCCGGCGCCGGCTGAACCCGGACCAGGCCTTCCGCCTCGAGCCTGCGGAGCAGCCGGCTCAGATACCCGGAATCCAGGTCGAGCCGGGCCCTGAGCACCCGGACGTCGGCGCCATCGCCAATCTCCCACAGCACCCGTGATGCTCCCAGCGGGCGCGACCTGGCCAGATACTCCTCGTTGAGCGCGCCGATCCGCTGAGTGACCGTCCGGTTGAACCTGCGCACCGGCTCGATGAGATCGGAGTCCATGTTCTCTGACTTTAGTCAGAGAACATGGACAGCCTCAAGATCGGCCGCGTACTCTGGCGGGCCGGCCTGCGGACCGAGCATTCCGGCACCGGCCCTCCGGCCCGGCCGACCATGTGCGGCGCCGTTCACGCTTAGGTACATTGGCCGCACTGTCACCGGCGCCCTGCCCGGAGGTGTGCGACGTCCTCATTGCCGACCCCGCAAGAAGCGGAAACGGCAGTCTCGGCTGCCGCGGGCGCCATTCGACCAGGCCGGTCAGACGGCGCTCAGGTCCGGCCCGGGTCCGAGCAGTATTCTGGCCGGTCCCGGTCGGCCGGGACCTCGGCTGGCGGGACCTCGGCTGCCGGGACCTCGGCTGCCGGGACCTCGGCTGGCGGGACCTCGGCTGGCGGGACCTCGGCTGGCGGGGCATCGCCCGATCGCTGCTTCGCTGCCGTCGTCTGCGGCTGGGAGAGCACCTTCGTATCCGGCAGCCAGGCGTCCGCCCGGCCGGCCAGGCGGGCGATCGAGAAGCTATCGGCGCTGGGAGTTGACGTCGTCATCGTCAGCGGCATGGCAGCGGCCGCCGTGAACCGCCAGCTCGCGGCCCGGCCTGCGGGCCCTGGCGAGCTGCACCTGTCAGGCAGCGGCGGGTCCGAGATACTCAGGGTCCGGCGGGACGGCTCGCGGCTGGTCAGCCGCCGTCGTGCGACCCGGCCAGAGAACGCGGCCCTGGACGAGGCCGCGCGGCGGACGGTGCGGCAGCTAGCCGACCTCGGCGTCCCGGCGCGGCTGGCGCCAGCCGAGATGAACCGACGTCGGATCGAGATCGCCCCTGCCGACCCCGCGGGCGCCGACCTGGCCGGCGCGGTGCTCGCGGGCACCGACCTCGCCGCCGCCAACCTCGCCACCGAAAACCTCGCGGGCGCCGATCTCGCTGGCGCGGTGCTCGCGGGCGCCGCCGGGATCGCACAGCGGGCCGCCGCCGACCTCACCGCCGACCTCACCGCCGACCTCACCGGCGTCGATCTCGCTGGCGCGGTGCTCGCGGGCGCCGCCGGGATCGCACGGCGGGCCGCCGCCGGGGCCGGGCTGGCGGACGCGCGGATCACCGCCGAGCCGGGAATGATCCTGATCGGACTGACGGACGGGTCTGACTCGATGCGCTGGGCGCTCGCCCGCTTCGGCGAACGAGGCATCGGGCCCGGGCTGCTGCTCATCGCCGGGAGCCAGTTCGGACCGATCGGCCGGCTCCCTGGCCGCGACGCCGCGCTGCTGCTGCCTGACACGCGCCGGGCGGCGGTCGTCTCCGTGGGCCCGGAACCCCGCGGAGCGCCGGCCGGCGTGCTGCACCGGCCCGGCGGTCCCGCCGCCTTGCGTCAGGTGCTCGCGGCGCTGATCGCCCGGCTCATGCTCGGCGTTCCTGACCTGGACGATGACCCGTCCTGGATCATGCGCCTCCCGGTACGGCCAGACCGGGACCGGGTCGACGAAACGCTGACCACGCTGGCTGACGGCCGGTTCGGAACCAGAGGGGTCCGCGAGGAATGCCGCGACGGCACAGCGCCGGTTCTCGCGGGCGGCATCTTTACCGGCCCCGACGCGGCGTCGCGGCTGCTCGCCGGGGCTGACTGGACCAGGCTGCGATGGCAGGCCGGCGCCGCGATCAGCGACGACCGGGCTCTGGACCTGCGCACCGGCTTGCTGGCCCGCCGCAGGCGTGACGCGAGCGGCGAGCTTCGCATCCTGCGCATCGCCGCCGCAGCGCATCCCGGTGTGGTCGGCCTCCGGGCGCAGGCCGACGGCGGCCTGTCCGGAACTCCGCTGAGCCTGCCCGCTGAGGCGGGCGGCGCCGCTGGCTGGCAGGACGGGTTCCAGTGGGCGCGAATCCCGGCCGACCCGGCCGGCGGCGTCGCGGTCGCGGCCAGCCAGCGCCGGAGCAGGGCCGGCGGGCGCGCCTACCTGGAGCGCCGGGCTGCCTACGTGGCCGATCAGCGA
Source organism: Streptosporangiaceae bacterium (assembly GCA_035604275.1). Classification (GTDB taxonomy): domain Bacteria; phylum Actinomycetota; class Actinomycetes; order Streptosporangiales; family Streptosporangiaceae; genus Chersky-822. The sequence continues at coordinate 4,854 of DATNIU010000082.1, read as the reverse complement.
CGTGTGCCCGCGGCGGGCCAGGCCATCGAGCGGCTGCGTGCCACCGCGCCGGTCCCCTTCACCGCGCTGGTAGCCGAGCAGCGCGCTTCCTGGGCTGCTCGCTGGGCCGACGGTGACGTCGTGATCCCGGACGACCCTGAACTCCAGCTCTGCGCCCGGTTCGCCCTGTTCCACCTCCAGTCCAGCGTCCGCGGACAGGGCGAGGCCTGCGTCGGCGCCCGCGGGCTGTCCGGCCCGCGCTATTCCGGCCACGTGTTCTGGGACGCCGACGTCTTCGTTCTGCCCGTGCTCGCGGCGGTCCGGCCCGCTGCGGCCCGCGCGATGCTCGAGTACCGGCTGCGCCGGCTGCCGCAGGCCAGGGAGTTCGCCCGGGCGACCGGCCGGGCCGGATGCCGGTTCCCGTGGGAGTCGGCACGTGACGGCACCGACGTGACCCCGCGGTTCGGCGAGATCGGCGGCCGCGAGCTGCCGATCAGGAACGGGCAGGCCGAGGAGCACATCGTGGCCGATGTGGCCTGGGCTGCCTGGCACTACGCCACCTGGACCGGCGACGAGGAGTTCCTGACCGGCGCCGGGCTGCCGCTGACGATCGAGACCGCCCGCTACTGGGCCTCGCGGGCGCGCCTGGACTCCAGCGCCAGGGCGCACATCGACGGCGTGATCGGCCCGGACGAGTATCACGCACCGGTCGACGACAACGCGTTCACGAATGTGCTGGCCCGCTGGAATCTGCGCCGCGCCGCGGATCTGGCCCGCAGGATCCCCGGACTGATCGACGCTGCCGAGATACGGGCGTGGCGATCGGTCGCCGACGCGCTGGTCGACGGCTACGACGCCGCCACCGGCCTGTGCGAGCAGTTCGCCGGCTACTTCAGGCTGCGTCACCTGCTGCCGTCATCCCTGGGCCGGGTGCCCATCGCGGCAGACTCGCTGCTCGGGCCGGAGCGGATCGCGGAAACTCAGATCATCAAGCAGGCCGACGTGCTGATGGCCTACTACCTGGTGCCCGGCGAACTGCCGGGCGGCACGCTGCGGCCGAACCTGGATTTCTACGGCCCGCGCACCGCCCACGGATCGTCGCTGTCACCGGCGATTCACGCTGCCCTGCTGGCCAGATCCGGCTCACCGGACGAGGCGCTCGACTGGCTGCGGCTGGCCGCCCGGCTGGACCTGGACGACCTCACCGGCGTGACGGCGGGCGGCCTGCACCTGGCCACCTTCGGTGGCCTGTGGCAGGCGATCGCGTTCGGTTTCGCCGGACTGCGCGGCGATCACGGCGTGCTGCGCGTCGACCCGCGCCTGCCCAAGGCGTGGTCAGAGCTGACGCTCCGGCTGCGCTTCCGCGGCCGCCGGGTGACCGTCACGGCCCGCCACGACCGGGTGAGCGTGACAAGCAGCGCCCCGATCAGCGTGGCTCTCGCTGACGGCCCCGCCGAGCTGAGCGCCAGGGTCAGCTGGGCGTATGAGGCGGGACGTTCGGCTCTGCCGGCCACGGCAGGAACGTGAGTTCATTCTCGGTAGAACGGCGTCGCGCAAGGGGGTGACCGATGAGCAGCCCTGACATCGCCGGATCGGCCTTCTTCCCGCCTTTCGACACCTGCCCAGGCTGCGGCGCCACGGGCCTGGAGGCGATACCGGCCAGCGACCAGACCCACTTCTTCTGCCCGGGCTGTGATTGCTGCTGGCACATTGACCTGGGCTGGGCGCACCGGGTCGGCCCGGACAGCTGCTCCGGCTGCCCGCGCCGTGGCCGGCCAGGCGGGCCGGCTACCGGCTGATGGTCGCGGCGCGCCTGCGGTCACCGGGAACCGCCGCTGCCGCTGCCGCCTCGCTGCCCTCCAGGTGCAGGTGCGGAAGGACCGGTTCGAGCCAGCGGGGCATCCACCAGGCCCGCGCGCCGAGCAGCGCCATGATGGCCGGCACCAGGATCATCCTGACGACCGACGCGTCGATCAGTACCGCGACCGCCATGCCGATCGCCAGCATCTTCACCGCCGCCTGGTCGTTCAGCACGAAGCTCGAGAAGACGACGACCATGATGCCGGCCGCCGTAGTGATCACCCTGGCGGTGCTGCCGATGCCGATCGCCACGCTCCGGTGCGCCTCGCCGGTCGCTATCCAGGACTCGTGCACGCGCGACAGCAGGAACACCTCGTAGTCCATGGACAGCCCGAAGACGATCGCGAACACCATCATCGGCACGTAGGCCGGGATCGGCGAGGTCGTGTGCACCCCGATCAGGCTCGCTCCCCAGCCCCACTGGAAGACCGCCACGATCACTCCGTAGGCGGCGCCGATCGACAGCAGGTTCATGATTGCCGCCTTGGTGGCGATGACCACCGACCGGAACGCCATGGTGAGCAGCACGAAGGCGATCGCCACGACGGCCAGGATCAGCAGCAGCATCCGGCTGCTGATCTGGTCGGTGAAGTCGACGTTGCCCGGCGTGGTCCCTGTGACGTAGGTCGTCGCGTGGTACCTGGGCAGGACGTCGTCGCGGAGCGTCTTTACCAGCGACGCCGTGGCCGTAGCCTGCGGCGACGTGGTGGGGATCGCGTTGAACACGGCGACGGTGGCCGCGTTGTTCACCGAGGCCGGAGTCACCGACGCGACGCCGCGGGTGCCCGCGACGCCCTTGGTCATGGAGCTGAGCAGCGAGGAGTCGGCCGAGCCTGACTGTTTCGGCAGTCTGACGACGACCGTCAGCGGGCCGTTGGCGCCCTGGCCGAAGCCATCGCTGATGTAGTCGTAGGCGCGGCGGCTGCTGTCAGTGAGCGGATTGGTTCCGTTATCTGGCTGGCCGAGGTTGATCGACAGCAGCGGGATCGCGAGCACGAGCAGGAACAGCACGCTTGCGATCCCCCATGGCCAGGGCTGCCTGGCGACCCGGCGTCCCCAGCGGGCGAAGGCACTGTGCTCGTGATGCTCGCGGGTGGCCGGGGCGGTCTGCTTCGCCTGCTGCTGCGCCGAGATGCCCTCCCGGTGGGCGCGGGCACGGGCCGGCAGCGACCGGATGTTGTTCTTGACCAGGCCCATGAAGGACGGAACGAGCGTCAGCGCCGCGCACATGGTGATCGCGACGACGATCGCCGCCGCCAGGCCCATCGAGCCGACGAACGGCACGCCGGAGATGTACAGGCCGAGGATGGCGACGACCACGGTGCTGCCCGCGATCACGACCGCCGCGCCCGACGTGCCCTCGGCGCGGGACGCCGAGGTGACGACGTCCATCCCGCGGTCCAGCTGCTCGCGGTGCCTGGCGGTCAGGAACAGGCCGTAGTCGATCGCGACACCGAGGCCGAGCAGGGTCGCGACGGTCGGCGCCGTGGTCGGGAACGTGATCACCGAGGCGAGCAGTCCCACCACCGACAGGCCGGCCCCGACGCTGAAGATCGCCGACACCAGGGGCACCGCGGCGGTGATGAACGAGCCGAACATGGCCAGGAGCAGCAGCAGGGCGAAGGCCATGCCGATGACCTCGGACACGGTGTCAGAGGTCTGCTGCCCGATCTCCCCGGCGCCGCCGCCGTACTCCACGTCCAGGCCAGCCCTGCGAGCCGGCCCGACGGCATTGTCGAGCCTGGTCAGGTAGGAGCTGTCCAGCCCGGCCGGGTTGTCCGCCCAGGACACGCTGGAGTAGGCGATGGTGCCGTTCGGCGAGACGGCGCCGGTCTTCGACGACGCGAACGGGCTGACCGCCTTGATCACGTACGGCAGCTTCGCCACGTTGCTCGTGGCCTGGTTCACCGCCGCCTCCTGCTGGGCGACCGTTCCGTGCCTAGCGTGGAAGACGATCTGGCCGCCGTAGCCGCCCTGCTGCGGATACTCGCTGTTGAGCAGGTTGAGGCCATCGGAGGAGCTGCTGCCCGGCACGGTGTAGTTGTTGACGTACGTGCCGCCGAACTCGTGCATCGCGGCGAGCAGCCCGCCGAGGATGATCAGCCAGGCGACGATGCCGATCCAGTACCGGCGAGCAGCGAATCCGCCCAGCCGCTCAAGCAGTCTGTTCACGCGCCCCCGCCCGGTCCTGCGCTGACTCGGAGTAACTGATCTTCCGGTGCCCGATGGTGCCACAGCGCTCCGGCCCGGCTCATCGCCTGCACAGGGTGATGCCAGCTCAGCCGGTCAGCTCGACGGGTCCTGGGTCATCCGCACGGTGCCCCGGCTGTCGCCGTGGTCGCGGCGCAGGCCGGCCGGCAGGTAGGCGGCGCCAGGGCCGCCGGCCCTGGCGGCGTCGGCGGGATTGGATATGGCGCACCGCTGGAGCGACAGGCAGCCGCAGCCGATGCACGAGTCGAGGCCGTCCCGCAGCGCGGTGAGCGCCTCGATCTGATCGTCGAGGCGGTGCCGCCAGCCACGGGACAGCCGGGTCCAGTCGGCGCGGGTGGGCGTTCGCCCAGCGGGCAGCGATGCCAGGGCGGCGGCTACCTCGTCGAGGCTGAGCCCCACGTTGCGCGCGGCGCGGATGAACGCCAGCCGCCGCAGGGTGCTTCGCTCGAACCGGCGCTGCCCGCCCGCGGTCCTGGTCGCGGTCAGCAGGCCAAGCCGGTCGTAGTAGCGGATGGCGGAGTCGGCGAAGCCGCTGCGGCGGGCGATCTCCCCGACCGTCAGCAGGTCACTGCTGTGCATCTGAGTCCGTGCATCTGGGTCCGTGCCTTCGGGTGACTTGACATGAAGTTGACTTCAACTATCAGTATGGCATACGTCAGGCAACTGCCCCGTTTCCTGGCGGCCGGCGATCTCCTGGTCGTGAACACCTCGGGCACGATCGCCGCGGCGGTCGACGGGCGGCGCGCGGATGGCCGCCCGGTGACCGTGCACATGTCCACCCCGCTCGACGACGGCACCTGGGTG
>DATNIU010000081.1:0-27325 GCA_035604275.1 Streptosporangiaceae bacterium | reverse complement strand
GATCGACAGGCCCACGCCAGCGCGGCGCCAGAATCCTCGGCTACCACGATGGCGTTGCGCAGCGAGGGCAGCGCGACGTACTGGTGGTCGAACTCCATTACCTTGGCGGCGGCGATTCGCCGTGACCGGAGCCGCCCGCCGGGCCTGGTGTCGAGCAGGACCACCGGCGTTCCGGCCGGCAGGGCGCGAAGCTGCGCGGCGGCGCGCCGGACGGCCAGCGGTCCGGCTGACATGCTGACAACCACGGCGCCCGCGGGCGCCAGCAGCAGCCAGCGCTGCCCGGGGCTTGTCCACTGCGCAGTCACAACGCTCCTTAGTGCAGCACCGCGAATGGGCGCATCCTGGCCACCGGCCTGGCCAGCCCACCGCGAGTCAGGACGCCGAGGACCTCGTCTACTCCCTTGTCGTCGAAGTGCGGGGCATCGGCCGGGGCGGCATCGTCGTAGCGGAACCGCAGCGTGCTGCGCTGCTGGCTGTCCAGCTCGGAGATGCCCTTGCTGGCGAAGTCGCTGACCACGGTGCCCGCGCCGTGGCACGCGGAGTAGAGCGCGCTGGCCGACCCGCCTGCGACGCACAGGTAGGACGACGTCCGGTGGGTGCCGGGGACGAGCACGGCCTGGCCGGTCTCGGCGAACGTCGTCCCTGCGGGCATGAATTCCGCCGGGTAGGCGCGGCAGGAGTTGTGCCGGTGCACGACGGCCGGCGCGCCGTCGACCGTCTCCTCGTAAATGGAGTTGTGCGGAGAATCAACGACAAGCTGCCCGGGTGATCCCCCGAAGGTCTCGGCGGCTATCTGGCGCAGCCCGGCATAGACGGCGATGCGGAACGCGAAGCCGTAGTTCATCGCCGCGGCATTGGCCAGCATCAGGCGGCGCCCTTCGTCGCTGTCCAGCGAGACCGGCGGGCAGCCGCCAGCGAAGTACAGCCGGTATCGCTGCCTCAGCTGTTCGAGCGAGCGCGCGGTCGTGCCGTGGTAGAGGGGCTTGACGAGCGACATCGCCGCCCGGATCTGCTTGGGGTAATGCTTCCTGCGCCCGAACATCGCCCCGACCGCCCCGGGGAACACTCCGCCGCCCGCGTGGTACTGCAGGGTCACCTGCCCCTGCGCGACGCCCAGCTTCGCCGCCGCGCCGGCGTCGAAGACCTCCTCGACTTCCTGCAACTCGATGAAGTGATTGGTGGGCCCGACCATGCCGAACCGCAGGCGTGCCAGGTGCAGCACGAGGCCAGGCAGTTCGCGCCCGAGCCGGTCCGCGCCGCCGTACCGGTCAAGGTCCAGCGTCCCGAACTCCTCGACCCGCTCGAGGATCTCCTTCTCGGCGCCGAAGCGCTCGGCGGCGAAGGTCGCACCGTCGGCGGCGCAGCGCAGCACCTCCCGTGCCGTCAGCTCCCGGCTCATTCCTGGCGGGTAGGGGTAGCGCTCGCGGACCCGGCGGTAGAACTCGTCGATCCCGGCCCGGGCCGGGCGATCGGCGTCGAACGCCATCAGCGCCATGCCGCAGTTCACCGACGCGCTGGTGAGGGTCGGCCGGACGGAGTTCCTGGTGGCGACCGCGACCGACGACGGGAGCTCCATGTTGGACTTGTGGTGAAAGTCAGGCAGGACGACGGGCGGGGCGGCCAGGTCGGCGCCGCCGACCGTGGCCTTCAGGTCAGCCAGCGCTGTCGCGGACGCCGGTATCTGCCCGCTGTCGAATATCCGGGGATCCGGGCAGCCCGCGTCCTGGGCATCCCGGGCAATAACGGTGACATCCATGCATCCTCCGGATCAGGCGGGCTGGGCGAACGCGACACGCGGTCGCGGACGGGCTGTGCCGACGCCGTTCTGGTAAGCGGCGTTAAGCACCACTGCAAGAGACTCGGGTGTAAACCGGTCAGCGATCAGACGGCGTGCGGCGGCGGCCATCCGGGCGGCGTCGGCGGGCTCGTCGAGCATGTAGCCGACCGCGGCGGCGAGCTGCCGCGGCCGTTCCGGGCCTGCGAGCAGGCCGGTCTCACCGGGCTGCACGACGTCGGGAACCGAGTTAACGGCGGTGGCCACGACCGGCACTCCTGCGGTCATGGCCTCGGCGATGGCACAGGGCAGACCTTCGTACCTGCTCGCCATCAGGAAGACGTCGAGCCCGGGCAGCAGGCCGGCCACGTCGTCGCGATGACCAACGCAGACGAATCGGCCGGACAGCCCTCGGCGCTCCGCCCGCCGCTCCATCTCGGCGCGCAGCGGTCCGTCCCCGATCCAGACCGCATACACGTCCGGCCGGTTCAGGGCGGCAATCGCGTCGACGAAGTCCTCGGGCGCCTTCTGGTAGTCGACCCGGCCAACGGTGCCCACCACCTTGCACCCAACCGGGACCTCGAGCCTGCCTCGCGCCGCGGCCCTGATGGCCGGGCTTACCAGGATGCTGGCCGTCTCGATTGCCGGATTGATGACCCGCACCCGCTCCGGCGCCGCGATGCCCCGCCGTACCACTTCCGCGGCCACAGCTCCGCCCACGGCGAGGAATACGTCGGTACGCCGGCCGAGGTAGCGCTCGATCCCGACGTAGGCGCCCCGGCGCGCGCTGGACTGGAACTCGTGGAAGGGCAGGCCATGGAAGGTGTGCACGACACGTGCCGTTCCGGCGCGTTCGGCGGCGAGCCGGCCGAGCGCGCCTGCCTTGGCACTGTGAGTGTGCACCACGTCGTAGCCGCCGTCCGCTAGTTGCGCGGTCAGCAGCCGCAGCGCACGGAGGTCCTTGGCGGGAGATATCGGCGACACCAGCTCGGGCAGGCTGACCACGCGCAGCCCGGAGTTCGCCGCCTGCACCAGCATGCCGTCGCCGCTGCCGTCAGAGTCAGCGAGTCCATCCGTGTCACCAGCGATGATCGTGGCCTGGTAGCGCTCAGGATCGAGGGCCAGCGCGCCGCGCAGCGCCACGCCGCCCGCACCGGCTTGCAGGCGGGTGATCACGATCGCGACCGAGGTCTTTCTCATCGGACACCAGCCAGTCTCAGCAATTCGCCGATCGGAGCCGGCGATCCGTGTGCGACCCGGACTTCAAGGCAGGGCAGCCGCGCTGCCAGCAGCGCGGCCACGCCGCTGACGTCCGGCTGCGCGGAGCCGACACCAGTCGCCAGCGCCAGGGTGGCCGCGAACGACCAGAACCGCCTCAGCTCTCCGGCCATGTAGGTGCCGGCCACCAGTTCGCGCGCTGCCTCTGCGGGTGGGATGGATCGCACGACGGTGCCGGCATTGGCGGTGCCGCGCCGGAGTACCACCAGCCGGTCAGGCTCCAGGCTCGGTACCCGGCCGGTCAGCCGGACCTCCCTGCGCCCGTGGGGGGCGGCTGGGCCGCCAGCGGCTAGGCCACTATCAGCGGCCCGGCTGCCAGCGGCCCGGCTGCCAGCGGCTGGATCGTCAGCGGCTGGTTCGTGGTGGTCGGCTTGCACCCGGAGCGGTTCGACCAGCCCGTAAGCGGCGCGCGAGTCACAGGCGCAGAGGTTGTCGGCGGTGGCGATCTCGCCGCAGCGCAGGCCGGCCGAGAGCAGGGTGGACTTGCCGACGCCGCCGGGCCCGGCGATCATCGTCACTCCGCCGGCCCCGGCCGTCACCGATACGTGCAGCGGGACCCTGCCGCGCTGCGACGCCCACCACAGGGCCGGGTAGTGCATCAGGGTCTGCCCGGCGAGCAGCCTGAACCGGGTGGCAAGCAGGACGTTGGCAGCCCTGGTGGGGGGGGCCGGGCGATAGCGCGCCGTGACGTGCAGAACCTCGTCCGTTGGCTCGACCAGCAGGTCGAAACCAGAGGAGCAGGCGTCCACGATCAGGGCGCGCGGCGGATCCGCCCAGGCGTCACGGCCGATCAGCGTCCATCCGTCGACGTCGAACGGCCGCCGGTCGGCCTGCACTTCCAGCCGGATGGTCGCGTCGGCCGCCGGCCCTTCCGACAGCTCGCCGGCCGTGGCCGAGTCCAGCAGCGCCGCCAGTTTCGGCACGGCGCAGTCCACGGCGACGCGCTCGCCGGCTGTGCTGACCGCGCGCATCAGAAGTCGTCCGGGTACGGGGCGCCGACGCTTACCTGCGTCTGGCGGAACTCCGATGGCTGGTACTCAGGGACGAGCTTCCTGAGCAGTTCCTTCACCAGGTCCGGCTCTCCGTCGCCGGCCGCCTCGTACAGGCTGGCCAGCAGCGCGCCGAACTCGGCAGGCGGCTCCGCGCTGCGGGTCGCCCAGATCTTGGGGTGGGCGCTCGGCACCCGTTCCTCGGCGTCGGAGAACACCTTCTCGGTGAGCTTCTCGCCGGGCCGCAGCCCGGTGTAGCGGATCTCGACCTCGGGCAGGTTCAGCTGCTCGACGTAGTTGCGTACCAGGCTCACGATCGGCACTGGCTCGCCCATGTCGAGAACGAAGGTCTCGGCGTACTCCGCCATGGCGGCCGTCTCGAGCACCAGGCCGACGGCCTCCTCGACCGTCATGAAGAAGCGGGTGACGTCCGGGTGGGTGACGGTCACCGGCTCGTCCCTGGCGATCTGGTCGGCGAGCACGGACAGGAACGACCCGCGGCTGCCGAGAACGTTGCCGAAGCGGACCGAGGCGAGCGCGACCGGGCCGCCGGCGTGACTCTGCAGCACGATCTCCGCCAGCCGCTTGCTGGCGCCGAGCACGGACGTCGGGTCGGCCGCCTTGTCGGTCGAGATCAGCACGAACCGGCTGCTGCCGTGCCTCGCGGCCGCCTCGACCACGTTCTGGGTGCCCCGGACGTTCGTCTTCACCGCCTCGCCCGGGTGGCGCTCAAGCAGCGGCAGGTGCTTGTGCGCCGCCGCATGGAAGATCACCTCCGGCTGGGTGGCCGCGAAGACCTGATCGATTCTCCGCTGATCGCGGATGTCGGCGATGATGATCTCGTCGCTGTCGAGCAGGCCGCTTCCGGTGATCTCGAGCTGGAGCCGGTGCAGGTTGGACTCGTCGTGGTCGAGCAGGTAGAGCGCGTCCGGCCCGAAGCCGGTGATCTGCCGGCACAGCTCGCTTCCGATCGATCCGCCCGCCCCGGTGACCAGGACCCTTCTTCCGGAGATCAGCTTCGCCGCCCGCTCGCTGACCACGTGCAGCTCGCGACGGCCGAGCAGGCTTTCCACCCGCAGCTGGCGCAGGTCCGACAGCCGCGCCTCGCGCTCGACCGCGGCGAGGAACGTCGGCAGGTACCTGACGTGCAGTCCCGCGGTCCGCGCGGCCTCGATGATCGCGCCCACCCTCGAACCGGGCAGCGACGGAATCGCCACCACGCAGGCGTCGGCCCGCTGCGCTCGGGCGATGTCGGGAAGCGAGGCGATCGGCCGGTATACCGGCAGCCCGACGGCGCGAGCCAGGCCGGGAGCGTCGTCGATGAAGCCGATCGGGGCGAGACCGTAGTTCGGGCTGCGCCGCAGGGCGCGCGCCAGCGTCCGGCCGGCCTCGCCGGCTCCGACGATGAGCGTCCGCAGACCGTCCGCGTCAATACTTGACCGAATGCCCGGCAAGCTCAGCACTGTCTCCTCCCCTCGGCTTGGCGATCGTCAGGCTGCTGCGGTACGGGCCGCGAGGATCAGCAGGGCATCGGCAACGCGCGCGATGTCGGACTCGGTGAGCCCGGGATACATCGGGAGGGACAGCACCTCCTCGGCCACCTGCTCAGTGACCGGTACTGACCGGCATTCCTCGGTGCCCAGGATGCGCTGATAGCCGGATAGCTGATGGACCGGGATGAAATGCACGGAGGTGCCGATTCCCTGACTGGCCAGGGTCTCGATGGCCAGCTCGCGCGACACGCCGCACTCCGGCGTCAGCCGCACCTGATAGAGATGCCAGGCGTGCCGGCCGTGCGGCGGCCGCTGCGGCAGCGCCAGCCCGGCCAGGCCGGCCAGCGCCGCGTCATAGCACTCGGCCAGGTACTCCCGGCGCTGCTGCCAGTCCGGCAGGCAGGCGAGCTGAGCCCGGCCGATGGCGGCCTGGACGTCGGTGATGTTGGCCTTCAGGCCAGGTTCGGGCACGTCGTACCGCCAGCTGCCGCCGGGCAGGTACCGCCGCCATGCGTCGTGCGTCATGCCGTGCAGCCGCATGGTACGGGCGGCGTCCGCCAGCTCGTCGCTGTCGGTGGCGATCGCGCCGCCCTCGCCGATCGGCAGGTTCTTGGTCGCGTAGAAGCTGAAGCAGGCCGCGTTCGACGCTCGGCCTACCGGCACGCCGCGCAGCTCGGCGCCGAGCCCGTGGGCCGCGTCCTCGACGATCCGGCTGGCCGGGAGGCCCGCCGCGGCCGCGAGCTCGGCCACATCCACCGGATAGCCGGCCATGTGCTGGACGATCATGGCGTCCGGGTGCCCCACCCGCCGCACCGCGTCCGCGACCGTGGCCGCCGTGGGAACCAGGGTCTGCGCGTCCACGTCCACCAGCGCCGGGCGCAGGCCTGCCGAGCCGATGGCGGCGACCGCGCCGCAGAAGGTCAGGCTGGGCGTCAGCACCGTCGCCCCCGGCCGCAGGTGCAGCGCGCGCAGGGCGATCTCGATAGCGGCGGTCGCCGAGGCCACCGCGACGACCTGGCGGGCGCCGAGATAGCCGGCCAGGTCCCGCTCGAACTCGATCGTCTCGGGACCCATCGTGATCCAGCCGGACTGCAGCACGCGCAGCGCCGCCTGCTGTGCCTCGGGCACGATCTCAGGCTTGGCGAACGGCACCAGAAGTTCAGGCGCTGTCACTGCTCGCCGCCGCCCTCAGCCGCGTGCTCCGCGTCGGCGCCGTTGACCGGGCTTCCTGCGGGCAGGCTCACGTATATCTCAGGCTCGTCCTGCCCGGACGCCGACCCGCGCCGGGTGCGGGGCACGGCGATCACGCCCAGAATCGGCCAGCCGGAGGACGTCACCAGGTCATCGAGCGCCGTGATCCGGGAGACCCGGGCCACCGGGCCGGACAGCACGAGCATCCCGACGCCGGGCGAGCCGGCGAAGTGCTTCATCTGGCCCATCGGGTAGATGCGCAGCGTCCTGCTGTCGGTCGCCGGGCCGTGGTTCTTCGTCAGGGTTCCCGTGACGGCGCCGGAGGCGCCGGCCGCGCCCGCGCTGGGATGGTTGCCGGCCGCCGCGGGTGAGCTTCCGTTCGGCGAGAAGGTCCCGGCCAGGGCCCGCTCCAGCCCGTTCGCCAGGGCGCCGAGCGGGCGGCGGCTGTCGATGTCGACCAGGGCGACGGTGTTCACGCCCGCGTGCGCGGCGGCAAGCTGAAGCCGCAGCGCCATGTTGTTCAGCCCCGGAGTGTCGGTCCCGTTCAGCTCGCCGCTGGTCAGCTGGCCGAGCGTGGGCGCGCCGAGTCGCCGGCCGACGCGTCGTGCGCCCGGCACGGTCGGCCGTGCCGTCTCGGCGATCGCCGAGATCAGGATGGCCACGACCAGGCCGAGCACGATGGCAAGGCCGAGCTTCTGCGGGAGCGCCGTGGACTCCGGCTTGTTCGGCAGGGCCGGCTTGTCGATGACCTTGGCGAGTCCGGAGGTGCTTGCCGTGATCAGCAGGCTGTTCCGGTCGCCGGAGAAGTTGGCGATCACCTCTTCCAGGCCCGCGAGCTTGGCCTGGAGCTGCGTGTCCTTCGGGGACGCCGCGGCCTTCGAGGCCAGCTGGGATCGCGTCTCGGTGAGACGGACGATTTCCTTGTCGACCGCCTGGAGCGCGGCGCTGAGGCCGCTCTGGCCGACGTTGTTGATCGAAGCGACGACCTCGGCGGCGAGCACCCGGCAGACCGTCGTGGCGACGTGCGGGCTGACATCGGTCACCGTGAGATCCACGACCTGGGAGGTGCCGAGGCCGGCCACGCTGATATTGCCGCCGATGAACTTGGTCAGGTTGCGCGTCACCCCGGCGGCGAACAGGGCCTGGGAGACCGCTGTCCGGCTGGTGGCGATGCCCTGGACCTGGCTGACGATGGCATCCGCCTGGGCGCTGCTGGCAGGCACGTCGCTCCCGGTGATGATGCGAGCGTCCGCCGCGTAGACCGCGGGCTGCCTGATGGTGATCAGCGTGATAGCGATGACCGGCAGGAGGATGCAGGCCATCATCAATGCCCAGTACTGCCGCACCAGGCGTGCGGCAACCTCGTCGATCTCCACCAGACCTCCTTGAGAGCCCGGCGGATCCCAGGCGACCGGGTATGTCAAGGCTAGGAAATGTCGCGACCTGCGCGGATCGCTCACTGGCACGAGTTCGGCTACGTAAAATGCGTGACCCGGCGACGTGCCGGTTATGGGTCATGCTCGCAGGTCTGGGCCGTATCAAGCACATTTGTCTAGGGCAAAGTATCGCTAACCGGCCCCCGTCAGCGGCGGTCAGGCCCGGCTCGCCGCTGACGGTCAGTTCAGCCGGCGGTCTTGACGACGGGCAGTGAGCCGATGTCTCGTTATGTTCTGCCGTTGGAAGATTGGCCTAGGTCACTGCCCCTACAACAACACCAACGACGACCCGGCCGACATCCAGCTGAAGAAGAACGCCGAAGCGTTCGTCCAGTCCGCGGTGACGACGATCATGTCGAGCGAGGCGTGGACACGGCACAGCGCGATCTTCATCGTCTCCGACGAGGGTGACTACACCGGGGTCACGGCCAACGGCGGCTGGGACTCCCCGGCGGGCTGCTGCGACTCGCCGGTGCTGCCGGCCGGCGATCCCGACATCAACGCCGCCTGGCCAGGCGGCACCTACGGGGGCGGCCTGGTTCCCGCGATCGTGATCGACCCCGGCGGGCCGCGGAACTACGTCAGCAATGTCGCGTACAACCACTACTCGCTGCTCCGCACCATCGAGGACGCATGGGACCTGCCTGAGCTCGGCTTCACCAGCGACCATGCCCAGGTTCAGACGATGAACGAGTTCCTTACCCGCTGAGCCGCACCGCCCTGGCCGGGCCTGCACCCGAGTGACCGGGGGCAGGCCCGGCTCGTCATTTCGCGTCGGCGTAACAGGAGACGACGGCCGTGCTCAGCGGGAACACGACCCGCGTGGCGCCGAACACCAGCCGGGCCGCCTCGTCGCCTGCCTGGGTCACAGCGGCCACGACCGCATCGGCCAGGTCCTCCGGGCAGTGCACGATCACCTCGTCGTGCTGGAAGAACACCAGATGCGGGCCGCGGGCGCTCCAGGCACTGCCTTCCGCAGGCACCGGGCCGGCGGACGTGAGCTCCCCGGACGGCCCGTTAACCGAAGGGATCTTCGCCAGTCTGGCCCGCAGCCCGGCCAGCATCACGAGCGCCCAGTCCGCCGCGCTCGCCTGGACCACGAAGTTGCGGGTGAACCGCCCGCGGGCGCGAGAGGCCTGGCCCGCGTCGGGATCGCGCTCGGTGTCGGGGTCGGCGGCCTCCTCGGTGAGCGCCCGCCACCGCGCGGACGGCGGCGGGCAGGTCCGGCCGAGAACGGACCTGACCACCCGGCCCTCCTGGCCGGCCCGCGCTGCCGCCTCGACGTACCCGGCTGCCGCCGGGAACCGGCGCCTGAGCACCGCGAGCAGCTGGCCCGCCTCACCGCCGGCCCCGCCGTACATGGCCGAGAGCAGGGCCAGTTTCGCCTTGGCGCGATCGCCGCCGAATGCCCCGGCCAGCGCCGCGTACAGATCGCCGCCGGCCGCCGCGGCCGCGAACGCGTGGTCCCCGGCCAGCGCCGCGAGCACCCGCGGCTCTAGCTGCGCGGCATCGGCGACCACGAGCACCCAGCCTGGGTCGGCGACGACCGCCCGGCGGAGCAGCCGCGGGATCTGAAGCGCGCCGCCGCCGCGCGAGGCCCAGCGGCCGGACACCACGCCGCCGACCACGTACTCGGGCCGGAACCTGCCGTCGGACACCCAGCTGTCCAGCCAGGCCCAGCCGAACGCGGCGTGCAGCCGGGACAGCTCCTTGTACTCGATCAGCGGCGGGATCGCCGGATGATCCACCTCGCGCAGCACGGCCAGCCTGGTGGACGGCACCCGGACACCGTCGGCGGCGAGCGCGCGGATCAGCTGGGCCGGCGAGTCCGGGTTGACCGGCCGTCGCGTTCCGAACGCTGCCGAGATCTGCGCGGCGAGCTCGGCCAGCCTGGCCGGCTGGGGCGGGGGGCCGGCGCCCGGCCTGGATCGGAGCCCGGTACCCGGCGGGCGCGGCCCGAGTATGCCGGTCAGCAGCGCGTCGTGCACGTCGGACCGCCAGGGCAGCCCGGCCAGGGTCATCTCGGCGGCGACCAGGGCACCCGCCGACTCCGCCGTCACCAGCAGGCCGAATCTGGCCGGATGCTCGTCGGCGGCGATCCGGGAGAGCTGATCGGAGTGCACGGCGATCAGGGCGTCCAGGACCTGGGCCGGATCGGCCGGCCCGGCCCCTCCGGCCTCCGCGGCCTCGAACAGCGCGCTCTGAGCCGCGTCCCGGCCGCCGGCCGACGACGAGCCTGCCGCCTCACGCAGTCGCGTCCATGCCGGTTCGGCGTCCGCCGGGGCCGGACCGGCATCCGCCTGGCCGCTGGGCCCCGCACTGTGCTCCGCCGGCCCGTCGACTGGCGCTACGCTGACATGACCGTCGCGGCCGGCCAGCAGCGCGTGCGCGAGCGCCACGTCATGACAGCGAGCCACCCGTATTCCGGACCGCAGGAGGCCGGGGTAGAGGTCCGCCGTCTGGTACCAGACCCACCGCACCCGGCCGGATCGCTCGTACTCTCCCACCGCCGCGACAAGATCATTTACGGCCACGGGCCGTCCGAGCCGGTCGCCGTCCTCATCCAGCTCGCAGAGCAGGCCGGACTGTCCTGGCCCAGGCACGACCGCAACCCGCACGAATCCGATTGTCTCGCGTGGCACTGACAGTTGGGCCCTCAAGGTGGCCAGCGAGCGCTGAATGCGGCCGCGCGGCAACCCCGACGGGCCCGCCGCCGCCGAGGCTGGCCTGGTCATCGCAGGGCGGGCGCGCCCGACGGGCCCGCCGCCGCGGTCGAGGCTGGCCTGGTCATCGCAGGGCGAGCCCGCCTGCCCGGAGCTGTCCTGACCCTCCGGCCCCGCCGCCGCGCTCACATCCTGTGCATCCGGCGGCAGCGGATCATGTCGTCCTTGCCGATCAGCAAGATCACCGCAGACGGTGACACACCAGCCGCGCAGGGCCATTCCCAGAACTTCATCGTTCCCCCGCATCCGGCCGGATTGACCCCGGCCGCGTGCAACCCCCGGTTGGCGCAATCGCTACTACCCGTTTCAGAATGCCGGAGCGTGGGCTCGGCCGCTCGTCGGAAGGCCACACGCAGGCCGATGCGCGCGGCGAGTGCCCTCGTCACACTGGGTCACCGCGAATCCGGGACATATCGGGCTCCCGGTCAGTCTGCGCGGCACTTAACATGACTTAGCACGACTTTCAGTCATGTTAACACCCGTTTTATACCTATTCCGGAGACCGTAACCCGTGCTAAGTCGAGCGTGGCCGCTTGCGGGGGGCCTGGCCGGTCACGAGGAGCTAGCTTTCTCCCGCCGATAGCACGTATCGACGTCGCTGAGCCGGGGTCGGGCTTCGCGGATCATACCGCCGAGGACTGGCTCGCGGTCCTCGCCGTGGCTCAGCCGCCGCCGCCGCCTCGCCGCCTCGCCGCCGCCAGCCTGGCGGGGCGCACCGTGGACCTGCCGGTACTGCACGGCGGCCTGCTTGACCTGTCACCTTGGCCTCAGCCGGCCCAGGCCTTCCTGGCCAGCAGGTAGCAGCGCTGCATCGTCTCGGTCTCGAGATACGGGGCGCGTGAGACGGTCGCGTCGACGGTCAGGCCTGCCGCGGTGATCTCATCAGTGACCGTCCGCACGGACAAACGATAGCCATCGAGCGAGACTTCCTCACCGAACCAGCTGTCCACATGAAGCTTCTCGTTGTCCCCGATCTGGAACGCGACCAGCATCGGGCCACCCGGACGCAGGATCCCGGCCAGCTCAGCGAACGTGGCGGCGCGCTGCTGCGGGGTCAGGTGGATGATCGAGTAGAACAGCAGCGCGCCAGCGAGCCCCCCTTCACCGAAGGGCAGTCCAGGCATCTCGCCGACCGTGAACGTGATGCCGGGGTACGCCGAGCGCGCGACGTCGATCATCGCGGGCGACATGTCGATCCCCTGAGCCGCTAGGCCAAGGGAGGCCAGGTAGGCGGTCACGTGACCTGGCCCGCAGCCGATGTCGGCGACCGGGGTAGCCGGAACTGGGGCAGCCGGAACTGGGGCAGCCGGGCTGGCCTGGCCAGCGTCGCCAGCCTGCACGGGCTGGCCAGTGCCAGCCCGCCTGGCCAGCTCGCTGAACGCGCCGAGCAGGGCACGATCGAGCGGCTTGTGCCGCAGTTCGTCTGCGAACCGCTCGGCGTACCTCGCCGCCACCTTGTCGTACGCATCGCGAGTCGCGCTGGCCGGGCGCCCGGGCGCGCGCCGGCCGTCAGAGTTCACTGGCCCGGGACGAGCTCCAGCGGGCTAGCAGCCCGGCCTCGCGCTCCGGCGTCAGCCCGACGCCGGGACGCATGGCGGTCGGGGACGTGAGCTCATGCGAGTGGATCTCGGCGATGCTCTGCCTGAGCGACCGCGGCGTGAGCCCGGCAGCGAAGGCGGCCGACGGGTCCGCCGCGTTGATGTCGTGCTCGCTGTCGGCGCCTGGCCAGATCGGCAGGCTCGTGTCGTTCAGGCCCTCGGCCAGCAGCAACTCCGGGTCGACCCAGATCAGCCGCGTGCCCGGCGGCGCCACCTCGGCGGCGATCGCCTCGAGCAGGTCCCCGAAGCCGAACGGCGGCATGGGGCTGGCCGCGTGGAAGACGCCGGTCACCGGCCCCGCGGCCAGACGCACGATCCACGCGGCCATGTCCCGGGCGTCGATCACCTGGATCGGATAGTCGGGCCGGCCCGGTGCCAGGACGGCGCCGCCGCGCGCGATCCGCTCGACCCACCAGGTAAGCCGGCCGGAGTAGTCATGCGGTCCGATCACGTAGGTCGGGCGGACGATCGCGGAGCCCTCAGGACGGTAGAGCTCGGTGACGGCGCGCTCGCATGCTGCCTTGAGGCCGCCGTAGGTCCGGTCGTTGATCTCCTGCGTCGCGGGGTCGTCCAGCTCGGCCAGCGGCGCGTCCTCGGTGTAGCCGGGGGCGAGCGGCGTCCGGTAGACCGAGACCGACGAGATGAAGACGTGCTTGCCCCCGCGCCCGTCCAGGGCTTCGGCCAGCGAGCGCACCTGGCCTGGCAGGTAGCCGCAGACATCGATGGTCGCGTCCCAGCGTGCGGTGGCGAGCGCGGACAGGTCCTCGTTGCGGTTCCCGGTCAGATGCGTGGCCTGCGGGAACAGGTTCGCCCCGGTCTGGCCGCGGTGGAACAGCGTGACGTCGTGCCCGGCAGTCAGCGCCGTCTGCGCGATGTGCCTGCCGACGAAGGCGGTGCCGCCGATGATCAGTATCCGCATGCAGGCATGATGCCAGGCGAGACGGTACGCACCGATGCCGGACTTCCCGGATCCTGGCCGGCCCGCGATGGGCGGTGACCGATTCCGGTTGCTGACGCCCGCCGCCCGCCGACAGGGGTCCCGCCCGCCGTTTGCCGCCGCATGCCGTTCGCCCCACCTGCTGGTCACCGTTCGCCCGCGCCCGCTGCCCGTCTCCGCCGCTGCCCGTCTCCGCCGCTGCCCGCTTCCGCCGCTGCCCGTCTCCTGCCGCAGCCCGCGTCCGTCCGCTGGTCGCGCTGGTCTGCTGGCTGAGAGATGATCGGAGTGCAGACTCCGAAGGAGAGCATGATGAGCTATCCGGCGGTCTACGGCGGATCAGGCGTGGTGTTCCAGGACCGGACGCGCACGCTATTCAGCCAGACCATGAGCTACGTAGCGCTGACCGCGGCAATCTTCGCGGCCGGCGCCTACCTCGGCCGCGACCTTTCCTACGGCCTCGGTCTCGTCTGGTTCATCGCGGCGATCGCCTGCCTGATCGCCATGAACTTCACCGTCCGGCGATCCCAGCAGCTCACGATCGGCTTGCTGGTCGCCTTCGGGTTGCTGATCGGCCTGGCGCTGGCGCCGACCCTGGCCTACTACGCGGGAACGAACCCGAAGGCGCTGTGGAGCGCGGGCGGTGCGACCGCCCTGTTCATCGCGGGCTTCGGCGCGGCTGGATACGCCACCAGGCGGGACCTGGCGGCCATCGCGCGGGTGTGCTTCCTGGCCCTGATTACCCTGATCGTCTTCGGCATCGTGATGATCTTCGTCAGCATCCCGCACGGCTGGCTGATCTACTCTGTCATCGGCCTGGTGATCTTCGCGGGGTTCACGATGTTCGACTTCCAGCGGCTGCGGCGGTCGAAGGACATCAGGTCCGCGCCCCTGCTGGCGGCATCGATCTTCATCGACGTGCTGAACGTGTTCCTCTTCTTCCTGCGGATCTTCTCGAGAGACAACTGAGGCCCGCCCGTTCGCGCGGCCGGCATATGCGGCCCGCTGACCGGGTCAGCGGAGCCGGAGACCGAGTTCGCGGCCCGCGGCATGCAGGTGGTCGCGGATCGCGGGGTGCGCGACATTGTTGATGATCTGCTCAGCCTGGCCGACGGAGTCGTGGCCCCAGATCGCCGCCGTGCCGTGCTCACTGACGACGAAGCTGTGCTGAAAGGAGGTCACCGTGCCGTCCAGCCGCGGCACGATCGTCGACACATTGGCCTTGGCGTGCCAGGACGGCAGGGCGATGATCGCGTGTCCGCCGGGTGAGTGCAGCGCCCCTACCACGAAGTCTGGCTGCCCGCCGAACCCCGAGTAGATCGCGCCATGCACCCAGCTCGCGTTCGCCTGGGCGAACAGGTCGACCTGGAGCGCGCCGTTCACCGAGACGAGCATGCGCTGCCTGGCGATCAGGCTCGGATCGTTGGTCTTCTCGGTCCGCAGCAGTTGAACCCTCGGGTTGCGGTCGATCCAGTCGTGCAGCTCGGCGCTGCCGAACGCGAACGATGCCGTGATCTGGCGATCTGGGTCGAGCGCCCCCGCCTGGTCAAGGGCGAGGACGCCGTCGCTGAACATCTCTGACCACACGGCCAGGCCGCGGCGCCCGGTGAGGGCGGCAAGCACGGCGTCGGGCACCGCGCCGATGCCGAGCTGGAGGGTCGCGCCGTCGGATACGAACGCCGCGACGCGCTCGCCGATCGGCTGGGAGGTCCCGGCCACATGGCGCGGCGCCGGCGAGGCCAGCGGCGCATCCGCCTCGATCGCCAGGTCGATGTGGTCATCGGCCAGCACGGCGTCGCCGTAGGTGTACGGCATGTGCTTGTTGAGCTGGGCGATAACCAGGCCGCCACGCGCCCGCGCGGCCTCGATCGCGGCCGGGAGTATGTTCACCTCGACGCCGAGCGACACCGTGCCATGAATCGGCGTCGACGTGTGCACAAGGACTACATCAGGCGGCAGAACCTCTCGCAGCAGGCTGGGCACGAGCGACAGGCGGCAGGGGAAGTACCGCAGCCGGCTGTGGCCCCGCATGCCAGGTCCGGTAAACGATGACTCGAGTACGACCCCGTCCCGGTCAGGGAAGCCTGGCTGGGCGTTGAGCGCGAACAGCTGGTACTCGCCGATCGCCGCGTCGAGAACTGCCAGGGTCCGCCAGGGTGTGGCGAAGTTACCGCCCACCACGACCCGCGGCGTGCCGGGCAGCCTGCCGAGCACGGCGGCAAGGCCTGACTCCGATACCACGCGCACCCGGCGATTCTTGCAGGCGCCCGTCGTAGCAGCCATCCGGCAGGCCGGCGGTCGGTCAGGTGTCGATGTTCGGGCCGTGCCCGGTGAGGGGGATCAGGCGGGCCGGCGGGTCGGGCAGCACTACGGCGGACTCGATGGTCAGGTCGGGGCGCACATGGAGCAGTTCGCCTGCCGCCAGCATGCGCCAGCCGCTCTCGCCGTCGAGTTCCTCCGACGCGACCACGACGGTGGGAATGTCGCGCAGCCCGGGCGCGCGCACCGACGACATGGCGCTGCGGACGTGCAGACCAGCGGGTGGTGCCCCGTGCGGGCCAGCGGCGGGCTGATCGTCCCCGCCGGGCTGACGATCCCCGCCGGGATCGCGGACTCCGGCTGGCTTGCTGTCCCCGGCTGGCCGGGAGATGACGTGCAGTGCGTGCTGGCCCGGATAACGCAGCGCCCACAGCTCACCGGGCGCGGTGACGACCGCGTTCAGCGAGGAGACCGGCAGATGGGTGCCGATCCAGCGCGCTGCGGCGACGATCCCTGCGCCGACATCACCGTCATGCATGTCGATCTGCTGGGTGATCAGCGCGAAGTAGCGCTCCGAGTCGGTGTCGCCGAGCACCAGATCGCGGTACGGGCCGAGCTCGGCGTCCAGGCGCGAGATCTCGCCGAGGCCGCCGTTGTGCGCCATGATCCGGCCGTGCATCGTGAACGGATGGGTGTTCGCCAGGCTAGGTCCGCCCGCTGTCGCTAGGCGCACATGGGCGACGAACGTTGCCGACTCGGCATGCTTCGCCTCACGGATGAACTCCCGGTCACCGAACGCTGGCTCGGGCTGCTTGTCGAGCACGGGCTGTCCGGAGCGGTCAAAGAACCCGATCCCGCTCCCGTCGGCGTTGCGCCGGCTCTGCGCCTCCAGCGAGTCGGGGGCATCGAGCAGCCAGAATGTCGCATGAACTGGCAGCGTTCCCGCCGTCATACCGAACAACCGGCACATGGCCCGCTCCTAGGGTCGTTCAGCGGCTTGGGAAGTGCTTGAGTGCTTTGGTGTCATTGTGCGCCCGGATACAGCGTGTCCGGATGTCGCGCGGAGTCCGGGATGTCGCGGAGCCCGGACGTCACGGTATCTGGATGTCGCGGTATCTGGATGTCGCGGTCTCCGGCTGGTGCCGTGCCGGACTGGTGTCGGGCCGGCCGTTCCGGCTTGGTGGGCCGCATCTGCCGGGGCTGGTGTCATGTGTCCGGCTGGAAGCGACCTGGCCCCGGCCGGGAGGTCCGGACCGTGCGCCAGTACGTCGATGGCACCGCCTGGTGCGCGCGACGCCGCGACGATCGCCGGTACGTGCTGAACGCGGCCGGCCCGGACGACCTTGCGGCGATGATCGCCCGGGCCGAGGAACCGGAGGCCGGCTAGTGACGCCGCAGCCTGCGGGTGAGCCGTGGCGACCGTGTCGAACTGGTCAGCATCGACCCCGCTACCAGCGGCGCGGGCCTTCGCATGCCCAGGCTAGGCTGCCGCCGACGGCTCCGGAGCCACATCACCTGTGTTGTCATGTCTGGCTACGTGGACTAGGACGCCATTCGCACGAGGGCACTGTCCTGTCGCCCGTCGGCGGCGCAGGCCGGTTGCCCAGACGCGCCCGGCGCATGCTATACACGCTTTATACACCTGGGGTGTAGAGTAGGTGTATGAGCAGAGTGCGCACGAACATCGAGATCGAGGACACCTATCTCCGTGCCGTCATGGACCGCTACGGCCTGCATACCAAGACTGAGGCTGTCGAGTTCGCCCTGCGCCACCTGGCCGGGCAGCCCATGACCCGGGACGAGGCTCTGGCGATGCGCGGCGCTCACGCCATCGCGGAGGTCCCCGAAGACACCCACCCCCAGAGTGCCGCGTGATCCTGGCCGACACCTCGGCCTGGGTCGAATACGACCGGGCCACCGGCAACGCGACCGACCGGCGCCTCTCGGAACTCATCGCGGCCGAAGGGCCGGTCGCCGTCACCGAACCAGTGATCATGGAAGTGCTCGCGGGTGCACGCAGCGACTCCCGCGAGGCCGATCTGCGCCGGCTCTTGCTGAGGTTCCATCACTGCCACTTCGACGCAGCCATCGACTTCGACGGTGCCATGCGAATCTACCGGCGGTGCCGGCAGGCCGGCGTCACCCCCAGAGGCCTGATTGACTGCATGATCGCCGCCGTCGCCTGGCGGCAGCAAGCCGCCATCCTTGCCTGCGACGTCGATCTCGACCGTGTGGCACGGGTTATCGGGATTGAGCTGGACCAGCCGTCACAGGCCGAGTAGCAGGGCGCGGATCGGGCTCTCATAGTCAGCGGCGCTCCGCTGCCCAGCGGCGGATCGTCTCGATCCGCGCGCTGACCTGCTCCGACGTCGCCTGCGGTAGCGGAGGTCCGCCGCAGGACCGGCGCAGCTCGGCGTGGATCACGCCATGCGGCTGGTCGGTCCGGTGGTGCCACGCCCTGACCAGTCCGTTCAGTTCCTTCCGCAGGGCGGCAAGGGTCTCGCGAGCGCTGGTGTCAGCGGTGCCGGCCCGGGCGGCTCGCGCGGGCGATTCTGCGGTGCCGGCCCGTTCGCGCTCATGGTGTTTCGCCCTTTTACTGAGCTGGTCGGCATGCCGTTTGCGGAGCAGCAGCGCCACCTGGTCAGGTTCGAGCAGCCCGGGCAGTCCTAGGAAGTCCTCGTCCTCGGCGCTGGCGCCGAACTCGTTGCCGTCGTACAGCACGCGGTCGAACTGCGCCGACGCCTCGAGCGCCTTGAACGGCGCCTCGTCCATCTGGTCAGCGGTGTCCCGCTGGCGCAGCGCGTCCGCGAGCTCGCGCTCGGGCGCGTCGGGATCGTCCCGGCGGCGCAGCACATGGTCCCGTTCGGCCTCCAGTTCCGTCGCATAGCGGAGCAGGACCGGGATGGACGGCAGGAACATCGACGCCGTCTCACCGCGCTGCCGCGCCCGTACGAACCTGCCCACCGCCTGCGCGAAGAACAGCGCCGTGGACACGCTGGTCGCGTAGACGCCGACCGCCAGCCGCGGGATGTCCACGCCCTCTGAGACCATCCGCACGGCGACCAGCCAGCGATCGCTGCCCGCCCCGAACGCGGCGATCTTCTTGCTCGCGCTGCGGTCGTCGGAGAGCACCACCACCGGCCGGGTCCCGGTCAGGCGGCGCAGCAGCGCAGCGTAGGCGCGCGCGTCCGCGTGATCTCCGGCGATGACCAGGCCTGCCGCGTCGGGCATGCCCCGGCGCACCTCGGTGAGCCGCCGGTCGGCGGCGTCGAGCACCCGCGCGATCCAGTCACCGTCCGGGTCAAGCGCGGTCCGCCACGCCTGGGCGAGCTGGTCGGCGGTCATCGGGGCGCCGAGAGTGCCGCTGATCTCATCACCGGCCCTGGTCCGCCATCTCATCTCGCCCGAGTAGGCGAGGAAGATCACCGGCCGGACCACGATGTCGTCGAGCGCCGGGCCGTATCCGTAGACGTAGTCAGGCAGGCTGCGCAGGTTGCCATCGGCGTCCGGCAGGTAGGTCACGAACGGGATCGGGTTCGCGTCGGTACGAAAGGGGGTGCCGGTCAGCCCCAGCCGCCTGGTGGCCGGCTCGAACGCCTCGCTGACCGCCTCGCCCCAGGAGAGCGCGTCGCCCGCGTGGTGGATCTCGTCGAAGATCACCAGCGTGCGCCTGTTCTCCGTGCGCTGCCTGTGCAGCGCCGGATGCGCGGCCACCTGGGCGTAGGTCACCGCCACCCCGGTGTAGTCGGCCGACACCCGGCCCTGCGCGTTGCGGTAGGCGGGGTCGATCGGGATCCCGAAGCCGGCCGCCGCCTGGGACCACTGGTACTTCAGGTGCTCGGTCGGCGTGACCACCGTGATCGCGGCGATCTGACGCCGGGCGAGCAGTTCGGCGGCGACCGTCAGCGCGTACGCCGTCTTCCCCGCGCCCGGCGTCGCGACCAGCAGGAAATCGCGCATCCCGGCGCGGAAGTACTCCAGGTACGCGGCCTTCTGCCAGCTGCGCAGAGAAAAAAACAGATCATCTCTAACCGGCCCGCCGGGCTGACTGTCGTCCTGTGCTGTCGCGATCGCGGGGATACTCACAGGGCCGAGAGGCTACCAGCGGGCACCGTCACGCGACGGCAGCACCACCGGACCGCCACCCTGCCGGGGGCCGGTGCGCTCGCACAGCGCGGCTGGCGCTGCCGAAGGTCACGACGCGTTAGAGCCTGTGGTGTCCCCGCCCTGGGTCGAGCCCTCGTGCACGGATGTCGCCCGGGTGGGCGCCCGTTGGCCCACAGGTACCGCCGGTCGTCGCTGCCGCCATGGCAGGAAGCGCGCCGCGGCCCGGGAGAGTGTCACTGAATCTGGCCAAGAAATGGTCCTTTGGCCCTGTTGGGACACTAATCGCGCCCAGTGAGATGGCGGCATGTGCATTCGAGCAGGCCAGCGGGTGACCCGGCAATGACAGCGGTAACCGCCAGGATCCCGCCGGCGGGCGCCGAGGCCGGCCTGGACATCGCCGCCGCGAGCGCGCTGGACGCCCGTGCCGTGCTCGACCAGCTCGGGACGGCGCAGACCGGCCTGTCCGCGGCGGTGGCAGCGGACCGGCTGAGCAGGTACGGCCCGAACGCGATCGTGTCCCACCGGGCGCGGCTGTGGCCCGTGCTCTGGCATCAGCTCAAGTCACCGCTGCTCGGCCTGCTCCTGGTCGCGGCCGTGGCCTCCTACTTCGTCGGCGAGCGCAGCGACGCGGTGATCATCGGCGTGATCGTCGCGCTGTCGGTCGGCATGGGCTTCCTCAACGAGTACCGGGCCGAGAAGGCGGCCGAGGCTCTGCACTCGCAGATCCGCCATCAGGCCACGGCGCTGCGTGACGGCCAGCCGGCCCGGGTCGACGTGACCGAGCTGGTGCCAGGAGACGTGGTCGACCTCTCGCTCGGTGACGTCATACCCGCTGACCTGCGGCTGCTGGCCGGGGCTGGCCTGGAGTGCGACGAGTCGATCCTCACCGGCGAGTCGATGCCGGCCGAGAAAGATCCTGCGCCCGTGCCGGCCGGGACGGCGCTGGGCGACCTGGCGGACTGCGCGCTGATGGGCACGGTCGTGCACGCGGGCAGCGGACGCGGGGTGGTGGTGGCCACCGGCGCCCGCGCGGAGTTCGGCCGGATCGCGCTTGGCCTCGGCTCGCATCAGCTGGAAACGGAGTTCCAGGCCGGGCTGCGCCGCTTCTCGGTGCTGCTCGTCGAGGTCGCCGGGGTGCTGACCTCGTCGATCTTCGTGATCAACGTCGTT
Source organism: Streptosporangiaceae bacterium (assembly GCA_035604275.1). Taxonomy (GTDB): domain Bacteria; phylum Actinomycetota; class Actinomycetes; order Streptosporangiales; family Streptosporangiaceae; genus Chersky-822. Next base: position 6,373 of record DATNIU010000081.1, on the reverse strand, counting down.
CTGCACAAGCCGATCCTCGACGCGCTGCTGTTCTCCCTGGCGATCGCGGTCGGGATTACCCCGCAGCTGCTTCCCGCTGTGGTCTCGGCCAGCCTGGCGGCCGGCTCGCGGCAGATGGCGCGGCGCAAGGTGCTGGTCAAGCGGCTGGTCTGCATCGAGGACCTCGGTGACGTCGACGTGCTGTTCACCGACAAGACCGGAACGCTGACCGAGGGCAGGATCAGCTTCATGCGCGGTTTCGGCGCGGACGGCGCCTCGGCCGGCGACACGGTGCGGTGGGGCCTGGTGTGCGATGAGGCCGCCCTGACGCAGGGTCGTGCCGTGGGCGGCAATCCGCTGGATGTCGCGCTCTGGGAGTCGCCTGCCGCCGCCTCGCAGCGCGTCGGGGTGTCCGCTTATGCCCGGCTCGCCACGCTCCCGTTCGATCACGAGCGGCGGATGGTATCCGTCCTCGTGACCGATGCCGCGGGTGAGCGGACACTGGTCACCAAGGGGGCACCGGAGACCGTGCTCGACCGGTGCGCCGGCGTCCCCGCTGATGCGCGAGCCGCGCTCGACACGGAGTTCGCCGCGGGGAACCGGGTGGTGGCCGTCGCCACCAGGCCGGCGGCCGAGCTTGCCACGCTGACCGCCGGTGACGAGCACGACCTGCGGCTGATCGGCCTGCTCGTCTTCCTCGACGCGCCCAAGAGCGGTGCGGCCGTGGCCCTGAAGCGCCTGGCCGGGCTCGGGGTAGCCGTCAAGATAGTCACCGGGGACAATCCCGCGGTCGCCGCGAAGGTCTGCCATGACCTCGACCTCCCGGTCGGCGGTGCGCTGACCGGTGCTGACCTCGACCGGCTCGATGACGCGCAGCTCGGGAAGGTGATCCCGACGACGACCGTGTTCGCGCGGGTCAGCCCCGAGCACAAGGCCAGGATCGTCCGCATCCAGCGGCAGACCGGGGTCGACGTGGCCTTCCTCGGCGACGGCGTGAACGACGCGCTCGCCCTGCATGCCGCCGACGTCGGCATCTCGGTGGACTCGGCCACCGACGTCGCCAAGGACGCCGCCGACGTCATCCTGCTCGAGAAGGACCTGGACGTGCTCGCCGACGGCATCGTGGAGGGCCGCCGGATCTTCGCTAACACGATCAAGTACGTGCTGATGGGCACGTCGAGCAACTTCGGCAACATGTTCAGCGCCGCCGGCGCGTCGGTGTTCCTGAAGTTCCTGCCCATGCTCCCGTCCCAGATCCTGCTGAACAACCTGATGTACGACTCCAGCCAGCTGGCGATCCCGACCGACGAGGTCGACTCCGAGCAGCTGGCCAGGCCCTCGCGCTGGGACGTCGGGTTCATCCGCAGGTTCATGCTCTACTTCGGGCCGATCAGCTCGGTCTTCGACTTCGCCACCTTCGGCATCATGCTGTGGGTGTTCCACGCCGGGCCCGCCCTGTTCAGGTCCGGCTGGTTCGTCGAGTCACTGGCGACGCAGACGCTGGTGATCTTCGCGATCCGAACCCGGAGGATCCCGTTCTTCCGCAGCAGGCCCAGCCTGCCGCTGCTGCTCGCGGCCTTCGGAGTGGTGCTCGTAGGCGCGGTGCTTCCGGCCACGCCGCTGGCCGCCACCCTCGGCTTCGCGCCGTTGCCGCTGGCCTTCTACGCCGCGCTGGTCGGTATGGTCGCCTGTTATCTCGTGCTCATCGAGATCGGCAAGTGGTTCTTCTACCGCGCCGCGCGGGTGCCAGAGATCGGACCGAGGCCATACGGCAAGCGCAGGCACGTCTGGCGCCGGGCCGCGTGGTTCAGCACGGCCAGGCACATCGAGCCACAGCCATCGAGCGCGGGCGCGGGCAAGGCCAGCTGACCGGCGTCGCGAGACTGCTCTCTTGGCCAGGGCCGGGCTCAGCGCGGCCCAGCCGGTCGCGCCGCCCTGAGGTCAAGCCGCGTGCGACGCTCGGGTCCGCCGGTCGGCCCGGTCAAGCAGCAGGCCCGCCACGCCGCTGGCGGCGCCGCCGACGCCGTTGGCGCAGGCGTGCCGTGCCATCGAGCCGGCCAGGGTGATCGCGTCGGACGCCAGGCGGCGCGTCTGCGGCGAGTTCGCGATATCCCGCAATGACGTGCGTATCCGCTCGAGACCGGCCCTGCCCTCGCGGGTGCCGACCAGGAAGCCGGCCGCGAATCCGATGATCGTCTCCATGAAATCCTGCCTCACTGGTCGGATCGGACGAGTTCCGCTTGCCTGCGCGCTTCGGTGCCCGTCGCGTCACATCTCGCGCAGCTCGAGGTACCGCTTGATATCGGGCAGCGACTGGACGACGGCCGCCAGGACCGCTGCGAGTATCGCTGCCTTGATCAGCTTGATGATCATGCCGTTTCCTCCTCTGGCCGGGCCCGACCGTGGCGGGCAGGCTCGATGGGCTCGATCTCGTCAGTGGCGAAGTAGAGGAATCTGCCGTGGCTTCGGTGCAGGTCGGCAGCCGGATCATGCTCCGGGGTCACCGCCAGGTGCACGTTCCCGTCCACGTCGTGCAGCACCGCTTCCACTCGTGCCTCGCGGCCGACCAGGAACAGGTCCTGCGCGTCGGCGCGGCGGGCGCCCGGGCGCATCCTGACCAGGCTGCCGCGCGCGATCGGCACGCCGTCGATGATGACGTGGTCGGAGTCGGGCGACACGGACGCGTCCGAGCCCGGGTCCCACCAGGGGACCGAGGGCCGCTCGGCGAACAGGTCGTCGCCCGGTCCGGTGGCGGTCACCGGGGGCAGCGCGGCGGGCGCCGCCCTCAGGTACCGGATCGCGCCGTGCATGCGTTCGAGCATCTCCGGCGGCAGGCCGTCCACCCGGTCGATCAGCTCGGCGGCGCGAGCGTCGGTGGCGCGGGCTGCCTGTTTCTCGGCGTCGGTCAGCGCGAGGGTACGGAGCGTCAGGATCTCGTCGATCTCGGTGGCGTCGAACAGATCCCCGGCGCTCTCCTTCGCGATCTCGGGATGGTCGTAGAGGATGACCGGCGAGGACAGCATCAGGTCGTGGCAGTCCTGCGGCCCGGCCAGGACCGGCCAGGTGCCGATGTTCACGCACGCCGCTACCTCGGCCGCGGCCCACTGGGGCGGGTCGGTCATCGAAATGAACGACCCGCCGGGCACGCTGATCAGGGTGTGCGCGGCGATCAGGGCATGCCGGAGAGCGTCGTCCCGGTCGCACGGCGGCGGGTCAGGCACGGTGTGGTTCTCGATCCTGACCCGCAGCCTGAGCGCGCCGTAAGGGCCGGCGACCCGCTCCGCGTGCAGCCGGACGACGCCGTGCAGCGCTGCCCAGCGGCGGATCAGCCTCCCGGCGGGGGCGCCGGCTGAGCTGGTGAGGTCCTCGCAGGTCTGCCCGGCCCCGACGGATACCGGCAGGTCGGTGTCGGTGCCGAGCAGGTCGGCCACGGTCGCCACGACCTGCTGCTCCCGCTCGGTGGCCTCGTCCCAGCGGCTGAACTCGGTTCCGTCGATCAGAAGCGTCTCAACGTCGCGCAGCTCACCGGTCCCGGGCATCACTTCCTGCACCGTACGGCGCTGCAATTCCAGGAACCGGACTCGCACAAGCACCCGCGCCTGGTCGCCGCATTCCAGCAGGCACTCGGTCTGGCTGGCCGATGGCTCGGACGGATCAAGGTCGCCGTAGGCCGGCGGCATCAGCACGCCGAACTGGAATCTGACCTGGTTCTTCTGCGCGGCGCGGTGGTACGGGTACAGCAGGTAGCCCTCGTAGAGGACGGCGTCCGCGACCTTGCGCGCATGGTCAAGAGCCGCTGAGTCAGGAGTCACGGCTGCTCCGTCTCGGTGGTCCGGGCGGCCGTCTCGGTGGTCCGGGCGGCCGTCTCGGTGGTCCGGGCGGCCGTCTCGTTGGTCCCGGCGGCCAGCGCGAGCAGGGCCGACAGCGTCGCGTCCCAGGTCGGCAGTGCGCGCCTGGTCTTGAACCGGGCAAGCTCGTCGAGCGTGGCTGTGCTCATCTTGATCCAGGCGCTGTTCGGGAAGTGCGCGTCGATCGCCTCGCGCCAGACGCTGACCGGGAGGCGGTAGGGCGTCTCGCAGCTCCACGGGACCTGCTGCACGCTCAGCCTGCCGCCAGCGGATCCGAAGACCGTCCCGCTGAACAGCAGGAGCAGTGGCACCTCGCCGCTGTCAAGGCCGGTGAAGTACCTCGTCGAGCCGATCTCGAGGTCATAGCTGAAGGTGATCGGCAGGTCGATCTCGGTGCTGCCCGCGAACCCGGGCACCATGATCGACACCGTGGTGAGCTGAAGCGGCTTCAGCGTGTCGGCCCAGCGCTGGGTGTCTCCGAACAGGTCGTTCAGGCGCTCCGCCTCGGCGTCGGTATAACGGCGCCTGGCAGGTTCGATCCGGATCTGGCAGCGCAGCGCGATCGCGTCGATCTTGCGGCCGGTGGTCTCGCTGATCCGCAGCACCAGCGACAAGGACGGCACGACGGCGTACTTGTCGGGATGGGCGCCGACGCAGTCGAAGACGAGCTCAGCCATGCCGGGACTCCTGGCGCAGCGGGCGGGCGCGGGCACGCAGGCCCGCTAGGAAGTCGGCGATGGCCTGCCGCGCCTCGGTGCCGCCGTCGAAGCCGCGCCAGTGCAGCCGCATCCGGCCGGCCAGCTCATAGCAGGCGTCGATCGGCACGAGAAAGCAGTCGACGCCGTTCTCGTTCCGTGAGATCAGGGTGGCCTCGACGTCGTCGGCTGGCTCGGCGAGCAGCGGATGGGACTCCGCCAGCCGGTCCCATGCCGCCAGGTCGAGCTTGCATTCGGTGGCCCCGGCCGGGCTCGGGTAGAAGCCGGTGACCTCACCGGTCTCCGAGCGGCGCAGGAAGAAGGCCAGGCCGATCGGGATCTCGAGCGCGTCCCACTCGGCGGCGGACAGCGGGTGAGCGGGGTCGGCGAGATACCGGTCGGGGACGGCCCGGTACCGTCCCCGGCCGGCCTGGGAGTGCGTGAACAGCAGATAACAGGCCCGGCACGCGCACACAAGGCTGGACTGCTCTAGATCGGCCACGTGACCGTGCTCGGCCGGGATCTCGGTCGCGCACAGCTCGCACTTCTCGGCCGGCGCGGCCTCGGCGGACCGGCCGGCCTGGCCCGGTCCCTCCCAGGCGGCCGAGATCGCGGTAGGCAGTCTGGCGGGCGCGGGTGCCGGTCCGGCCGCTGGTGACGACTGAGCCACGACAGCCGGTCCGGTCGTGGTGGCCGAGGCGGTGGCCGGTCTGGTCGTGGTGGCCGAGCCGGTGGCGGTGGCCGAGCCTGCTGCGACGGGCGGGGCGGTGCCGGCCTCGGTCACGAATCGGCGCAGCCCGGTCGGGCCGCTCATGCGCGAGCCGCCTCGGGCAGCGCGACGCGGACGCCGTGGCTGTCGGCGAGCAGCGGCAGCGGGTCAAGGTGCAGCGCGGCGTCGTCGATGCCCTGGCCGGCCAGCCGCACGTTGTACCGCGCCGCGCAGCCGGGGCAGGTCAGCTGCTCGCGGTCGAGCGATCCGTCCGCGAGCGAGGCGCCGCATGCCGCGCAGGCGTCACGGTAGGCGTAGAGCGTGCCGCGGACGGCGCAGACCAGCACAGTCGTCCCGCCGGCCGATGCCGTGACCGGACGCGAGCTCGGCGGGCCGATGTTCGGCAGCGTGATCCAGCCGACCCCACTGCCGGGCTGGACGCCGTTCGCGGCGGGCGACGCGCCGACGGTGTCGGTCTCCGGGCGCTGGCCGATCTGCAGCAGCTTCGGTCCCGCCGCCGCAGTCATGCCCTCGACGAGAACCTCGGTGACCTCCGGTGCGGCGTCAAGCACGGCGCTCTCGATCGCGAGCTGGACGGTGACCACCGATGACGGGCAGCCGTGGCAGCTGCCCTCCAGCCTCAGCCGGGCTACCCCGTCGGTCACGCCCAGATACTCCACTCCGCCCGCGTGCGAGCCGAGGTAGGGCCTGACCCGGTCCAGTGCCTGCTGCACGCGTGCGTCGATGTCGAGCGGATGCAGGTCGTGCAGCAGCAGCAGGCTCTCCACCAGCGGATCTTCGGCGAGAGCGGCCATAATGGCCTGACCCGACTCGCCGTGAGAGCGCAGCACGGTGACGATGTGCTCAAGGCCGTCTCCGTACAGGCCGACCAGCAGCCGCACCAGCTCCTCCGCGGCGGCCTGGCTGCCGCCTGCGCGCAGGGAGCTAAGCAGTTCCTCGACCTGATCTCCGACCTGTCGCACACGGGTCATCTGGCTACCTCGCCTTCCGTGCTGTCCGCGGTCCGCAGTTCGCGGTCCGCAGTTCGCGGTCCGTGTTTCGTGGTCCGTGGTGACCGTTCCTCGTGGTTCTTGGTTCCGCGGCTCGTGATCCGGCCGGACCTGGCTGTCCGGCCGGATCAC
>DATNIU010000080.1:0-29486 GCA_035604275.1 Streptosporangiaceae bacterium | reverse complement strand
GATCGCGGCCGGTGTGCTGATGGCCGTGTTCCTGGCCAACTCCGGCGGTGCCTGGGACAACGCCAAGAAGCTGGTCGAGGACGGCCACTACGGCGGCAAGGGATCGGAGGCGCACGCGGCGACGGTGATCGGCGACACCGTCGGCGACCCGTTCAAGGACACCGCGGGCCCGGCGATCAACCCGCTGATGAAGGTGATGAACCTGGTCTCGCTGCTGATCGCCACCAGCGTGGTCAAGTACTCGGCCAACCACGGGCTCCGGGCCGGCGTGGCCATCGGCGCCCTGGCCATCGTGGTCGGCTCGATCGTGATCGCCAAGCGGCGCGCGACCGGCATCGCCTCGAGCGGATCGGGCGAGGCGGACGGAGCCGGCGGTCCGGACGGGGCCACGGCCTCGGCCGACGACGAGAAGCCGGCCGAGCCGGCTACCGCCTGATTGCCCGGGTAACCGGCGAGCGGCGAGCGGCGAGTCCCGGCGATGCGTCCGAGACCCGCCGTCCGCCGTGACCGGGAGGCCCAGTCGGCGCGCCGGCGCGTGCGTCGCCGCGGGTCTGCCAGACGATAGATGTCATGACAGCGCAACGGCATCTGATCGTGATGAGGCACGCGAAGGCCGGTGAGCTTCCCGGCGGTCCTGATGCCGAGCGCGCCCTGCGGCCAAGGGGACGCCGGGACGCCACGGCTGCTGGCGGCTGGCTGGCAGCCCGCGGGCAGGTTCCTGACCTGGTGTTCTGCTCGATGGCTAAACGGGCGAGGCAGACCTGGCAGCAGGTCAGCGCCGCGCTCGGCGCCGAGCCTGAAGTCAGCTTCGATCCCCGGCTCTATCAGGCCGACGCACGGCAGCTGCTCGACATTCTCGGGGCGGCGCCGGCGTCCGCTCGCACGCTCATGTACGTCGGGCACAACCCGGCCGCCGCCGACCTGGTCGAGATCATCACCGGCCAGCCAGCGGACCTCCCGACCTCGGCGATCGCGGTCATCGGTCTCGATCTGAGCTGGCCCGCGCTGGCGCTCGGCGAGGGTGACGGGACCGGCGAGCTGGTGACCTTCTGGACGCCGCATGCCGGCTGAGGTGCTGCGCCTTCGCCAGGTAGCGGTCTGCCGCGATCAGCTGATGCTGCTCAGGAATGTCAGCTGGACCGTGCGCGACGGCGAGAGCTGGGTGATACTCGGCCCGAACGGCGCCGGCAAGACGACGCTGCTTCAGCTCGCCGCGGGGCTGGTCTTCCCCACCGAGGGCACCGCCGAGATTCTCGGTCAGCCGGTGGCGGAGGCGGATCTGATCGAGCTGCGGAGCCGGGTCGGGATCGCCAGCGCTGCCGTCGCCGATCAGGTGCCGCGGGGCGAGAAGGTGATCGACCTCGTGATGACCGCAAGCTACGGAATCCTGGGCCGCGGCAGCGAGGAGTACGACTCCCTCGATCTGGTCAGGGCGGTCGAGCTGCTCGACGCGCTCGGCTGCGCTCACCTGATCAGGCGGCGGTTCGGAACGCTGTCCGAGGGCGAGCGTAAGCGGGTGCAGATCGCCCGCTCGCTGATGGCCGATCCCGAGCTGCTGCTGCTCGACGAGCCGGCCGCGGGCCTTGACCTGGGTGCTCGCGAGGATCTGCTGAGCAGGATCGCCGCGGTCGTCCGAGATCCGCAGTCTCCGATCCTGGTGCTTGTCACGCACCACCTGGAGGAAGTGCCCGAGGGCTTCAGTCACGCCCTGCTGCTCCGGCAGGGGACCGTGCTCGCGGCCGGGCCGGTCAGCGAGGTATTCACCGACCTGAACCTGTCCCGCTGCTTCGGCGTGCCGCTTCATGTCGAGCGGCGCGCAGCGCGCTGGATGGCCAGGGCCCTGCCGCTTGCATGACCGCCCGGCCTGACCGATTCTGTCCGCCGCGTCCTGGTTCGTGGGTGCGGTGGTGCCTGGGAGATTCGGTCGCTGCCCTACGATCGGCTGTGATGCTTCGGGGATCATGTGTCGGCTGCTGAGATCCTGGCGATCCTCGCCGCGGCGCTCGCGGCCGGCGCCATCAACGCCGTCGTCGGCTCCGGCTCGCTGATCACCTTCCCCACGCTGCTCGCCTTCGGCTTCCCGCCGGTTGTGGCCAACGTCTCCAACAACGTCGGCCTCGTCCCTGGCAACTTCAGCGGCTCCTACGGATACCGCAGCGAGCTGCACGGCCAGCGGAGCCGCCTGGTCAGGCTGGGAGCGGCGTCCTGCGCTGGCGCGCTGACCGGTGCGGTCGCCCTGCTGGCGCTGCCGGCCAGCGTCTTCAGGCTCGCCGTCCCTGTGCTGATCCTGATCGCCTGCGTCCTGGTCGTGGCCCAGCCCCGGCTGTCGGCCTGGGTCGCCGCGCGCGGCGGGGAACGCAAGCCGCACGGCGGACCGGCGCTGGCGGCCGGGATCTTCCTCGCGGGCGTCTACGGCGGCTATTTCGGCGCGGCGCAGGGTGTCCTGGTCATCGGCCTGCTCGGGATCGCGCTGACCGAGAGCCTGCAACGGGTGAACGCCGCCAAGAACGTCCTCGTCACGATCGTGAACGGCGCCGCGGCGGCGGTTTTCATCATCTTCGCCCACGTGGCATGGCTCGCGGTGGCCCTGATCGCGGCCGGGTCGACGCTCGGCGGCCTGATCGGCGCCCGGATCGGCCGCCGCCTGCCGCCGACCGTCCTGCGTGTCCTTATTGTCGTAATAGGTCTGCTCGCCGCGACCAAGTTGATCTTCTTCTCGTCATGACCACCCGAGTGAATCCGCGTATCGATCTCGGTTTTCGGGGATCAAACCGCGTATTCACCCGGCTGGCCCGCCGCGCCCAGCGCCGGGGCCAGGAATCCGGCCGCGACGGCGCGGCAGATCAGGCCCCTGGCGAGCCTGCCGAGCGCGGGCGAGCCGTCCTCGATCAGCTCCACCTTGGGCAGCACCTGGTCGGCCGTGATCCCGTGCTCCTGCCAGGTGCCGCCGCCAGCCGCCATGTTCTCCAGCATCGGCTGCAGCCGGTCGAGCGCGCGGGCGAATTTCGCGTCAGGCGTCCGGCGCTCGCTGAACTCGTCCCACAAGCGGCGGACATCGCTGGCCTGGTCGGCGGGCAGCAGAGCGAAGATCCGGTCGGCCGCGGCCCGTTCAGCCGCGTCCTGACGGCTCTGCTGCTCGGGGTCGACATAGAGAAACAGGTCTCCCGCGTCGATCTCGACCAGATCGTGAATCAGGACCATGGCGATCACCCGGCCTATGTCCGCGCCCGGCGGCGCGTGCTCGGTCAGTGTCAGCGCCATCAGCGCCAGGTGCCAGGAGTGCTCGGCCGAGTTCTCCCGGCGGGAGAGCCCGGCGAGCATGGTCTGCCGAAGTACCCCTTTGAGCTCGCCGATCTCGGTCACGAACCGCATCTGCTGTTCCAGGCGTTCCATGAGCCCATTCGATCAGGCCGCTCGCCCGTGCGGCCAGCGCGGGCGGTCTGGTGGCTGGTGCGGGCTGAGGCCGGGCGGCTGCGGGCGGTCTGGTGGCTGGTGCGGGCCGAGGCCGGGCTGCGGGTCGCCTGGTGGCTAGTGCGGGCCGAAGCCGAGCAGATGCAGGCCGTAGAGCAGGCCGAGGAACAAGACGAGCGCGGTGAGCCGCTTCGTTATCGTCCAGGCCCGCTGCGAGCGCCTGCTCCGGCGCTGCGGCGCGGGCTGCCAGCGTCCCGCCGCCGGGCTGCGGCCGGTGCCGCCGCGCCGCGGCCGGTGCCCGGGCTCTGGCACTGGCCTGCGCAGCCTCCTGGCCTTCCGCGCGTTCCGCCAGCCGAGGCGCTTGGCCTGGACGGGCTGTGCTGGCCTGCGGGAGCGCTCGGCCGCCGAGGGCTCCCGGACTGCCGCGTCGCCGCCAACTCCCGCGATGATCTCGCGGAGCCCGCGGTCGATCTCGTCCGGGCCGGGCGCCGTGCCCTCGGGCGGTTGGGACATGGAAGAAATTATATGAAGGACTACAACACGATAAACACCGGCAATCTCGTCCCTTCCCGGCCGGTTGGATACAGATTCGCACCCCGGTTAGTGAACTGGCGACTACTGCGTGCAACGATGCGTTGAAGGGCGGTGCCGCAGCTGGGACGGGGACCGGACATGACTGACTATCGGCCGATATCGACCACGGACGCGGGTACGCCCGCGCCGAGCGACGAGTTCTCACAGTCGGTGGGGGCGGACGGCCCGCTGTTGCTTCAGGATCACTACCTGATCCAGAAGATGGCTCAATTCAACCGGGAGCGGGTGCCCGAGCGGGTGGTCCACGCCAAGGGCGGCGGCGCCTACGGCACCTTCACGGCGACCGAGGACGTCAGCCACTACACCAAGGCTGGCATGTTCGCCAGGGGCAAGAGCACCGACATGCTGATCCGGTTCTCGACCGTCGCCGGGGAGCTGGGGTTCCCTGACACCGTCCGCGATCCGCGCGGCTTCGCGATGAAGTTCTACACCGAGCACGGCAACTACGACCTGGTCGGCAACAACACCCCGGTCTTCTTCATCAGGGACCCGCAGAAGTTCTCCGACTTCATTCACAGCCAGAAGCGGCGCGCCGACACCCACCTGCACGACAACAACATGCAGTGGGACTTCTGGACGCTGTCACCGGAGTCGGCGCATCAGGTCAGCTTCCTGATGTCGGATCGCGGCACGCCCTACAGCTGGCGGCACATGAACGGATACGGCAGCCACACCTTCCTCTGGTACAACGCCGCCGGAGCGAAGTTCTGGGTCAAGTACCACTTCAAGACCGAGCAGGGGATCAGGAACTTCACCGCCGCCGACGCTGCCGCCATGACCGCGCTCGACCGCGACTTCCACCTGCGCGACCTGCACACCGCGATCAGCACCGGCGATCATCCGTGCTGGCGTTTTGAGGTGCAGGTGATGCCGTTCGAGCAGGCAGCCGATTACCGGTTCAACCCGTTCGACCTGACCAAGATCTGGCCGCATTCGGACTACCCGCCGATCACGATCGGCCGGTTCACGCTGCACCGGAACCCGGAGAACTACTTCGCCGAGATCGAGCAGGCCTCGTTCGAGCCGGCGAATTTCGTGCCCGGCATCGGGCCGTCGCCGGACAAGATGCTGCAGGGCCGGCTGTTCTCCTATCCGGACACGCACCGCTACCGGATCGGCCCCAACTACCTGCAGCTGCCGGTGAACCGGCCGCGAACGCCGGTCCGCTCCTACAACAAGGACGGCCCGATGCGCTACGACAACCCGCCCGACCCGGTCTACGCGCCGAACTCGGCCGGCGGCCCCGCTGCCGACCCCGAGCTGTGGCGGGGTGACAGCTATCAGGTGGCCGGCGAGATCCTGCGGAGCGCCTATACGCTGCATGCCGACGATGACGACTTCGGCCAGCCGCGCGCGCTATGGGAGAACGTGATGTCGGAGGCCGACCGGGACCACCTCGTGTCCAACATCGCCGGCCACGCCGGCGCGCCCGAGGTCACGGCCGAGGTGAGGGCGCGGGTGACCGAGTACTGGCGCCAGGTGCATCCCGAGCTCGGCGCGCGGGTCGCCAAGGGCCTCAACGGCGTCTGATCGGCATAGGCCTGCGGGCGCCGAGCGGTTCGCGTCCTGGCGGGATCCCGCCCTCTGCCAGCGGCGCAGAAGCACCGACCGCGATCCCTGACCGGCCGGGCCGCCACGCTGGATGACGCTCGCGGTGCCCGCCGTGGCCGCCGAACGAGAGATACTCAGCCTGTGAGCAACAGGCGGCGCGTGAGCCGGGGCAGGCCAGGGCGATAGTGAGCGCACCGGACGCGGTCGTCGTCGGCTCGGGTCCGAACGGGCTGGCCGCGGCGATCACCCTGGCCAGGGCAGGCCTCGAGGTGGAGGTTTTCGAGGGAGCGCCGACCGCGGGCGGTGGCTGCCGAACCGAGGAGCTGACCCTGCCCGGCTTCCGGCACGATGTCTGCTCGGCGGTCCATCCGCTCGCCGCCGCGTCGCCGTTCTTCCTCGGATCCGACCTGTCCGCCCGCGGGGTCAGGCTGCTCTATCCGAAGGTGGCGTTCGCGCATCCGCTCGATGGCCGCCGGGCCGCGGCGGTCCGGGGCTCGGTCGCGCAGACCGCGGCCGGACTCGGCGCGGACGCCCGCGCCTACTCCAGGCTGATGTCGCCGCTGGTGCGCGACGCCGCATCGATCGTTCCCGTGGTTCTGGCGCCGCTGCGCTCGGTCCCGGCCCATCCTGGCCCGATGGCCCGCTTCGGCCTGGCCGGGCTGAAGCCGGCCTCCGTGCTGGCCAGGCGGTTCCGGGCCGATCGGGCCAAGGCGCTGCTGGCCGGCGCGGCAGCACACTCGATGCTGCCGCTGAGCGCGCCCGTCAGCGGCGGGTTCGGGCTCCTGCTGACCCTGCTCGCGCACTCGGCCGGGTGGCCGGTCGTCGAGGGCGGCAGCTCGGCGATTGCCGATGCGCTCGTCGCCGAGCTGCTGTCACTCGGCGGCCGGGTCAGCACCGGGTGCCGGATCGGCGACCTGGCCGAGCTACCGCGGGCCCGGGTGATCATGCTCGATCTCTCGCCGCGGCAGTTCGCCCGGCTCGCGGGAGGACGGCTGCCTGGGCGGTACGCCGCCGGGCTTGGCCGGTTCAGGTACGGGCCCGGTGTCTGCAAGGTTGACTGGGCGCTCGACGGCCCGGTTCCCTGGGCGGCTGAGGCGTGCCTGCGGGCCGGCACCGTGCATGTCGGCGGCACCCTGGCCGAGGTCGCGAGGAGTGAATCTGACATCGTCGCCGGGCGGCATCCTGATCGTCCTTTCTGCCTGGTCGCGCAGCCAGGCGTGGTAGATGCCAGCAGGGCGCCGGCCGGCCGGCAGACACTCTGGGCCTACTGTCATGTGCCGTCCGGTTCCACGGTGAGCATGGCGGGGCGGATCGAGGCGCAGATCGAGCGGTTCGCGCCGGGGTTCCGCGACCTGATCCTGGCCAGGGTGGTGCGGACCGCCGCCGAGATGGAGCAGCACAACCCGAACTACATCGGCGGCGACATCAACGGCGGAGCGGGCACCCTCCGCCAGACGGTCTTCCGCCCGACGCTGCAGTGGAATCCGTACCGGACCCCGCTCCGCGGGATATACCTGTGCTCGGCGTCGACGCCGCCCGGCGGTGGCGTGCACGGCATGTGCGGCTTCTGGGCCGCTCGCGCCGCCCTGGCCGACCTGTGCCCGCCGCCTAGCCAGCGCCGGTAGTGCCAGCGCCGGTAGTGCCAGAGCCGGTAGTGCCAGAGCCGGTAGTGCCAGCTGTAGCGCCGCCGGCCGCCCGGAGCACGGTGATGTGCTGCCTGATCACCTCGGCCATCTGCCCGTAGAACTGCACGATCAGCCTCAGCTCGTCGTCGGTGTAGCGCTCGGCCATCTGCTGCCAGGCCGCGACCATCGGCTGGAAGACCGTGGCGATATCGCTGATCGCCCGCTCGGTGACCAGGCGGATCACCACGCGGCGCCGGTCTGCCGGGTCCCGTTCCCTGCTGACGTAGCCCGCCTCCTCCAGCCTGTCCACCACCCGCCGGGCCCGCCGGCGCAGTCACGGCATCGGCTGACGAGACCGTCAGTGCCTGACTCGGCCACGTTCGGCGGGCGGAGCGGAACCGGCGTCCGGCTGGCGCTCCTCGGCGCCACCGGGCGGATCGGCGGCCACGTGCTCACCTGGGCACTGGACGCCGGGCACCGGGTGCACGCACTCGCCCGCGACCCGGAGGCGCTCGGACAGGCGGCGGGCCTGAGCGTCACTCGCGGTGACGCGCTGGACCCGGGCGCCGTCGCCGACGTGATCGCCGTCGCCGAAGCGGTCATCTCAGCGGTGGGTCCGCGTGGCGCCAAGACCCCGGATCTGCTGGCCGTGGCGGCGTCGAACATCGTCGCCGCGATGGCGAATACCGGGGCTCGCCGCCTGATCAGTGTGTCGGCCGCGGGCGCCTACGTCACCGGCGACCCGCGCGCGAGCCAGCTGGTCAAGATGATCCTGCCGCGGGTCCTCGCCAGGCCGTTCGCGGACGTGCGCGCGATGGAGGATGTCGTCATCCAGACCGGTCTGGACTGGACGCTGGTGCGGGCAACAAGACTGGTTAACGGGCCGCTCACCGCGCGGTACCGGGTAAGCCCGGACCATCCCCCGCCCGGCGGAACGAAGATCTCCCGCGCCGACGTAGCCCACTGGTGCCCGCCTGGCGGGCAAGCTGATCCCAGCCGCTCGCGGCTTCGTTGCTCGCGAATCTGACGTCGAACTCCTCGCCGATCGGGGGTGGGGCCGCTCGGTCTCCCCTGCGAGGACTCATGCGTTAGCATCCCCGGCTGGAACCGGCCCGAAGTCCCCCGCTGGTTCCCTGGTGACCAGCTCAAGCAATACGGGGTCGGCATAGACCTCGGCCGTGTGCCGCCATTGCGTGATAAGGATGGCAACCGGAGCCAGATTGTCCAGAGCCGCCGCTCCGCGGGCTACGGCCACAAGCTCGGTCAGCAAGTCCTCCACGTCGGCTTCCGGAAGGAAGACGATCCAGGGAATCGCGTCTGGCAGGATCCGGCGGATGACGGCCAGATTCCCGGTGCTGACCAGACTGGACAGCAGACGACTGGTGAAGTCGACGACGACGTCGTCGCGCTCTAGGCCCGAGTTTCCGACGATCATGGGGTGAGCTGGCCGTTTCTGCTGGTCAGCTGGGGTGCTGGGGCGGTTTTCGCGTATTACCCAGGTCAGCGCCTGGGGGCGTAGCGGGCGAGGCTGAAGATCTCGGTGAGCTTGTCCTGGACGGGGCTGGTCTCGGTGAGCATGCGGTGGGCTCTGGGCCGGCCTCGGCTGCCCTGGTAGAGCAGGACGGTCTCGCCGATGCCGGCGAGCTGGGCGAGCAGTTCGCGGACGGACATCGGCAGGCCGGCGCGGGCGGCCTGGCGGCGCATCAGGTGGGCGATCTGCAGGGCCAGGACGCAGGTGAAGACGTGGACGCGGATATTGTGCTCGGTCCAGTGGTGCATCGGTGAGAAAGACACGACGCGGGTGTCTTTCATCTGGCGGAAGGAGAACTCGGCCTGGGACTGGGACCGGTATCCGGCGATGACCTCGGCGGCGGGCCAGTCGTCGTGGCCGGTGATCAGCACGTGCTTGCCGAAGAGCTCTTCTTCCAGCCCGGCGCGGGCGGCGGGGTCGATGCCCCAGGTCAGGCGCAGGTCCCGGGGCTGGTCGCCGGCGAGTTCCCAGGTGATGACCCGCCGGACCCAGGGCTTGCGGGTGATCGCCTCGATCTCGCCCTTGACCTTGTCTTTGCTGCGGCGGGTCTTGCCGCGGGCCAGGGTGGCGGCCAGCTCATCGAGTTTCTTCCCGGCCTTGGCCAGCGTGGTGCCATCGAACCCGCGGGCCTGGCTGTCATGCAGCTCGGGTGAGTGGGTCAGGATAGCGCGGCGCTGCGCGCCGTAGACCTCGCGGCGGGTGTCGAAAGCGGTCAGGCCGCCGAACCGGTCCTTGTCCACGATGACGCGCCTGGAGGCGGGCAGGGCGGTCAGGTCCGGGCAGTCCGAGGCCGGGACCGACCCGATGTAGTGCAGCCCGGCGGCCGCGAGGTGGGCGAAGTTGGCCGCGGAGTTCTGCCCGGCGTCGAAGACGACCGTCATGTCCGGGTCACCGGCCGGGACCCCGGCCTTGGCGCAGACCGCCTGGTACCGGGCGAGCAGCTGATCGGTCATGGCGGGGAACTGGGTGACGTCGGGCCGGTCGCCGGGGTAGGCGTGCCAGGTCAGCGGGATCCCGCCGTCGCGGGTGACGACCAGGCCCAGGCCGACCAGCCGCAGGTCGGAGCGTTTCTGCTTGGCCTTGCCCCGCTGCGCGATGGGCGCCTTGCCGTTGCCGGTATCGATGAACGTGGCGAAGTTGGTCATGTCCAGCGCGACGGACGACACGTCCACCCCGGAAGTTTCCGCGATCCGCACCGCGATCCTGCGGGAGATCTCTTCCAGCTGCTCCAGGGTGACGGCGTGCATCGCGTCCCAGAAGCGCCCGTGGTCCAGCGCCGGCGCGGGGATCCTGGCGAACCGGCCGGCGGCGGTCGTCTTCCACCAGTCCGCGAACGCGGCCTTGGAGCACGGAGCCACCAGCCGGTTCAGCGCCGCCAGCACAAGGTAGGTGCCCGCGGACAGCGGCAGCCCGGCCGGGCCGGGCCCGGCCACCTCATCGATGACCGCAGCCACGCCGAGATCCTCCAGCACGCCCCAGGCCGCGGCGACCGCGCCGAAGTCCTTGTGCCGGGTCCGGTCCGGCAGGCCCAGCCCGCCGCCGCGCATCGCGGCGGCCAGCTCCTCGGCAGTGCCCAGGTACTCCTGTGAGACGATCCTGGGCTTGCCGTCCACGCGGGCGGACTCCACCAGGTAGTAATACGTCGCCTTGCCGCGCTTCTTCCCCACGATCGATGCCATATATGGGTAATACACTACCCGGTGGGCGAGGACAAGCACCGCCACGGCATGTCATCAGGCGATATGAGTCAGGCCCGGCTCCGGCCAGGAGTCACCAGGCCATGATCGTCGGAAACTCGGGCTAGCTGCTCGACGCGCATGAGTGCGAGATCTCCGGCGTCCCGGCGGCGCAGTCGAAGTGCCCGGACTGAATTCAGCCTGGCGGTGGTCCTGACCGGATGATGCAGCAGCTCGCTGAACGGCACGTCGTCATATGCGGCGGTCACAACATCCACACTACCTTAGAACTCGCCGAGGTTCCTGTCGCCGGAAGGCACCGTGCCCCGCATGGCCATCTCGGGCGTCGCGGCCTGCCCGCCAGTACTTCGCGCCGTCGGCCGCGTGGCAACTCGGCCCCGCCCGCGTGCCGATCGGCTGGGGCCTCAGCTCCGCCGGAAACAGCGGAGCCATTGAGCGCTCGCCGGACTATGGGGACCCCACCGCTGGCCGGGCGCGGGCGCCTGTGCCGCAGCGAGCCTCCTGTCGCCGCTATCCAGCCGCGCGCTGGCCGGCGATCATGTCCTTGTACCACCGGAAGGACGCCTTGGCGGTGCGGGCCTGGGTCTCGTGGTCGACGTAGATCAGGCCGAACCGCTGGTGATAGCCCTCGCTCCACTCGAAGTTGTCGGCCAGCGTCCACTGGAAGTAGCCGCGCACGTCGACGCCGGCGGCGATCGCGTCGTAGACCGCCCTGATGTGCCCGGCCAGGTAGTCGATCCGGCCCGGGTCGTCGACGGTGCCATCCGGGGCGACCGCGTCACCCTGCGAGCAGCCGTTCTCGGTGATGTAGAGCGGCGGGAGCGCGGCGCCGTAGCGGTGGGCCAGAGTACGCAGAATCTCGGTAAGCCCGGCCGGGATGACCGGCCAGCCGAACGCGGTCAGCGGGTAGCCCGGGATCGGCTGCATCTGGAAGGGGAGCGGTGACTCTGGCAGTGCCGACAGCCTGGTCGGCATGTAGTAGTTGACCCCGATGCCGTCGATCGGCGCCGAGATGATCGCCAGGTCCCCGTCCCGCACGCAGTCCAGGCCGCTGCTGCCCGGGACCGTGCTACCAGTGCCATCGCTGCCCAGGCCGAATGCGGTCAGGTCCGGGTAGCTGCCGAGCAGCACCGGGTCGGTGAACATCCGGTTCTGCAGGATGTCGTAGGCGCGGGTGGCAGCCACGTCCGCCTCGCTGTCGCTGGCTGGCCAGGCGGGAGAAAAGTTGTTAGTGATCATCACCTGGCGCGCGCCGGCTGCCCGCAGCGCGGCAGTCGCGAGGCCGTGCCCGAGCAGCTGGTAGTGCGCCGTCGGCAGAGCGTCGAGCATCAGCGCTTTGCCTGGAGCGTGGATGCCGAGCGCGTACCCGAACGCCGTCACTATGTACGGCTCGTTGAGCGTGATCCACAGTCCGATCCGGTCGGCGAGCCGCCCGGCCGCCAGCGCGGCGTAGTCGGCGAACCGCTCGGCCGTCTGCCTGGCGAGCCAGCCGCCCTGGTCTTCGAGCGGCTGCGGCAGGTCCCAGTGGTACAGGGTCGGAACCGGGGTGATGCCGCGGGCGAGCAGCCCGTCGGTCAGCCGCTCGTAGAAATCCAGCCCGGCCGGGTTGGCCGGGCCCGCCCCGTCAGGCTGCACCCGCGGCCAGGCGATCGAGAACCGGTACGCGGTGACGCCCAGGTCGGCCATCAGCGCGACGTCCTGCTCCCACCGGTGGTAGTGATCTGTGGCCACGTCGCCGGTGTGGCCGTCCCTGATCACCCCGGGCCGTCGGCAGAAGGTGTCCCAGATCGAGACGCCGCGGCCGTCCTCGCTGACGGCGCCCTCGATCTGGTACGCCGAGGTGGCGACGCCCCACTGGAAGCCAGCGGGGAACCGCGGAATCGGGGAATCAGTCACCCGCCGATCGTAGCCACGGGCCGTGTGCCCGGCCGAGCCGCGGGGCCGCTACTAGCCTGCCTGGTCGTCGGCGAGCACCGTCCTGTCCATGATCATCGACTCGCCGCGGAACAGCGGGGTGTCCCTGACCTGACGCTCGATCGTCGCGGCGGACATGGTGTAGCCGATGAAAAGGAGCAGTGACAGCGCTTCCATCGCGATCCACAGCCAGTGCGAGGCCAGCAGCGTGGACCAGTCGTTGAGCCCGTGCAGCACCGCGGGCAGGGTGATGCCGAACAGGATCAGCGGGATCCGGCGCCTGCGGTAGTTCACTCCCATGCCGATGAAGAACGCGGAGATGCCGGCCCAGACCGCGTGCTGGAAGCCGTCCACGAAGACCCGCAGCGCGAAGGTCAGGATCAGCTGGATGGTGTCACCCGCCTGCGCCTGATTGTTCGTCATCAGGTCGGCCGTCGTGTACAGGACCGACTCCCTGACCCCGAAGGCCAGCCCGGAGATCGTGCCGAGGAACATCCAGACCCGCACGTCCAGGGTCGTCTTCCAGACCGAGCGCAGCAGCATCGCCGCGATCAGCACGGGAAGAGCCTTGGTGACCTCCTCGGCGAAACCCACGCCGTAGATCCAGGGCAGCGGGTTGCGCAGGTCGCCGGTATGGTCCAGGGCCCGCTCCCACGGAATGGTCATCACGGGCAGCAGGACCATCACGGCGGCGACGATGGCCACCGCCAGCCACGCGATCAGCCTGGTGATGCGGCCCGGCCGGATCAGCAGCCAGAAGACTACGGCCCAGAGCGGCGCGATCGCCAGGCTGTACGCCCATCCGGGCGCGCTGACGTTCCTGGTGGAGGAGAGCAGGACCACGAAGATCGACGGCAGCAGGCCGTAGGCGATCGCCAGCAGCCTGGCGCCCTGTTTCCAGCCCGGGTCCTTCAGCCAGCTCCGGACCGGGATCAGGATATGCACGGCGGTCGCGAAGTCGCCGTCCGGCGCGTCGGGCCTGGCGTGCTGTGCCGGAAGCGGGTGATGCGCCGCGGTCGCGTGATGTCCGGGAGGGGCGTGATGCGCCGGGCTGGAGTGCGCCGGCGAACTGCCGCCGCGCCAGAGCCTGGACCGCCGGATCGCGCTGGCGTTGCGGGTCTCGTCCGGCTGGTCGGCGGGGGCAATCTCGATCCGCAGCGCGGGACCGAGCGGTGACGCCAGATGAACGTCGAGCGGCTGCTGTACCTCGACCGACCCGACCTGGAGCCCGCCGACGTAGGTACGCCCCTTGCCGAGGTCATCGAGCAGCCAGCCGTTCGGCTGCCAGCTGATCTGAGCGTGCTCGCGCGAGACGACCGGGTCGGGCACCACGATCGCGTTGTCGGGACTCCGCCCGATCCGTACCGTCTGGCCGGGAGCAAAGCTCTGCGTCTGGCCAGCGAATGTGACTTTAAGCTCGTTCACTCGCCTGCCTTCCCGCGGCCTGGCGTCGTCCTGCTCACGGAGTGTGCGCGGGCTTAGATTACCGACCGGGCCCTAGTAGTCGGTTACAGTCGGTACGCGTTTACTGCTGCTCGCCAGCTCCCACGGCGATAGCGGCATCGACCTCCGCCTGCCGGGCCGCGAACTCGGCCTCGTACTTCTCCCTGTCCACCTTCTCGGCCAGCTCCTCATCGGCCCGCATCAGCGATTCCAGGTCGCCGTCGGCCGCGCCGAGCACGCCGAGATCCGCGTAGGCGTGCCGGACCTTCGGGCCCCACAACCCGATGTCCTTCACGCACGGCACGATCCGGCTGAACAGCAGCGAGCGGAAACCCCGCTGCACCGGTGACTTGTCGGTGAACTCCATGCACTCGTCTACGTCGAAGTTCAGCGTCTCCCAGACCTCCTGGGCACGGAACTTCTTGTTCATCAGGTAACAGCCCTCGACGACGAACTCCGCGCGCTCCGCGCGCTCGGCGTCGGTCAGCCCGGCGTAGTAGTCGCGCAGCGCGAGCCGGCCGAACGCCACGTGCCTGGCCTCGTCCTGCATGACGTAGGCGAGCACCTGGGTGACCAGCGGGTTGTTCGACATGTCCCGGTGCACGCCGAACGCTGCCAGCGCCAGGCCCTCGATCAGCACCTGCATGCCCAGGTAAGGGAAGTCCCACCGGCCGTCGCTCAGCGCGTCGGCCAGCAGCCTGGCCAGGTCGTTGTTGATCGGGTAGTAGAGGCCGATCTTCTCCTTGATGAACCTGGAGAACACCTCGACGTGCCGTGCCTCGTCCATGGTCTGGGTGGCCGAGTAGAACTTGGAGTCCAGATCGGGCACCGATTCGACAATCCGGGCCGCCACGGTCAGCGCGCCCTGCTCGCCGTGCAGGAACTGGCTGAACAGCCAGGACGACAGGTGCAGGCCGAGCTCATCCCGCTCGGCCTGATTGAGCTTCTCCCACTGAGCGGACCCGTAGATCGGGCTGAGCTCCTCGGTCTGCTCCAGCACGTTGCACGGATTGACTTCGATCTCCCAGTCGATCCGCCTGGTGGCGTCCCATTGCTTGTCCTTGCCGCGCTGGTACAGGTCGAGCAGCCGGCTGCGGCCGTTGTCGTACTCCCAGCTGAACCTGGTGGCGCCGGCGGCGGCCACGTCCCAGGTGCCGGAATCCACTGGCATGGCGTAATGGTCGTAGGTGCTCACGGCAGCTCCCCGGGGGACGCGATAACCCGGATGCTACCTGCCGGTAGCGATTTGTTCCAGGCCGCTCAGTGGTGCATGGGCCCCTCGTGGTCGACGTGCCCGGCCGGCTCGATCTGGAAGGTGGAGTGCCCGACGTCGAAGTGGCCGCTCAGGCACCCCTGGAGCGCGTCGAGCATCGCCGCGCTCCGGCCGTCGGCGAGCACCTCGGGCTCTACGACGACATGGACGGAGAGCACCGGCAGCCCGGACGTGATCGTCCAGGCATGCAGATCGTGCACGTCCTGCACCCCGGCCAGGCCGGTCAGGTGGCGCCGGACCTCGCTGAGATCGACGCCGCGCGGGCTGGCCTCAAGCAGCACGTCGATGGCGTCGGCGAGCAGCCGCCAGGTCCGCGGCAGGATCAGGGCGCCGACGAGGAGCGAGGCCAGCGGGTCGGCCCGGGTGAACCCGGTCGTCGCGATCACCACACCGGTCACGATCACGGCCGCGGCGCCGAGCGCGTCGGATGCGACCTCGAGGAACGCGCCCCTGATGTTGAGGCTCTCGGACTGACCGTGCCGGAGCAGCAGCAGGCTGACGGCATTGGCCGCGAGCGCGACCAGGCCGAAGGCGATCAGCAGCGGCGACCGCACGGGCTGCGGCGTGATCAGCCGGCTGACCGCCTCCACCACGATAAAGACCGCCATGCCGAACAGGAGCACGGCGTTCACCATGGCAGCCAGGATCTCTGCTCGGGCGTAACCGAACGTTCGCCTTAACGTGGCCGGCCTGGTCGCGAACATCACCGCGAGCAGGGAGAGGCCGACACCGGCGGCGTCCGCGGCCATGTGAGCCGCGTCGGCGAGCAGGACCAGGGAACCGGTCACCCAGGCGCCGATCGCCTCGGCCACGGCGACGGTGATGGTGATCAGCATGACCAGCGTGAGCGGCCGCCGGTGCTGGCCGGTCAGCGTCAGGCCGTGCCTGTGGGTATGGCCAGCCCGCTGGCCGTGGCCTGCCCCGTGACCGTGGCCGGTTCCGCGATCCTGGCCGATCTGGTGGCGATGGCCGGTTCCGCGTTCTCGGTCGTGCTCATGGCCGCCCCCGGCATTGCAGCCGGGTCCGTCCGGTTCGCGTTCCCGGTCGTGCTCATGGCCGCCCCCGGCATTGCAGCCGGGTCCGTCCGCGCTCCCGTCGCACTGGCTGGTCATAACAGCGGCGATTCGTCCGTTCCGTGTGCCAGCAGCTCGTAGGCAGGATTGATCATGACTGGCTGCCGGCCCTGAAGGCCGACCTGGCCGGTGAGCCTGACCTTGGCGCCGGGATCAAGTCCCGGAATGTGCGAGCGCCCGTAGAACATGGCGGTTAGCTGGCCGGTCGAGTCGACGATCTCGCAGGCGAGCACCGAATTCCGCTCGACCGGGCGGATCTCGACAGCATGCACGCGCCCTTCTACGACCGCCCGGCCACGCTTGGGCAGCCGGCCGATCGGCGTCGCTCTCCCAGACGGGACTGGCCGGTTGTAGTCCGAGCCATCGGAGGCTGGCATCGACGGGGTGGCCGGTTCGAGCGGCATCGGCTCGCCAGGGCCAGGACCGCTGGGCGGGCCACCGATGACGGGTCCAGGCTCGGCAGCTGACCCGCCGTCTGCGGCGTCGGCGAGTGTCCCGCCGGCGCGGGCCGGCGGTCGGCCTGTGCCGTCCGGGTCCCCGTGCCCGCGACCCGCGCCCACCGCGCCCGCGTTCTCCGCGCCGGTGCCCGTGTCCGCCGCGCCCGTGTCCGCCATGCTTGCGCCCGTCGTGGCAGCGCCTGCGCCGACCACGCCCGCCGGGCCGCTGCCCGCGGTCCCGTTGGCAGTGCCGCCGGTGCGGGCACCGGCGGGTGAGACGTCCGGGCGCCCGGCATGCGCGCGGTCGGCGCCCGGTGTCCCGGCCGGCGTGTGGTCGCGTCCCTTGGCAATCAGGGACTCGACGCGGGTGCGCACGTCGAACGGCACGATGGTGGCCGCGGCGTGCGGGATCTGGCTGACGACGCTGGCGATCTTGTCGGCGGTCCGGTCATGCAGGAGCCGGCCGACGATGGGTGCGTAACTGCGCCGCGGCAGGACGGCGGTGACGCCCACACCCGGCAGCAGCGCCTCGGTCTGGACCATCTCCGCCGCGGCCCTGGCGAGTCGGCGGTCGGGGCAGTCCACCAGGTCGAGCGCCACGCCGGTGTTGGCGCGCAGCCAATCTTGTCTGAGCCTGGTTGCCTGCGCGCTGTCGATCACGAAGTGCACCGCGCGCAGGCTGGTCGGGCGCAGGCTCCGTGCGTACCTGAGCGCCGCGAGCGTGGAGAGGTCGAAATCGTCCACGAAGACGTAGACGGTGCGGCGGGCGTAGGTGGGCGACGCCGGCGCTGCGGGCTCCCCGGCCCTGGTGCCGATGTGCTCGAGCACACGGGCCTCCATCCTGTACTGCCGGTTCAGCCGGATCAGGAGGAACACACCGATCGGGAAGATGACGACGACCAGCCAGGCGCCATAGGTGAACTTGACGACCGCGAAGATCAGCACCACCAGGGCCGTATAGGACGCGCCGACCACGCTGACCACTAGGCGGTGCTGCCAGCCGGGCGCCTTGTGCCGCAGGTAGTACCTGGCCATGCCGAAACCGGCCATCGTGAACCCGGTGAAGACCCCGATCGCGTAGAACGGGATCAGGTGGTTGACATTGGCACCGACCGCGATCAGCAAGGTCAGGGAGACGACGGTCAGCACGATGATGCCGCTTGAGAAGACCAGTCGGTGGCCGCGCTTGGTCAGCCAGCGTGGCAGGAACGAATCCTCGGCCACGAAGCTGGCCAGGTAAGGGAAACCGCTGAAGCTGGTGTTACCGCCCGTAAACAAGATCGCGGCCGTGCCGGCTTGCACGGTGTAGAACAGAATCTGGCCGAGCACGCTGGTGCCAAAGATCAGCTTGGCCTCCTGAGCCAGCACCGTCGGCACGCCCTGGTTGTACGGGGTCACGTGCGTGATGTGCGCCAGCCAGGAGATGCCCGCGATCAGGAACGCCACGATGGTGCCCTGAATCACCAGCACCTCGCGGGCGTTCTTGCCTTCCGGCCTTCGCAGCGCGCTGACCGCGTTGGACACGGCTTCTATCCCGGTGAGTGAGGAACCGCCGTTGGCGAACGCGCGCAACAGGACATAGATAGCGCCGACGGTGAGCAATCCGGAGGTGCTGTGACCGATTCCGACCGTGCCGTTCGGGCCAGGCGGAGCCGGATGTGCTTGCGGAAGCCCACCGGCCGACGCCTCACGGTACAGACCAAAAATGATCATGAGGCCCACCGAGCCGGAGAACAGATAGGTGGGCAGGGCGAAAGCCCGCCCGGCCTCCCTGACCCCGCGCAGGTTCCCGTAGCACATGATCAGAATCGCGACCACGGAGATGATCAGCAGCAGGACCTTCGGGCTCAGGCCAAGAGCTGTGGTGAGACTCGGAAACGCTGAGACGATCGCCGCGCTGCCGGCCGCAACCTGGACGGCGACCGTGACCACGTAGTCGATCAGCAGGGCGACGGCGGCGACCTGGGCGATCCTGGGGCCGAAGCTCTCCCTGGCCACGACGTAGGAGCCGCCGGCCCTGGTGTAGACCGAGACCACCTCGCGGTAGAGCAGGACCACGAGCGTGATTCCGAGCAGGACGACGCCGGTCATCGGGATGATCAGCGCGAATCCGGCCAGGCCGAAGACCGGCAGCAGCTCGATCAGCATCTCCTCGGTGCCGTATGCCGCCGAGGAAATGCCGTCGCAGGAAAGCACGCCAAGCGCGAGTCGCTTGGACAGGCGCTCCTCGCTGAGTTGCTCGTTGACCAGTGGCGGACCGAGCAGGCGGCGCTTGATGGCGTAGCCGAGACCCTCGGCGAGCATGTCCTGGCTGCCGAGCAGATCTATCTTCTTGCGTGTCGCCACGCCTGCCTCCGCTCGATCTGGCATCCCCGACCTGGCCTTCATACCATCGTGGCCGGTCGGGGCGGGCGCCGGGAGCCATCCGGGCATCAGCCCTGATGCTTATCGTTACCGAAACAGTCGCGCATATTCCGGGCGGACGACCGGCTAGGCGAGCATGCAACCCCCCGTTAACCATCTGGTGGCAGAGTGAGCCGCAGGAGCACCGCGCTCCCGGCACTGACAGTGTTCCCGCTGCCGGGCCGGCTATCCTCCGATCCCCGCTTCGACGTCAGAGCCTGGGCGGAGGCTGTCCGCGGCACATGGCGTGGGCGACCGGCTGCTAGCCGGCCGGGCGGTCTCTGTGTAAAGGAACGAAGCTGGGTAGGGGGAACGAAGGCGGAACAGAAAGGCTGCGTTGACAATGACCACTTCGCCGGCGGCACCGGCGCCGGAGGCGGGTAGCGGGCGCATTCTGCACCTGTCCGAGCTACTTGGCCGCCCGATCACAGACAAGCGCGGCGAGTCGATCGGACGGCTCGACGACGTGATCGTGCGGCTTCGCGGAGAGGAGCACCCGCTCGTCATCGGGATCGTCGCCGGGGTCGGAGGCCGCCAGGTCTTCGTGCCGGTCGAGCAGACCGGGCGATTCGACGGGGAGGTGCTGAAGCTGACCAGCGCCAGGCTCGACCTGCGCCATTTCGAGCGCCGCCACGGCGAGGTGCTGCTCCGGGCTGACGTGCTCGGCCACCGGCTGATCGACGTGCCGAGCGCGCACCTGATCAAGGCCGCCGACCTTGAGCTCCAGGAGCGGGGCGCGGAGTGGGTGCTTGCCGCCGTGGATACCCATCGCAGGGCACGCGGCCTGCTCCGGCTGCTCAGCCCGGCCGAGGCCGACCAGCACCAGTTCGAGGACTGGGCCAATTTCGAGCCGCTGATCGGGCACGCGAGCAGCGCGCTGCTGCGCGGGCCATTCGGCCGGATCCGGCGGCTCAAGCCAGCCCAGATCGCTGACCTGCTCGAGGATGCGTCCAAGGCGGAGGAGTCAGAGATACTCGGCCAGGTCCACGCCGATCCGGAACTCGAAGCCGATGTCTTCGAGGAACTGGACGAGGACCTGGCCACCAGGCTGCTCGGCGCCAGGACCGATGCCGAGATCGCCGAGGTGCTCGCCAGGATGCGGGCCGACGATGCCGCCGACGCCATCGCCGAGCTGCCGCAGCGCCGCAGGCAGCCGGTCATCGACCTGCTGCCGGTGGGCCAGCGGACCAAGGTGCTGACCCTGATGGGCTTCAATCCCACCAGCGCGGGAGGCCTGATGGGCGTCGACTTCCTTGCCGTCCCCGCTGATGTCCAGGTGGTCGAGGCCCTGGCCGCGGTGAGCGGCTCGCACAGCCTGCAACCCGAGGCCCTGACCAGCGTGCACGCGCTGGACGGGCAGGGGCGGCTGTGCGGCGTCGTCAAGCTGGTCACCCTGCTCCAGGCCGACCCGGCGGTCCGGCTGAACGAGGTCTACGACGACGACCCGGTCAGGATCGGCGCCGACACCGACGTGGTCGACGTCGCCGTCCTGATGAGCGACTACAACCTGATCACGATCCCGGTCGTGGACGAGAACCGCACGATGATCGGCCTGATCACGGTGGACGACGTGCTGGAGGTCACCCTGCCAGACGACTGGCGGCGCCGGGAGGCTGCCGAGCCGCCGGACTCCCGTCGCGGCAAGAAGACATGACCGAGCCCGGCCACCGGGAGATCGGCCAGGATCAGCCGGTCCGGCCGGCGTCGGCGCGCGGCCGGTCAGAGCCAGCTCATCCCTCACCTGGCGAGTCCGCGCCTGGCCAGCAGGTACCTGATCGGCCGGCCGATGGTCAGCCGACGCCGGGTGAGCCAGCCGTGCGCGGGCCGACGCCGGGTGAGCCCGCGGTGCGCGGGCCGACGCCGGGCGGGCCGACGCCGGGCGGGCCGATGGCGAGCGGGCTTTCTGTGGACGGGCAGCCCGGCGGCCCGGCTGAGCGCCCGCATCCTGCGCTCGCGGCGCCGAGCGCGGTGCTTGACCAGGCGCACCTGGGCGACATCGAGGGCGCGCTGGGCCGGATCAGGCTGGACGACGAGCAGCGCACCGGATGGCGTCGCCGGCTGGTGACGTTCCTCGCGATCGTGGGCCCAGGCCTGATCGTCATGGTCGGGGACAATGACGCGGGCGGCGTCGCCACCTACGCCCAGGCCGGCCAGAACTACGGCTACAGCCTGCTCTGGGTGCTGCTGCTGCTGATCCCCGTGCTGATCGTGAACCAGGAGATGGTGGTCAGGCTGGGCGCCGTGACCGGCGTCGGCCACGCCAGGCTGATCATCGAGCGGTTCGGCAGGTTCTGGGGCTGGTTCAGCGTGGGGGACCCGTTCCTGCTGAATTTCCTGACCATCGTCACCGAATTCATCGGCGTCTCGCTGGCGCTCAGCTACTTCGGCGTGAGTCCCTACATCTCGGTGCCGATCGCGGCCGCGTTGCTGGTCGGGATCACCGCCAGCGGGAGTTTCCGCCGCTGGGAACGCGCGATGTTCGTCTTCATCGCGGCGAGCCTGCTGCTGTTCCTGCCGCTCGTCTTCCTGTCGCACCCCCAGGTCGGCTCGATCGCCTACCACTTCGTGGTGCCTGGCATCGCCGGCGGGGTCAGCTCCACCGCGGTCCTGCTGATCATCGCGATCGTCGGCACCACGGTCGCGCCCTGGCAGCTGTTCTTCCAGCAGTCGAACGTGATCGACAAGCGGATCACACCGCGGTTCATCAGGTACGAGCGCGCCGACACCATGCTCGGCTCGCTTGTCGTGGTCGGCGGCGCCGCCGTCATCCTGGTGGCGACCGTCTACGCCGTCAGGAACACTCACCTGATCGGCCACTTCACCAGCGCGCTCGGCGTCGCGACCGCGTTCGGTGACAAGAGCCGCTTCCTCGGCGCCGTGTTCGCGCTCGTGCTGCTCGACGCCAGCATCATCGGCGCGGCAGCGGTTACGCTGTCGACCAGCTACGCGTTCGGTGACGTGTTCAACATCAAGCACTCGCTGCACCGCAAGTTCCGCGACGCCAAGGCGTTCTACGCCAGCTACACGGCGATCGTCGTGGTGGCGGCCGGCGTTGTCCTGCTGCCCGGCGCGCCGCTCGGCCTGCTCACCACCGCGGTACAGGCGCTGGCCGGCGTGCTGCTGCCGAGCGCCAGCGTGTTCCTGCTGCTGCTCTGCAACGACCCCGAGGTGCTCGGCCCGTGGGCTAACCCGCGCTGGCTGAATGTCCTGGCCACGATCATCATCGGCATCCTGCTGATGCTGTCCGGCACGCTGGTCGTCAGCACCCTGTTCTCCGGGGTCAGCGCCGGGGCGATCGCGCTCTGGCTGGCTGTCGCGCTGGTGATCGGCGCGGTCGTCGCGCTCGGCTGGCTGCGGCTCGCGCAGGCGCGACGTGGCGGCACCGCCGGGCCGGCGGCCGCCGCGCGTCCGGTGATGACCAGGACGGAACGGATGAACTGGCGGATGCCGCCGCTCGCCCTGCTCAAGCCGGTGGTCTGGTCGCCGGGTACCAGGCTGGCCATGCTGCTGCTCTGGGGCTACCTGGGGGTCTCCGTGCTGCTGCTGGTCGTGAAGGCGGTCCAGCTCGCCGGCGGTGGCTGACCGGCGGTGGCTGACCGGCAGTGGCTGACCGAAGGTGGCTGACCGAAGGTGGCTGACCGGCGGCTGGCCGTGCGCCGAATTGACTGTATCGGCCGGATCAGGCATCCTCGACAGTGGTTGACAAGGACACCTCGTTCGGTGAGGCGTCTTCACGGACACAGGCCACTGATCCCAACCGTCGAGAGACGCTCCGGATCAGGACACCTCTCCCCGGCCTAAGGGGTGAGGCCAAGTGGCTGCGCAGGCGGACAGTGTTAGCAACGGTCGCGCTACGCCGTGGAGTGCCAAAGCTCTAACGAGAGAGGTGCCTGCCCCTGATCATGGGGTGCGTTCCTCCCGGCGAGTGCGGCAGTGATGAATCGCGGCGTCATGCGGGTCCTGGCGCCGGGCCGGAGGGAGGCGAGTCGTGGAACACGATAGACCGGGCCGGAATCGGCCCTGCTCGCCGTTCTTCTTGCCCGTTCCGGGCACGCGCCCGCGCCTCGAAGCCGACCAGGTGAGGATCGCCCACAGACCGCGCTGATCCCAGCTAATAGCGCCACCGGCAACGCCCGCGTGCCCCCCGATCCCGCCGTTTGAGGCGGTGAAAGGGGCGTCTGCCTTGACCACGACCAGCCCGAGCATCGTCGCGCCAGGCCGCAGCGCGACCCGAGACTCAGCCCACGGCGATGACATCAGGGGCGCGCTCGGCACCATCTCCTTCGACGACACCGCTCCGCGGACCGGGATCTCGGCCCGGCTGAAGACCCTGCTGGCCATCGTGGGGCCCGGCCTGATCGTGATGGTCGGCGACAACGACGCCGGCGCGTTCTCGACCTACGGCCAGGCCGGCCAGACCTATGGCACGAAGCTGCTCTGGACCTTCCTGCTGCTGGTGCCAGTGATCTACGTGAACCAGGAGATGGTGCTGCGGCTCGGCGCGGTGACCGGCACCGGATTCGCCAAGCTGATCCTGGAGCGGTTCGGCAGGTTCTGGGGAGCGTTCAGCGTTATCGACTTGTTCATCCTGAACGCGCTGACGATCGTGACCGAGTTCATCGGGATCACCCTCGCCGCCAGCTACCTCGGCCTGCCCAAGATTGCCTCGGTCGTTCTGGCCGGATTGGTCATCGTCCTGGCAGCCTCCACCGGGAGCTTCCGGCGGTTCGAGCGGGTAGCCGTCGCCTTCTGCCTGGGGTCGCTGCTGCTGATTCCGCTGTACCTGATCGCCCATCCGCCGATCGGCCAGATGGCCCGCGGATTCGCCGTCCCGTCGGTCCCTGGCGGGTCGGGGCACCTCGGGACGGTGATGCTCCTGATCATCGGGATCGTCGGTACCACAGTCGCGCCCTGGCAGCTGTTCTTCCAGCAGTCCTACATCATCGACAAGCGGATTACGCCCAGGTTCATCCGGTATGAGAAGGTCGACCTGTGGATCGGCATCGTGATCGTGGTGGTCGGCGGAGCCGCGCTGATGGGCGCCACGGCTGTCGCCTTCGCCGGGAGCCGGCACGCGCCTTTCACCGACGCTGGCGGCATGGCGGCCGGGCTGTCCGCCTACGCTGGCCACGCGGCGGGCGCCCTGTTCGCCGTGGCGCTGCTCGACGCGTCGATGCTCGGGGCGTTCGCTGTCTCGCTGTCCACCGCGTACGCCGTTGGTGACATGCTCGGCCTGAAGCACTCGCTGCACCGCGGGGTGCGCCAGGCGAAGGGCTTCTACGCGATGTACGCGGCGCTGATCGCCCTGGCGGCGGCCGTGGTGCTGATCCCGGGCTCGCCGCTCGGCCTGCTGACCGAGGGCGTGCAGGTGCTGGCCGGCGTACTGCTGCCAAGCGCCACGGTCTTCCTGCTCCTGCTCTGCAACGACAAGCAGGTTCTCGGCCCGTGGGTGAACGGCCGGGCGACCAACATCTTCGCCTCGGCCGTCGTCGCTGTCCTGGTCGTGCTGTCGGTGATCCTGACCATCTCGGTGATCTTCGGCAAGATTTCGACCGGCCAGATCATCGCGATCATGGTGAGCTGCGTGGCGGCGGCCGTGCTGACGGCCGGATGCCTGCTCGTCCGCGGCTGGACTGCCAGGCGCCATCGGGGCAGTGCCGCGGAGCGCCAGGTGCGGCGCCCGGCTGCCGCTGCCCGGACCAGGCAGGAGTCGGCCGCCGAGCGGACCGCGCGGGAGAACTGGCGGATGCCGCAGCTGGCGATGCTCGCGCCGGTCCAGATGTCGGTGGCCCGGCGGGTCGGCATGTCCGCGATGTGGATCTACCTCGGCGTCGCGATCGCCCTGGTGATCGTCCGGGTGATCCAGCTCGCCCTGGGCGGCTGACCGCTGCCGTACCTGACCTGGCGGCATCCCGGCGATCCGGCCCCGCGCAGCGCAGGAGGCTGCCGAGCGAATCGGCTGGCAGCCGCACACGGTCGCCAGGCGGTGCGAGAACATCAGGAGAGAACATCAGGAACAGGTACTCCAGGCACGTGTTAGCCGGTCTGCGCGGCCCGCGGGCGCTTGAGGAGCTTGCCTCGCTGCTGATCTGCACTGGCGAGCTCACCGCCGCCGACCTGCGGCTGCCGCCGGGCGGTGGCTCAGCCTGATAGGACTAGACACACGGGCGATGCGCCAGCCGCGGAACGGGCAGCCGACCCGCCGGCCGGCGGCGTCGCCCGCTGAACCGAACGGCGAAACGAGAACCGAGGCCATGATGCTAGACCTTTCCAATCCCCGCCATACCGCGGCCGACGAACGGCTC
Organism: Streptosporangiaceae bacterium; assembly: GCA_035604275.1. Lineage (GTDB taxonomy): Bacteria > Actinomycetota > Actinomycetes > Streptosporangiales > Streptosporangiaceae > Chersky-822. The sequence goes on along the minus strand of DATNIU010000080.1, from coordinate 4,229 downwards.
CGGGCCGAGCAGATCATCTGGCTCACTACGGTCAACGGGTCCGGGCAGCCGCAGTCATCGCCGGTCTGGTTCCTCTGGGACGGCAGCGAGTTCCTGATCTACGGCTCGAAGAACGGCCCGAAGACACCCAACATCAGGTCCAATCCGCACGTCAGCCTGCATCTGGATGGAAACGGGGCCGGCGGCGCCAACGTCATATTCGAGGGCAGTGCGCGGATCGATGAGGACGGTCCGCCGGCCGACACCGTGGCCGGCTACGCCGCCAAGTACCGGGAGCGGATCGAGTCCTACGGCTGGACCATGGAGGGTGTCGCCAGCGACTACCCGCACGTGATCCGGGTGACCCCGACGCGGGTCAGGATCTGGTAACCGGGCTGGGCCCGCCGTCAGCGCCTGACGGCGCCCGTCACCAGCCAGCGGGTGCCGCGGGCGCGGAAGGTCAGGGTGACGAACCTGGCGGCCAGCCAGGCCGAGATGGCGATCCACAATCCGACCAGGCCCGCGCCGGACGCCATGACGACGGTCGCGGCGATCCCGAACACGGCGGTCGCCGCCAGCCCGGCCACCGCGAGGTAGTTCTGGTCACCCGCGCCGATCAGCACGCCGTCGAGCACGAACACGACCCCGGCGACCGGCTGCTCGGCGGCCACGATCAGCAGCACGACCAGCAGGAGGTGCGCTACCGGCGGCGCCGCGGCGAACAGCGCGGGCAGCCAGGGCCGGACGGCGAGCAGCGCGACGCCGAACACGGCACCGCAGCCCGCTCCCCAGCTGATCATCCGCGTGGTCGCGGACCTGGCGCCCGCGATGTCGCCGCCGCCCAGGTACTTCCCGGTGATCGCCTGCCCGGCGATCGCGATCGCGTCAAGCGCGAACGCCAGCAGCGACCAGAGCCTGAACGCGATCTGGTGCGCGGCGATCGCGCTGTTGCCGTCGCGGGCCGCTATCGCGGTTGCCACGATCAGCACCGCCTGAAGGGCCAGGGTGCGGATCACCAGCGACGCGCCGGTGCGCGCGGCGGCCTTCAGCCCGGTCAGGTCAATGCCGAGCGAGACCCCGGCCAGCCGGGCGCCGCGGAACACCATCGCGAGGTACGCGGCGGCCGCCAGGTTCTGCGCGATCACGGTGCCCCAGGCCGACCCGGCGATGCCCCAGTGCAGCCCGAGCACGAATGCCGCGTTGAGTATCACGTTGACCACGTTGGCCGCCACCGAGACGACCAGCGGCGTCCTGGTGTTCTGCAATCCGCGCAGCACGCCGGTGCCGGCCAGCACCGCGAGCATGGCTGGTGCGCCGAACAGGCTGATCCGCAGGTAGGTAGCCGCGCCGGCGGCCACGGCCGGCGATGCCCCGAACGCGCGGGCGATCGGCGTCGCCAGCGGCAGCCCGACGGCCAGGACCACGGCGCCGATCCCGGCCGCCAGCCACAGGCCGTCGATGCCCTGGCGGATGGCGGCCCGGCGATTCCCCGCGCCGAGCTGACGTGCCACCGCTGCAGTCGTCCCGTAGGCCAGGAAGATCGAGATGTTGACCAGCGCGGACATCGCCTGGGCGGCGACTCCGAGGCTGCCGAGCGGCACTGTGCCGATCCGGCCCACGATCGCGGCGTCGGCGATCAGGAACAGCGGCTCGGCCACCAGCGCCCCGAACGCCGGTATCGCGAGCCGCAGGATCTCCGCGTCCTGCTGGTTCCCGAACGGCCAGAGCCGCCCAGCGCGCCCGGCGCCTGAGTTTCCGGTCTGCCCGGCCGTCGTCCCGGCTGGCACGGGCTCCGTGGTCGGCTCGGGTTCCCTGGTCGGCTCCGGGGCACTCCTGGCGGTAAGTCCGGCGAACCCCGCGGCCGGAATCCGGGCCGGCTTGGCGGAGTCCGGTGTGAGATCGGCGGACTCCGCGGCGGGATCCCCGGCGGGCAGGTCGGCAGTCAGGCGACCACTCCCTTGCCGCGCAGACCGGCGATCTGCCCGGCGGTCAGCCCGAGCCCGGACAGCACGTCCTGCGTGTCGGCGCCTGGCCGGCCGGGCGGCGCTGGCTGCGCGACCTTGGTGCGGCCGAACCGGGGCGCGGGCGCGGGCTGGCGGACCCCGTCGAGCTCGGTGAAGACGCCGCGGGCCGCGTTGTGCGGGTGCCCGGCCGCTTCGCCGGGCGAGAGCACGGGCGCCACGCAGGCGTCGGTGCCTTCGAACACCGCCACCCACTCGTCCCTGGTCCGCTGCGCGAAGATCGCGGTGAAGCGCTCCCGCAGCGCCGGCCAGCCGGCCGGGTCGAGCTGCGCGGGAAGGTCGGCGTCGGCCAGCCCGAGCCCCGCCAGCAGTGCCGCGTAGAACTGCGGCTCAAGCGCCCCGACCGCGATGTACCGGCCGTCGGAGGTCTGGTAGGTGTCGTAGAACGGCGCGCCGCCGTCGAGCAGGTTCACCCCCCGCTCATCCCGCCACGCGCCCCGGGCGCGCAGCCCGTAGATGAACGACGTCAGCAGCGCCGAGCCGTCCACCATCGCGGCGTCCACGACCTGCCCGCGGCCCGACCGCTCCCGCTCGACCAGCGCCGCGAGCACTCCGATCGCCAGCAGCATCCCGCCGCCGCCGAAATCGCCGAGCAGGTTCAGCGGCGGCACCGGCCGCTCACCGGCCCGGCCGATCGGGTGCAGCGCCCCTGAGACCGCGATGTAGTCGATGTCGTGACCGGCGGTCGGCGCCAGCGGGCCGTCCTGGCCCCAGCCGGTCATCCTGGCGAAGATCAGCGCCGGGTTGCGCTCCGCGCAGACATCAGGGCCGAAGCCGAGCCGTTCGGCGACCCCTGGCCGGAACCCCTCGACCAGCACGTCGGCCGATTCGGTCAGCCGCAGCAGCAGGTCAACCCCGGCCGGGTCCTTGAGGTTGAGCCCGATCGAGCGGCGCCCGCGGGTCAGCGGATCGACCGGTGCGGGCGCCCCCGGCCCGCAGCTGCCAGGCCGCTCCACCCGGAGCACGTCCGCGCCCAGGTCAGAAAGGATCATGCAGCCGAACGGCGCCGGCGCCAGGCTGGCTAGCTCGATCACCCGCACGCCGTCCAGGGGTCCCATCAACAACCTCCGCGCATCTGCCTGCCCAGCTGTGCCAGCGAGGAATCCAGGTCAACAACATAAACCAGCAAGATCACCGGCATAACGGGCCGTCCAGCCGCCTGCCGTCCACCGTCCAGCCCCTGGCGCGATCGTAGCCGGGGGTCCTGGCGCAATCAGCCCGGTATGCCACGAATTGCCGGAGTGTGGCGACCGCATTGAGCACGTCGACCGGCTTAGCGTGATCATGAACACGAGCGCCGCCCGCCATCGCGGCCACATCGCTGTCCCTGACGATGCTCAGCGCGGCGCTTCCGTCCCACTGGCATCACCAGAAACACGCACAACAGTCGACCTGTGATTGGGTCGATCTTTCAGGTGTATCCGCTGAGAAATCGACCCAATCCCTGATCTGGCCGCGCCGGTGGCGGGACTCGCTACCCGTGCGTCGCCGTCAGTGGCGGGATCTGTCAGCCGGGCGTGTCGGCTGGCCAGCCTGGCGTGGTCTGGGCCGAGCCGTCGTGCCTGACCAGCCTGGCGGGCAGCCCGGCGCCGGTGAGCCAGGAGATCGCGGCCTCACCCCGGATGATCGCCGCCGTGGTCGCGATGTTGGCGTCGACGCAGGTCCCGGCGGCGACGCTGACCGTGCGCCAGCACGAGCGGACCGGCTCGCCGCTGGCCGGGTCGATGATGTGGTGCATCCGTCGGCCGCCCGATGCCCAGGTGCGGACGGTGGTGCTCGACGTGGCCAGTCCGCCGCTGCGGATCGTCACGGTCTGGCCGGGCGCGTCATCCGGCGCGGCGTGGTCGTCGGTGACCCTGACCTGCCAGCCGTCGTGCGGCTGTGGCCCGGCGACCGTGATGTCTCCGCCCAGGCTGACCAGGACACCGCAGTGCAGTGTGGTCGCGATCAGGTCGGCGCAGTGATCGGCGGCCCAGGCCTTGGCGGTCGCGCCGAGGTCAAGCTGGGCTCCGTGGTCGAGCCTGGCCAGGCGCCGGTCGGCGTCCAGCCAGACATCACGCCAGCTCGGACTCCGGCCAGCGTGGCCGCCTAGACCGGTACCGCCGCCGACGGCCGGGCTGCTAGTGGCCGGGGTACTGGTGGCCGGGCTGCGGGTGGCCGGGGTGGTGGTGACCGGCGCGGTGGTGGCCGAGGTGGTGCGGGTGGCCGGGGTGGTGCGGGTGGCCGGGG
>DATNIU010000079.1:0-57814 GCA_035604275.1 Streptosporangiaceae bacterium | reverse complement strand
GAGGTCTTCACACCTCACCAGGATTCATCGTCACATTTGGGTCTGACATTCTGGTAACGGGCCCGGCGGGCGTTCCCGGGTGGGGGTTGCGGCGTTGCGTTGAGGCTGCCGGGCGATTTCAGGGCGCGGTTGGGCGGCGCTGGACTGCTGGTGACTGAGCGGTGGCTGCCGTGGTTCCGGGTTCGCGGGCTGGCTATGGTGGCGCGGGGCCGGCGCTGGCGAGTTCGCGGCGGGGCTTGCGGGTCCGTGGCGGCAGCCGGCCGGCGGCGCGGCGGGCGTCGTCGTCCTGGCGGGCGTGCCAGGCGGTGAGGATCCGCTGGTTGCGCACGACCATGATGCAGGTGAGCCACAGCGTGAGCGGCGTGATGCCCGTGAGCCGGATCCAGCCGCGGTCGATCGAGCCGGTGGCGGTGTCCTTGATGCTGGCGTTGAGCCGCTCGCTGGCGGTGCGCCGCCGGTAGGAGCGCCGCCACGCCGCTGAGGGGTAGTCGTGCTTCTGTCTGGTCTTCGCGGCGACGCCGGGCCCGGCGGTGATGGTCTTCTGGATGCAGCAGGCCGGCGGGTGGCCGGGCGGGGTGAGGACCTCGGGCCGGCTGCGCTCCAGCTTCATCGACGCAGGCCGGAGTGGGCAGCGGATCTTCCCCGCGGCCGCGGGGCAGGTGAGTCGGCGGTAGCCGCCGGCGTCCTCGGCGGCGTGCAGACCGAGCTTGTAACGCGACAGTTCGGCGGTCTGCTGGTCGTGCGCGGCGACCTCGGCGGCGCTGGCGCCCGGCGGCTGCGGGATCAGCTGCAGCAGCGGCTTCGGCGTCTGCGGGCAATATAGATTGCCGTTGCAGATGACCGCGCCCTCGTGGGTTCCCTGCGGGCCGCGGTCTTGCGGGTGCAGATCGACGACCAGCTGCGCGCCGAGGCCGCGCAGCGGGTTCGCCCAGGTGCCGGGAGCGCGGTAGGAGAACCCGGAGTCGGCCAGGATGTCGCCGGGCCTGGCGCCGGAGGCGGCCATGCCCGCCAGGACCGGGACCAGGGCAGCAGCGGGGTCGTGGGCGCTGGAGCAGACCGTGATCCGCCGCACCAGCTCGGGCACCATGAGCCCGTCCTCGTCGTTCACCATGGTCGCGGCGGGCAGGTAGTACCCGAAGAACATCTCGCCCAGCTCGATCTTGCGGTTGACGTTGCGGTGCCCCCAGCGGGCCTCGGGGTCGGCGCCGGTTCCGGGGCTGCTGGCCGGGACCGCCCGCGCCCAGGCCTCCACGTCGGTCCAGTCGGTGGCCATCGAGGTGCTGGCGTCCTTGAACTGCGCGGGGATGCTGGCTTCCAGCAGGTGGTCGCACAACTGCTGCAGGTCCGCCGACGGGGCGCCGTCAGGCTCGGCCTTGGCCAGCGCTTTCCTGATAAGCCGGCTGGTGTGCTCGACCTGCCGGTAAGTCAGCTCGTGCGGCCCTGTCTTCCACTGCGCGATGACGCCCAGCCGCTTCTGGTTGTCTTCGGGCAGGCCGGTCAGGGCCTCTAGGATCCTGGTGAGGTGCGCGGGACGGCCGTCGGCCAGGGCCAGCATCATGCCGATCAGCAGAGTCCCGGCTTTCAGCTGCCGCTCGCGCACGCCAGCAGGGAGCATCAGCTCGATCGCCTCGGCGACGCCGGAGCTGCTGACGATCTGCTCGGTGACCGCCAGCGTCACGCTCACCGCCGTGCGCCGCCTGCCGCTTCCGCGAGCGCGCCGAGCAGCGCGACGGCGTCGTGCTCGGTGCCGGGGTCCAGTCCGGCGGTGATGTCGCCGAGCCGCTGGCAGCAGGAGATGCCGGCGGCGTGCATGAAGGCGGGCAGGCCGATCAGCGCCGCGCACTCGGCCAGCCAGGTGGCCCGCAGCCGGCTGGTGTCCAGCGGCGGCAGCCCGCCCCCGCCGGCCAGGGATCGGGTCAGCGGGTTGGTGATATTGCCTCGCTCGGGCTTGTCCCCGCCGGTGAGGAAGTTCTCCCCGGCGAACGCGGCTGCTTCCAGCAGCCGGGGCTGGTAGCGGGAAAGCACCGGCACCGCCCGCGGCGCGCGGCCGCGGACTTCCACGACGACGCCGCCTGAGCGAGTGACGATGTCGGTGCCTCGGGCGTTGCGCAGGTCGGAGCGGATCAGCCCGGCGCCGGCCCCGAGGCAGACCAGCGCCGTGGCGCGCATCGCCCGCGCCTGCGTGGGCTGGGCGCCGCCCAACGCCAGGTAGCCGGCGATCTCCGCGCGCGTGTACGGCTCCTTGGCCCGCTCCCGGGACAGCGGCTCATCCGCGGGGTCCAGGTGCGGCACCACGCAGCGGGCCAGGAACCGCAGGTTGGTGCGCAGCGTCCGCCGCGCGGCGGACGAGATCGCGGGGGCGTGCGCGGCGAACCGCTCGATCACCGACGGGTGCAGCAGGACCTCGGGGACGGGCTCCATCCCGAGCGGGATCGCCCAGCTTGCGAGCTTGGAGGACGCCCACAGCAGGCACTTGGCCCGGTCCTGGGTCCCCGGCGCCGAGGCCGCGACGACAGCGCGGGCGAACCCGGCAGCCGCTTGCGGGGTGCCCTTCGCGGGCATCCACCGCGTGAGGTAGCCGGCCACCTCGCCGCCCGCTGACGCTGCCATCAGGGACTCCCGGCCGTCGGTAAGATTTCCACAGTAATTTACTGTGGAAATATGCGGGAACACGGGATCTGAGACGGTGTGTCGTATGGAAACCCCCGCGGCCCGGACCCTGGACGAGGTCGCCGCCGAGCTCGCCGCCGCCGCCGGCCCGGCCCTGCCCGGCACCCTGACCGTGCGCTCCTACGCCTGCGGCAAGCGCCGCTGCCACTGCCACGACGACCCGCCCGTCCTGCACGGCCCCTACGCCGAGTGGACCCGCAAGATCGCCGGCAAGACCGTCACCCGCCGCCTGACCCCCGAGCAGCTGCAGGCCTGGCAGCCGTTGTTCGACAACGCCCGCGCCATCCGCCGCCTGCTCGCCGAGATCCAGGACCTCACCCTGCAGGCCGTCGGCGCCGACGAAGCCCGACTCCGGCAAACCCGGCAAAACCCCGTGGACGCGGGCCGCTCAACCCGTGGACGCCCCTCCGATTAGCCCGCATCAGCGCAGATCAGACCCAAATGTGAGGACCTCACTCTGGGGAGAGCGTGATCTTCATCGGCTCTAGGCCTGAGAAAATTGCCGAGCCGATCGCCATAGCGAGGCAGATTGGATCGAGTGGATCCGCTGGCCGGTCACGCCGGCGAGCGGTCACGTCACCCGGCCATGTCGTTCTCAGGGCGCACCATCGGGCACTTTTCCGCCCTAGGCCGCTCATGTCAACCGAGAAGGCAGCGGTCCTGACATTGTTGACGCAGGTAGCCGTGGCGGTTAGCCTGCCGTAGGGTCCGTTCCCGCAGCCCGACAGGAGCTGGCACGTCTCATGAGGTGGCGAGCCCCGTTAGCACAAGAAGACGCTTACCGGGCCGCGCTCGACCATCCTGACCGCAATGGCGGTCACCAGTTACCTTACGTATTTCGCATCGACGGCGCCGTTGACACCCACCGCCTCGGGCAGGTCGTGGACGTCCTGGTCGGCCGGCACGATGCGCTCTCGCAGGAATTTCACTACGCCGACGACCAGCTCTGGCTGGCACCGGGCGAGCGCCCGCAGCTTGAGGTCATCGACTGTCCCGCTGACAGCTCGCTACTCTCGTTCGCATCCAGCCGTCACGCGGCGCTGCCCGATGACAAGCCAGCTTGGTTCCTGCTGGTCCGCGATCTTCGCGCGGACCAGGCGGTCTTTATCATCACGCTCGATCACCGGCTGGCTGACGCGCACTCCGGCGCGGTCATCCTGGGCGAGATCTCGAAGCTTTACGCTGAGCCCGCGCTTTCGCTTCCGCCCGTCCGCCAGTTCGCTGACTGGGCCGCCGCGCAACGGGCGGCTCTGGCCCGTGACGAGTCGTTGCGTTCCTGGTGGCGCGGAGAGCTGCCGGGCTTCGCGGACCGGTACCGGCGTTCAGCGCTGGGCTTGAACGGCAAGTCGGAGATCGAGGTCGCCCTTGCACCGCCGCTGTCGGCGGACGTCGCGGCAGCGGCGGCCAGCTTCCGGACCACCCCGTTCTGCGTCCTGCTGGCGGCCATGTCTATGGAGCTGCTCCGGCTGGTGGCTGACAGCCACGTGCTGATGACGACCAATTTCTCGCACCGCAATCACCCGCACTTCAGACGTACCGTCGGCTGCCTGACCTCGCGCACGATCGTTGCGATCGACGCCGCCGAGATCAGGGGGCACCGGTCGCCTCAGTCGATAGTCAGCTACGTGAGCACGCAATTGTGGCGGGCGCTAGACCACAGCGCGGGCCCGTTCTCGTGGGTGCAGGACTGTGCTGGCCTGATCGATGAGGGCTGCCAGCGTGGCTGGCCCTATCTGGCTATGCAGCCAGAGCCGGCCGCCGGCCTGGTACTCGGCGACTGCCGGGTCACCGAACTTGAGCCTGACCCCGTCCCGGCGCCGCAGGAAGCTCATGTCGTCCGGCTGATGTCACGGGATGGCGCCTGGCTGGGACGCCTGCAAGGTCCCGGATCTGATTGTGACCTCAGCGCGTTCTGGCAGCTCATTGCCGACCGGCTTACCTGGCTGACCGTGACCTGAATGCCGCTCCCGCTGGCGACCTCGCTGCCCGCCGCGATTGCTGATAAGGATATAAATGGAAATCGGAGACTGGAACGCCACGCGCGGTTTCAATGAGCTTTATCGTAAGCTCCGGCAGCATGGCTCTGAGCCGAGGATCGCCGAGCTTGAGGCGTTCGGCTTCACGGTCGTCCCTGACGTGCTCGACGCTGAGGCGGTCGCGCGCCTCCGCCATCTCATGGTGGAACTCGCCGAGGCCGAGCTGGGCGTAACCGTCGATCGAGCCCGCGGTGTGAGCGTCGAGGGCGGCGAGCGGGTCAGCCTCTGGTACCCGCTGCTGCTGGCCAGGTATCCGGAATTCTGCGAGCTAGCGGCGAATCCCGTGGTCCTGGCGATCGTCCGCTACCTGCTCGGCCTGCGGTGCACCGTGAGCGCGGTCACTGCCTTTATCAAAGGCCCACACGGCAGCAGCAGGGAAATTCACTGCGACGACGAATCTCCCGACCCACTGCCGAGGTACGCGCAGGTGACAAATGTCCACTGGCTGATGTCAGATCATTCGGAAGCCGACGGGACGCTGACGATGGTGCCCGGCAGTCATCGCCTGTGTCGCTCGCCAGGACCGGCGGAGGCGCAGGAGGATCTGGTCCCGGTCGAGGCCCGAGCCGGGTCGGTGATCATCTTTCACGGCAACACCTGGCACGGGTCCTGCCCCCGGCGCAATCCTGGCCTGCGGCTGGCCGTCGCTACCTACTTCAATCGAGGCATGTACCGCTGGCAGTACGAGGCGTACCGCGAGATACTCGCGCCGGAGGTACTGGATCGGTTCGGTCCTGAATTCCGCAAGGTGCTCGGCTACGACGTGCCGTGGTACTGGCACGAGCGAGCGGACCGGGATGACGACAAGGTGGCGAGCTTCACCGCCACGAAGCACCTGCAGCACATGTAGTACACCAGAGAGCTAGCCAGCGTCGGCCTCGATCAGCGCGAGCAGGCTGCGCGCGCTGGCCTGCGGGGTAAACCGCGCCGCGTTGATCCTTGCCAGCTCAGCCAGCCTGCTCCGCTCAGCGGAGTCGTCCCAGAGACGGGCGACGGCCGCTACCCAGGCGTCCACGTCCTCCGGGTCAGCCACGACCACTCCGCCTAGGCCGACAGTGGCCGGCAGCCCGCCCCGGCCTGAGACTACCGCCGGGATGCCTGAGACCTGCGCCTCGACCACAATGCGGCAGAACGCCTCAGGCCAGACCGCCGGCGCGACGAGCAGCCTGGTGCGCCGGAGCGCGGGCCTGACGTCCGGGTGCCACGGAGCCCACTCCAGGTTCTCGCGGGCGTGCCGGCGAAATAGCTCGGCCATGTCCTTCCAGCCCTCAACGGCCAGGAAGCGCACCTCGGGCAGCCGGAAGGCCAGGCGCAGGAAGGTCGCGCCGCCCTTGGGCGGGATGGGGTTGATCATCGTCACGCGGTCGCCGTCCTCTGCCTGGACCGAGTAACGCACGGGATCGATGGCCGGCTCAACAAGCTCCGGTCGCAGCGGCGCATAGTGCGACTGGAGGAAGCTCGAACCAGCCACGAGCCGGCATCCTCGGTCCGCGAGCAGCGCCAGCCGACCTTCGTTGGGCTCCACGTAGTTGATGACGACGAAGCAGGGCACGCCGTGCGCCAGCGCGAGCGCCGCGACATCATCGGAGCCGTCCTGCGCGGTCATCACGAACTTCGGCGGACGGCTGATCAGCATCCGCGCTACCGCAGCGGGCACCTCGGCGCGCTGGACGAGCACGAGCTGGTAACTACGGCCGGTGCCGTCGGATACGGTCACGTCGACCCGGCCGGCACTGACCGATGCGGTCGCGGCGAGTGACAGCGCGCGGAACCGCTCGCACGCGGTTACGGCGACATCGGTCGGCGAGCCGTCAGGCGCGAGTGCGATCCGGCTGGCCGTCAGCTGGCAGCCAGACAGCCCGAGCAGCCATTCATGCACGTCCCAGGCGTCGCCGCCGCGGGCGAACGGCACGGCGAGCTTGCGGTTCGCGTAGACGAAGTCAGCCATGGTCAGGCAGCAGCAGCCCGGCCAGGCCGGCGGACCTCGGGTCAGCGTCCGGCAGCTCGACGAACCCCCTGGCGCGGTCGACGCCGGTCAGCGAGAGCGCCCGTTCCGGCGCGGTGATCTCAGCGAAGGAACCGGCACCGGGGTAGACGAGCCTGGCTTCGACGCGATCGTCGGCCGGGCCTCGCAGCAGCACGCACGAGTTCGTGCTGAGCACGCCAAGCCGCGCGGGCTGAGCAGGGGCCGGGGCTGACGAGCGACCCTCGGGCGAGCGATCGCCTCGGGCGTCCACCAGCGCGACGTCCTCGCCCAGGAAGAAGTCGGTCCGGCCCTGGCCCAGGTCGGCCGAACCGGCCAGCAGACGGCCGCGCCGGGTGCCGATCCAGCCGTCCTGCGGCAGCGCCAGTCCAGGCGCTAGTGCGGGCAGCGGGTGCCAGCGCGCGGTCCCCACGTTCGCGTAGATGGCCAGGCCATTCGCGTAGGTCACCCGAATCCGGGGCGGATAGTGCGTGCGCTGCAGCGCCTCTTCGATAGGGAGAAAATGGCCGTCGAATTCGTAGCTCACTCCTTCGACCGGCACGCCGAGGTAGAGCTGTTGGAGCGCCCCGACGATGTAATACTCCTTGACCGCCTCGCGCAGATCGTTACACAGGTACTCGGACGCGATGTAGGCGGCGTGGCCGAAGGCGACGGTGCGGGTCCGGTACGCGTCGATGACCCCGTACTCAAGCGCGGCGTTGACCGGGTGGCCGCGGCACCACCTGCTGTAGTAGCCAAGTCCGTAGCTCACCGACGCGGGCGCCACGCTGGCGAGCGCGAAGTCAGGGAGCACCGGGGCGTCGCGACCCGCCGCCACCTCCGCCTCGAAGCCGTCGGCCCGGCCGGCCCACAGGTAGTGCAGGCCGCCTTCGCCGATGACCGGTCCGCCGTGAGCGTCGCGCACGACATCGATGAGCTCGCTGACCGCCCCGTGGTCAGCGAGCAGGCTCCGCCCGGCTGTCCCCCGGGCGAATCGCCACGGCGCCACCGATGGATGCACATCAAGGAAGGCGGCCGTCGTGGCGTAGCGCTCGTGGATCTGACCCGACCACTGCCGGGCGAGACTGACCGATCCGCTCGGCGATATCTCGTACAGTTGCTCGCCGGTAACCGGGTCGAGCATGAACGGTATCGTCTTCCCGGTAGCCGTTCGCGCCAGCTCCTGGGCGAGTTCCGGCTCCCTGGTCGCCCCGTACATCTCGTGCAGCGCGAACAGCCAGCCCGCGCCGCGAGCCGCGCGGCTGAGCCTGATCAGCCCTTCGTCGCCGCCCATTTCGGCATTCGCGGGAAGGACCACCGGATAACCGCGGTCATAACCCAGACGCTGCCAGGCGTGCCGGATCGCCAGGATGTCCGTGAGCCCATAATCGGCTAGCTCTTGCCACTGGGCCGCTTCCGCATCAAAAGGGATATCCCGGCAGGAATCGAGCAGCACGCGCTTCCTCAGCGTGGCGTAACAGCGGGAGGGAGCCGGCGGCGTCGGCGGGAAAAGGTCGCTCAGCCGCCTCGAAACCGTCAGGCGCAGGACAGCTCTCCCGCCGGGATGCGGGCCGAACCAGAGAATATTGTCTTTTACGGTATAACCACCAGATTCCGGCAGCCAGATCAGCAGCCCGAGGTAGAGCCCGGACCAGCTCGTGCCTGCCTCGAACCGGAAGATTCTGGCTGGATCGTCCGCCCGCACCCAGTGCAGATAGGGCAGGTACACCCGCTGGCTGTAGGCGATCGGCTCACCAGGCAGGGTTACCGCGACCAGGCGCGGCGACTCGACGGTCAGGCCGCACCGTCCGGCTCGCGGTGACCAGGTCACCGTCAGCTCGGTTGTCTCGGTGCCGACCGAACAGGCGTACCTGGCCCGGGTACCGCCGGGGACTTCGTCCGCGCCGGTCATCCGCCAGCGGACGCCGTCACTGAGTGCCCTGATGCTGCGAGTCCGGCCGGCGAGCTGGAGCAGCACGTCGCATGACGCCAGGACCGGCAGGCAGTCACCCGCCGCGCTGGCCAGCAGCAGGGCATCAAGGGGACCGCGATCAGGCGATAGCTGCCACACGGCCAGGCCATTCCGATTGGCGGCCATAGCCTGAGCCGGTACCAGGGCCCGCCTGGCCACGCTCACGCCGGACCCCACAGTTCCGCCGCGGTCAGCTGAGAGTATCGGTGCGCCATCAGCCCGCGAAGGACGGGCGGAGCCAGGGTGACGATGTCCGGCCGGGCGAGCATGTAGCTGTGCGCGTCACCGATCGTCCGGACACTCGCCACCAGCAGCTGGGCGCCGCCGGGCTGCCCGGCCAGGACGGCGCGGGTCCGCTCGATCAGCGCCACCGCGTCGCCGCCTTCGTCGGCGACACGGCCGGCCAGCAGGGAGACATAGGTCGCGCCGGCCTCAGAGGCCAGCAGCGCCTGTGACATCGACAGGCAGGCGGTGGCGTTGACCGGGATGCCGTCCTGCGCCAGGGCGTGCACGACGTCAAGCATCGGGGCGCCCTCGGGATCGACGACGGGGACCTTGATCACGACGTTCTCGCCGAGTTCCTCGCGCAGCCGCCTGGCCTCCGACCTGATCGCCGTCGCCGTCCGCGCCAGGGTCATGACCGACAGCGGAAGCGGCGCGAGCATCTTCGCCAGCGCGATCATCCCGGACCGGCCGCTCACCAGGTCACGAGCGCGGAGCATAGTCAGGTTGGTTGTGACGCCCTTGACGACGCCGATCTCGACCCACGGCTTGAGAGCGTCGGCATCCGCGCCATCGAAGAATATTCGCACTGTCTCCTGCCCTCGGGGAGAAGCTAATAAGTCCAGATATCCAGCAGATCCAGGTATCCTTCGCCCTCTTTGAAGTCGGTCAGCAGCTCGACCACGAAGCTTTCCTCCGGCGCGGGCCCTTCCGCATCGGCCGTCCGCGCGTCCGGACCGCCCTGCGGCGGCTGGGCGTCATTGTCATAACCACTTGCTTGCGTCATGGTGTCTCCTTCGCTGGGACAGTGGTGGTGCGGCGAAGCCGGTAACCGTCCTGCCCGAGGGCCGACGCTGATCCGATGAGCTGGCCGATGTCGTCGTGGACGGCGGAGACGAGCCGGCCGCTCAGCCGCCGACCCCGGTCGGACAGGAGCAGCACGATCGCGTCTACCGCGGCGGCCAGCCTGCGCCCTGAGTCGTCCCGCAGTTCATCTCGCGTCATCGCGTGATAGGACTCCCCCGCCCGCTGCGGCCCGGCGGCCAGCGTCGCGGCGTGGATTCCGGTGGGGACGAATCCGGGCGCTAGCGCGTTGACGACGATCCCGGCCGGGGCGAGTTCCAGCGCGGCGGTTTCGGCCAGCCGTACGACGGCGGCCTTGCTCGCGGCGTAGGCGGAGTAGCTGGGAAATCCGTACCCCGCGCCGCCGCCGCTGAGCAGCACGATGGAACCAGGGCTCCGCGCGGCCAGCATCGCGCGCGCGGCGGATCGCAGCACGAGGAACGCGCCGACTAGATTCGACCTGATGACCTCGGCCCACTCAGACGGATCAGCCTCCACGAGCGGGCCGATCGCGCCGAGCACCCCGGCGCAGTGCACGACCCCCCGCACCGGTCCGGCGCTCTGCGCGAAGCTGAACAGCCGCTGCACGTCGGGCCCGGACGTGACGTCAGCGGTCACCGCGTGTGCCGTCCCGCCGCTTGCCCTGATCGCCTCGGCCACCGCACTGAGCTCGGTCTGCCTGCGGCCCGCGCAGACGACCCGGTGCCCGGCCTGGCCGAGCCTGAGCGCTGTCGCCTCGCCGATGCCCGCAGATGCCCCGGTCACGACGATGAGCCCTTGCTCGGACATCTCCGGATCACCTCCAAGGCTGGCCAGCGTGCGGGCCGCGTCCGCTAGGCACGGGCGACGGCGACTCCAGCGTCGGCTGGGGCGAACGCGCGGACGCTGACGCCTCGTTCCCGCAGCTTCGCGGTGAGCGGCTGCCTGGCGTCCGGTGCGCCAAGGCACAAGATGCCGAACCCGCCACCGCCAGCGCCGAGCAGCTTGCCGCCGGCGACGCCAAACCGGGCCCGGCAGTAGCGGTACAGGCGGTCGAACGCCAGGTTCACCTGATTCGGCGACAGGCTGAGCTTTAGCTCCCAATGCCGGTGCTGCAAGGCCGACCAGGTGTCCAGCTGGCCGCTTTCCAGGGCGCGCGCGCTGCGCAGTCCGATCTCGCCGAGCGAGTCGAGAATCCCCCTCGTGCGGTTCCGGTCCGGTGATCCGTCGCGCTGAGCGAGCATTGCCCCGGCATCCCTGGCGGGACCGAACCGGATGAGGACGATCCGGTCCGCCACGGCGGCGGCCGGGATGCGCAGCCGCCGGGTCCGCACTTGGCCCGCGCCGTCGATCCGGTACTCACGCAGACCTCCCCAGGCGGCCGTCAGCTGATCCTGCTTGCCGACGTAACGTCCGGCGTCCCGCGCCTCGACCTGGAAGGCGGCCTCGGCAAGAAAGGCCGGATCAGCCGAACCTGGCCGGTCTCCCATCGCCTCGAGCGCGGCGATCAGCGCCACCAGGTATGCGCCTGAGGAGCCGAGCCCGCTGCCCGCAGGAACGTCGGACGACGAGCGGATCGCGACGCCGGTCACGCCGGGTGCGAATCGCAGCAGCGCGGCCCGGGTCAGCGGGCAGGCCAGCTGCTCCGCCGAGGCGGCCTCGTCAGCTTTCGCCTCGAAATAAAGGGCGGCACCGAAGCGGCTCTCGCCCGCTGACACGGTCACCTGGACCGACAGGTCGATCGACATGGCGACGAAATAGCCGCCCCGGCCCTGGTAGTGGGACGGCAAGTCGGTGCCTCCGCCACCGAGCCCA
The DNA here is from genome assembly GCA_035604275.1 of Streptosporangiaceae bacterium. Taxonomy (GTDB): domain Bacteria; phylum Actinomycetota; class Actinomycetes; order Streptosporangiales; family Streptosporangiaceae; genus Chersky-822. Next base: position 46,314 of record DATNIU010000079.1, on the reverse strand, counting down.
ATCCGCAGCGGAGCGGTCGCCGAGATCATGGCGAGGGCCGGCCCGCGATCGCGGCCTGGGCCGCGATCGGCCGCAGGAATTCGATACATGACTCGATGCCTTCCCGCAGGCCGATCCGCGGCTCCCAGCCGAGAGTTCGCGCACGGGAAATGTCGGCCTGGGTGCGCGGGGCTTCCGCCGGCAGGTCGGGCCGGTAAACCGGCGGCTGCCCGGCGCCGAGCCGGGCCCGCACCAGCGTCAGTACCTCGCTGACTGACGTCGCATGACCGGTGCCCAGGTTGAAGACCTGTCCGTCGGTCCTTTGATCATGGATGGCCAGCAGATGGAAGCCGTTGACGTCGTCAATGTGGATCAGATCGCGGCTCTTGCTGCCGTCGCCGTAGATGACCGGCGGCTCGCCCCTGAGCAAGGCCAGGATGAAGGCGGGAATCAGGGGCGCGACCTCGCGGCGGTAGTCCTGGTACGGACCGTAGACATTGAAGTACCGCAGCGTCGTCGCGCGGACCTTCCTGTCCTGCGCGAAGGCGTTCACGAACTGCCCGACGCATCGCTTGGTGACGCCGTAGAACGTTCTCGGCTGGTCCTCGGTCTCCGGGGTCGGGTATAGCGTCGTGCCCTCGTAAATAGCGGCGGTTTCGGCTGCGATGACCTTGCTCACTCCCGCCTCGTGCGCGGCCTGCAGCACCCGTGCGGTACCCACTGCGTGCACCGCTGCTGCCCGTACCAGGTCGCGCTGGCAGCCGGGGATGGAGCTGAAAGCGGCGAGGTGGAAGACCACGTCCGCGCCGCGCATGGCCGAGGCCAGGTCGGCGGTCGTGATGTCACCCGCAGCGAAATCGGCCTGAGCGGGTACCTGGCTGGGCAGGCCGGCGCTCAGGTCGTCGATGCCGCCGACCGAGAAGCCCTCGGCCAGCAGCCGCCGGGCCAGATTGCTGCCGACGAAGCCGGCGATGCCCGTAATGAAGACACGCACGCTGGTACCTTCCTTTGCTAGGCGTCCTGAACCGGCTGTGCCAGGGCCGAGAGGCGATTGCGAGCCCAGTCGACGAGCCCGGTGAAACCGGCCGCCCGGTCGACGAGCGGCCGGTAGCCGAGTTCTCTTCTGGCCTTGCCGATGTCGGGTACGCTGCGCGCGTTCCCGCCGGGACGGCCTGGCAGTACGTCCACGCCGGCGCTCGCCCCGGCGACTCGCAGCAGCAGATCAGCGGCTGCGGCCAGGGAGATGCCGGTGCCGGTGCCCACGTTGTAGGCGCTGCCCGCCGGCCCGGAGAGCGCGGCGCGCAGATTCGCCTGGACGACGTCATCGACGTGCGTGAAATCCCGTAGCTGCCGACCGTCACCGTGAATGACTGGCTGGCCGCCGGAGAGGATCTGGCTGGTCCACCGGCCGAGGACTTCGGCGTCGGGCCCGTCCATGGTCATGCCCGGCCCGTAGACGCTGAAGTACCTCAGGGACAAGTGCTCAAGGCCCCAGCACCGGGCGGCCGCGTCCAGCAGGTACTCGGCGCCGACCTTGCTCGCCGAGTAGAAGGAATCGCACCGGATCGGATGGTCTTCGGCGATCAGCGGGGACCGCGCGTCTCCGTAAATCGCTCCGGTCGACGCGAACACCAGCTTCGCGCCGGTCGCGACGCATGCGGCCGCGACGTTCAAGGTGCCCTGGATCAGGACGTCGATCGCGGCGGCCGGATCGCGGTCGCTGGCCGGGACCTTCCAGCCCGCCTCGTGGAACACGTAGTCGGCCCCCGCGACCGCCTCGGCTAGCAGATCGGCCTGGCGCACGTCCACCAGCCTGAGCGTCAGCGGGCCGTCCCAGGCCGGCGGCTCGCGCACGTCAAGGGCGCGGACCGGCACCTGCGCCTGGGCGAAAGTCCTGGTCAGGGCTCCCCCGATCAGGCCGCTCGCACCGGTGACGGCGACCGTGCGGCCGTCGAACCGCCTGGCCAGGCCGGCGTTCTCGATCACTGCGGGCACGGCAGGCTCCTTACCTCGGGCAGCGGTGTCACGAAACGGCTGCCGCCGCGAGCCAGCCAGGCATTCGTCCGCACGATCTCCTCGGCGTGGTTCCAGGCGGTCACCAGCACCACATCCGGCCGGGCCGTCATGAGCTCGCCAGGGGGCCGGATCGTCAGGTGCGTGCCGGGTATCCGCAATCCGATCTTGTGCGGGCTGTGGTCCACCGCGAACTGAACGTCGGGAACATCGACTCCGAACACGTTGAGCAGCATGGTGGCCTTGGCGGCGGCGCCGTAGGCCACGGTCGACTCACCGCGACCGGTCGCTTCCCGCAGGAACGCCCGCAGCCCGCGGCCGCTGACCTCGACGTCCCGCGCGAATCCGAGATACCGGGCCAGGCCGCTGATTCCGTCGGCCGCCTCCCGGTCAAGCTCCGCGCGCACTGCGTTAGCGGCCGCTGGCTTCGCCGCCCGCGCGTACACGAGCAGCGAGTCTCCGTGACTGTCGGTGTGCTCCACGTGCCACGGGTAAAGCCCGGCCGAGCGCAGCGCGTTAGCCAGCGACGTCATGGAGAAGTAGCTGACGTGCTCGTGATAGACGGTATCCACGCGCACGTTGTCCACCAGGTCAAGGACGGATGGCGTCTCTACGATCACCATTCCGGCCGCACCGACCAGCTCGCGCAGGCCGAGCACGACGCCGGGTAGATCGGTGCAGTGCGCCAGGCAGTTGTGGATGTGCGCGACGGCGCCCCGGCCGTGCGCCGAGACCAGGTCTTTCGCGACGTCAGGACCGAAGTACTCGCGGACCAGCGGGACGCCGTCCGCCTCGGCGGCGGCCGCGGCCGGTGACGGATCGACGCCGACGACGCGGACTCCGAGCTGCTGGTAGTGCCGTAGCAGCGTCCCGTCATTGCAGCCGATGTCGTAGACCAGGTCGCCGCCACCGAGCGAGGCTTCCCGGTGCACCCGCCGAGCAAGCGCGCCGAAGCTGTCCGCGAGCGCCGTGGAGTACCTGGTCAGGTACACGTAGTCGCCGAACAGCAGCACCGGGTCGACGGTCTGCCCGAGCTGCACCAGGCTGCAGCCCGCGCAGAACATCAGCCGCAAGCTGTACCTGACGTCGGCTGCGGGATCGGTGCCCGCAGGCATCAGCCCGTTGGCGAGCGGCTGATCGCCGAAGTCGGTGAGCAAGCTCAGGCCAGCGCCGCAGGACCGGCAGCTATCGGCCAGCGAGCCAGCAGCGACGGGTCCTGGCGGATTCAACGGGACACCGCCAGGTGCTCAGGCTCCCAGCGCGGCACGGCCGAGCAGCGCCGTCTCGCCAGCAGGGTGCGCGGCAGGCCAGCGACGTTCGCCGCCGCCGCGGCGGCGAAGATCAGCAGCCTGACCGCCGCTGGCTGGTCCCTGAGCATGAGGTGAAACCGGTAGGACAGGTCCAGCTTCCGGTCCGCCGAGCAGCAAAGCCTGGCCAGGCGCGCGAATCGCGGCCAGAACTGGCTGGCCGGCCAGTGCTTGATGCCGTATCGCAGCAGGCTGCGCATCAGCCGGTAGGTGCCAAGGAGCGGGCGGCGCGACCAGTACCCGCCGTTCAGGTGCCAGGAGGGGACGCTGACCTCGAGCAGGCTGAACCCCGCCCGCTGCAGTCGCAGGTACAGGTCGGTCTCCTCGCTGAAGGTCCTGAATCCGCGATCGAAAAGGCCGACGTGCCGCAGCGCCCGTGGCGCGATGCACAGGCACGCGCCGGAGACGCTGGTCCTTGGTCGGGCCGCCACCCGGTCAATGATCGGCCACCGGTCGGGCGGCGCTGCCCCCGAGCGCAGCCCGCCGATCTGTTCGAATCCGACGCAGCCGATACGGGGATCAGCGGCCAGCACCGCCGAGGCAGCGCGCAGCCAGGCCGGATGGATGCGGATGTCGGCGTTGAACAGCCCGATTAGCGTCGCGTCCTGGCGCAGCGCGTACCGCAGGCCCGCGTTCGCGCCTCCGGTGAAGCCACGGTTCCGGCGCAGCCTCAGCACCGTCACCGAGGGAAATGCCGTCGCGACGTATTCGGCCGTGCCGTCGGTTGACCCGTTGTCGACGACCACAACGCGCAGCCCGTCGGGCTGCTCGGTGTCCAGCAGGGACTGGACGGAGTACGCCAGGTGCTCGCGGCACTGGTAGGAGACGATCACCGCGTAGGCGCCGCCAGCGCCGGCGGCTACCTGGCCCGCGCCGCCCGCGGTCATGCTCAGGGCCATAGCTCAGCCCGCTCAGGCTGGGGAAGCTGCAGCAGCGGGTGGAAGACCAGCAGATGCGTCAGCACGCACTGGAAGCTCTCCGTCATCGCGACCCTGGTGTCATCCTCGCTGGGAATGACGATCACCTCAGGCCCGAGCGAAGCCGCCGCGCCCTTGTCGGTACCGACGACGCCGAGGATCCTGGCACCGACCTGGGCCGCATACGTCACGGCGACCCTGATGGCCGGGCTGGTCCCCTCGACCAGGTCTCCGCCGCTGACCGAGAACACGACGATGGCGTCCCGTGGCGAGAGCCGCGAGCTCTGCAGCCAGCGCTTGATCGAGTTGTCCCAGGACTCATCGTTCGCCCACGCGGTCATCTCGGCGACGCCGTCCCAGGGCGAGTACGCCTCAATGCCCGCGATCTTGCGCAGATCTCCGACCAGGTGCGCGGCGTTGGCGGCCCCGCCGCCCACGCCGACGACGAATATCCGCCCGCCGGCCTGCCGCAGCTCGCGCAGCGACCTGGCCATCGACTCCACCGCCTCTGCGTCGATGCGAGCCGCGGTCAGGGCGAGTGTCTGGAGAAACGAGGCAGCATAGCTAGTCACTTTTCTTCTTCTCTTCCTGTCGCCGCGATACACCGACTGGCTCGCGCCGATTGGTTAGCCTGCGCGCAGCAGCTCGTGATACCGTATTGTCTTGTGAATTCCCTCAGCGAGCGAGATAGACGGCTTCCAGCCGTATTTCTCGCCGATCGCGGCGATCGACGGATAACGCGCCTGAGGCCCGCTGCCGCCTCCCCGCTCCGGCATAGACTGGAACTGGATGCACCCGGCGCCAATGCCGCGGCAGTCGCTCACCAGCCGGGCAAGCTCAGCCATCGACACGTCCTCGGTCGAGCCCACGTTGAAGACCTCCCAGGGCAGGTCCGAGCCAGTGGCGAGCAGCATCGCCGCCGCCACGTCCACTGAGTAGCAAAAGCACCGGCGCGGCGATCCATCCGTCTCCAGGTGCAACGGCCCGCCGCTGATGGCCTCCTCGATCAGGTGCGGCACGATGCGGCCGTCGTCGCGACGCTGCCCTGGCCCGTAGGCGTTGAACGGGCGGATCACCGTCACCGGAATGCCGCGCACCCGGTGCGCTTCCGCGCAGATTGTTTCCGCCAGCCGTTTCGACTCGTCGTAGCAGGCGCGCTGGTCGTGCAAGTCGGCGGAGCCGGTCATGTCTTCCCGCCAGGGCGTGGTCGCGGGAAGATTTCCGTAGACGCCGCTGGAGCTGATGTGCATCACCCTGCTGGCATTCGATTTCTCGGCATAGTCGAAAATGTTCACGGCGCCGATCGTGTTGACCAGGACAGTCGAGATGGGATTGCGGCGGAACCAGGTCGGCGACGGAATGCTCGCCAGGTGGATTATGTTGTCGACCTTCGGCAGGTGGCTAAGCGGCTGGACAATGTCCGCCTCGATTAACGCGACGTCGCAACTCTTCCGCAGGTAGTCGGTGAGCGGTGACACGCCTCTGGGGAACAGGTCGAGCACGAAGATCTCTCCGATGCCGACCCGCCGCTCGCGCAGCACCGCGAGCAGTCCAGCGACCTGGGAGCCGAGGCAGCCATCGCCGCCGGTGATCAGATAGTCCCCGGCCGCGGCGAGATGACCGACATCCGGGTAGCGGGTGATCCCGGCGAGCAGCTCATCGAGCCAGAATTCGGTCAGCGGAGTCCCGGTCCGCACCTCGCCGGTCACTGGCTGCTCCCGGACTCGCGGGCGCGCTGCGCCCGGTGGCTTCCGGCGATCCAGGTGCCCACTGCGGCCGCCAGGTCCTCACTGAGGGTGACCGACCGGCGTTCGGTCGCGCTCATCAGCTCAGCTTCGCGGGCGCCACGGCCGGTGGTGACCAGGAAAGCCCGGCCAACGCCCGCCCGGCGGGCGACGGCGACATCGCTTCTCGCGTCCCCGACCAGGCACGATCTGGGCAGGTCGAGCCCGTGGGCGGCGGCCGCCGCTAACGGCATGCCCGGTGCTGGCTTACGGCACCGGCAGCCGTCGTCGGGGTGATGCGGGCAGATCAGGCTGCAGGCCGGGTAGATGCCGTCGGCCGCCAATAACCTCAGCACGTGCCGGTGTATCTCCACCGTTTCCGCCAGGCTGATGAGCCGGCGCCCGGCCGCCGACTGATTAGACACAATGACGATCGGTATCCCCCGTTCCTGGATGGCACGGAGCGCGGGGCCGGTTCCGCGGATCCGGCGGACGTCGGCGGGCTCGCGGATGTAGGAGTCCCGGTTCTCCACCAGCACCCCGTCCCGGTCCACGAACAAGGCCGGGCTCGGGCGGGGCGCCCGGGCCAGGGCGTCCCGCTGGCCAAGGCGGCAGCCGACTACCAGAGGCCGGTGCGGGGACGATGCCAGGCCAGCGACGTGACCTGGGTGCGCTTCACTGTCTGTACGCTTACGAGCAAGGGCAGACATGGGCGCCGCCGCCTCCTACCTACGCAGCACCGTTGGTACAGAATAACCCGAATCCATGCAAGCTACCAGAGAGCATTACTCAAGGGTAGAATCTCTCCGCGTCTGAATATCACTGCGTTCGGGTCGGCGGAGCGAGGTCCCGGTGACAGTCGAGTGCGCGGTCGTGACCGCGGCTGGTCGCGGCCAGCGAATGTGGCCAGCGACCCGGACCATTCAGAAGGAACTGCTCAACGTCATCGACCGCCCCGCGCTTGACTACGTGTTAGCGGAGATCGCCGGAGCTGACATACCTGACGCGCTAGTCGTCATCGGTGATCAGTCCGATGACGTGCATCGCTATCTCAAGCGCGCGGGCCGCCCGCCGTTAGCGGCCGGTGGCGAGTTCTGCGTGACCACGTCGGCGCCGGTGCCGCCGTCCGGGCTTGGACGCTCCGTGCTCGAGGCGCGCGGCTACGCGCGCGACCGGCCATTCGCGCTGCTGCTCGGTGACAACATCATGACCTCGCGGGTGGCTGTGCTGCGTCGGCTGCTGGCTGTCCATCAGGCCACAGGTTCCCCGGTGGTCGCGCTCACCGGGATCAGCCCGGAGCAATGCCAGATGTACGGCTGCGCGGTCGTCGGCCAGACGCTGGCTGATGACATGCTGGTGGTGGAGAGCTTCGTGGAGAAGCCCGATCCAGCGGAGGCACCATCGGATGTCGGCATTATCGGCCGTTACGTGCTCACCCCCGCGATCTTCGGCGTACTCGAGAGCTTGCCGCGCGGCCGTAACAACGAGTACCAGCTCACTGACGCCCTCAATATCCTGGCAGGCAAGGAAACGGTCTATGGCGTCGTGTTCGATAATGTCCGCTACGACATCGGCAGTAAGGTCGGGCTGCTTGAGGCGACCATCGGGCTCGCCCTGGAACGACCTGACCTGCGGGCCGCGACCGTCACGCTCGTCCGCGCGGCTCTCGCTGAGCTGCTCCCCGGTGGCTAGCGCCCGCGCTGAGCGAACTGAATCACCGGGCGGCTGTTAATGCGCGTCGTCATTCTCGGGGGCGTCCAGCGATCTCGCCAGCAGACCGGTCGTAACGGGATAGTGAAAATTGTCGCCGGCCTCTGTCGTGAGCTTCCCCGACTCGGCCTTGAGGTGAATTGCAACACCACGGACATCATCGGCGAGCCACCGGCGATCGCCAGCCGCGGGGCCGCGCCGCTGCCGGTGCCGCCGCCGGACGCTCCGCTGGCCCGGCTCCTCACTTACAACATGGACCTGACCGAGGCCATGTGCGCCATGCCAGGGCAGCTCGTGGTGAACGTGCACGACCTCCGGGTCGCCCTGGCAGCCTTGCTGGTCCGGCGAGTCCATCCTGGCACGGTCCTGGTGGCGAGCCTCGCTGGCACGGTCGGCGGCCGGTACGGCCACCAGCCGGACGGCTGGTTCTCCTACCTGGCCGGCATCGAGCGCGACCTGGTGGCGGCCGCCGATCTCATCGCCGTGCCGGGCCAGGCGCACCTGGCTGAGGTAGCGGAGCGCCTTGCGGTCGATCCGGCTCGCATCGTCAACGTGGGCATCGGCATAGACCTGCCGCCAGGCCCCGTGCCCGGACCGGCCAGGGATCCGGCGCGGGTGCTGTACGTGGGCAGGCTCGCGTCGGAGAAGGGCGTGTTCGACCTGCTCGACGCGCTGCAACTGGTGCGCGCCCGCCGACCGGAGGTGACGCTGCACGTGGTCGGCGACGGGCCGCTGAACGCGAGCGTCAGGGCGCGGATCGCCCAGGCCGGGCTGAGCGACTCGGTTCACCTGGCGGGCTGGCTCGAGGAGCAGGCCCTGTGGAACGCCTACGCGGCGGCGGCGGTGTGCGTGGTCCCGAGTCGCTACGACCCGTATCCGGCGGTGATCCCCGAGGCGCTCGCGGCGGGCTGCGCCGTCGTTGGCTGCCGCACCGGGGGGATCGTCGAGCTGCTCGATGACGGCCGGCTCGGCTCGCTGGTGCCGGTCGCCGATCCGGCTGAGCTCTCCGATGCGATTGTCGCCAGCCTCGCCAGCCCGCCGGACGGCGAGTCCGCGCGGCGAGCGCGGACCTGGGTGGAAGACCGGTTCAGCTGGGCGGCGTTCGCTGCGCGGACGGCCGCTGCCTTCGAGCAGGCCTGCCACGCTGGTAGCCATCGATGATCAAGGTCGCGGTGGTGGGCCTTGGCCTGATGGGCACCCGGCGGACGGCGATCGCGCAGGCGCACCAGGACTGCGAAGTCACCCGCGTTTACGACTTGTCCAGCGAGCTGACCCTGGCGACGGCGGCGCGGCTCGGCGCGGTGCCCTGCCAGTCCTGGAAATCGTGCGTGCAAGCGCGGGACATCGACGTCGTGGTGGTCAGCACCCCGAACGCGGTCAAGGACCTGATTACCGCGCGCGCGCTCCAGGCTGGCAAGGCGGTACTCGCGGAAAAGCCGCCGGCTCGTGACCTGAGCGGGCTGCGGACGATCCTGGCCGCTCTCGACCTGGGTGGCGGAATGTTGAAGGTCGGCTTCAACTACCGCTATTTCCGCGGCCTGCGTGCTGCCGAGCGGACACTGGCCAGCGGTGAGATCGGTGAGCTCATCAACTACCGGCTGCGCCACGGCCACGGCGGGCGTCCCGGGTATTCCGCTGACTGGCGATTTGATCCGGTGCAGTCCGGCGGCGGCGAGCTGACCGACCAGGGCTGTCACGCGCTCGACCTCGCCCTGTGGCTCGCTGGCCCGGTCACCAGGGCCTCCTGCGAGCTGCAGCGCGGCGCGTGGGGCCAGCAGGCGGTGGAGGACAACGCGTTCGTCACGCTGCGCCATGGCGATGTGGTGGGGCAGATTCACGTCAGCTGGACCAGCTGGAAGAACCAGTTCAGCCTGGAAGTGTTCGGCACCAGTGGCGCGGTCGTCGTTGACGGCCTGGGCGGCAGCTACGGTCCGCAGCAGGTGATCACGTTCCGCCGCCCTCCGCGCGGGGGGCCGCCGGACGAACTGCGCCGGTCGTATCCGGACGAGAGCGCGATGACGTCGCTCGAACGTGAGTGGGATGACTTCGTCGGCGCGGTCAGGTGCTCGCCGCCAGGCCCGCCACAATGGCGTGAGCAGGCCGCGCACTGCGCTGAACTCATCGATCGCCTCTACGCCAGCGCCGCCTGAGCCGCCCGATGGAACTGCACATCTTCACCGATCCGCAGCAGGGCGCGAGCTACGAGGACCTGCTGGCGACGGCGGTGGCCGCGCAGCAGCTTGGCTTCGACGGGTTCTTCCGCTCAGATCACTATCTGCCGATGGGTCCGGTAGCCGTTACGCCAGGGCCGACTGACGCCTGGCTCAGCCTGGCCGCCCTGGCCCGCGAGACGGCGCGGATCAGGCTCGGCACGCTGGTGACCGCCGTTACCTTCCGACTGCCAGGGCCGCTGGCGATCGCCGTCGCCCAGGTCGACCGGATGAGCGGCGGCCGGGTCGATTTCGGGTTCGGTGCCGGCGGCTACCCGGCGGAGCATCTCGCCTACGGCATTCCGTTCCCGGCCCCGCCGGAACGCTTCGACCAGTTCGAAGAACAGCTCGCCATCATCACGGGCCTGTGGCGGACGCCGGACGGTGAGACGTTCTCCTACCGGGGACGTCATTACGAGCTGATCGGCTGCCCTGGCCTGGCTCAGCCGACACGGCGCCCGCGCCCGCACCCGCCGATCATCATCGGCGGCCGCGGGCCATCCCGAACCCCGTCGCTGGCGGCCAGGTACGCCGCCGAGTTCAACTGCGCCTTCCCGGATCTCGCCCAGATCCGGCGGTACCGGGAAGGCCTAGTCGCGGCCTGCGTGCAGACCGGCCGGGATCCATTCTCGCTCGCCATGTCGGCGCTGGTCGTGCTCGCCTGCGGGCCAGGGGATGCCCGGGTGCGCGAGCTGACTCAGGTGCCCGGCTTCCATACCGCCGGGATGATCCAGCGCGGCCTGGTCGGCACGCCGGCTCAGGTGACCCACCGGATCGGCGAATTCGCCGAGGCCGGAATCTCCCGGTTGTACCTGGCCACGCCCCGGCAATTCGACATCGAGCAGCTCGCTTACGTGGCCGACCAGGTCATGCCGCAAGTCGCCGGCCGGTAACACCCCGTTAGACGCTTGCGGGTCTCTCATTCACAAAATGTTGTCTATGCGGTCTGGGCTCCTGCGGTGATGCCGAGGTGGTGGAAGAGGGTCTGCATGCCGATGCGGAGGTTTTCGTAGTCGCGGTCGACAGGAGTCCAGATGGCGGGCTTGCGTCCCATCCGGGGGCTGCGGACGCCGGCCAGGATCGGCGCGATGACCTGGTCGCGGAGGGGTGAGCAGGGCGGCGATGGTGCGGGCGGCGGGTGGCGGAATCTGGTAGCGCCGGGACTGGCCTGGCTTGATGACGAGGTTCTTGCCGCGGAGCTTGCGCAGGTCGTAAGCCGCCTGGCGGGTCGTGTAGCCGGCCTGCCCGGTCATCCTGCAGACCCTGGCGGTGAACTCGGCGGCGGTGAAGCCGTGCGGTGCGGCCGCCAGGGCCAGTGCGGCCGCCAGGGCAGCACGGATCCGGGGCTTGCTCAGGTCGATGCCGCCGACGCGGGTGGCGCCGATCCGGGAGGGCAGCGGCAGCTCATCCAGGGTGCCGTCGGCGATGAAGCTGATGTCGGCGCAATCCAGGGTGGTGGCGAACCGGTCAGCCATTCCGGCCAGCCGGGTGATGATCTCAGGGAAGTTCTCCAGGCTGCGGCGGCAGCGCAGCTCCCTGGTGTTGTGCACGGTGGCCTCCAAGCGCAGGACGTGCTCGCCTTTGGTATAGGCCTTCAGCTGGAGCAGCCCGAAGCGAACCCGGAACCAGGTCAGGCGTACTGAGGTTTCCCGGTCACTTGCGGGCCAGCGCCTCGATCTTGTCCTCGGTCAGGGAGTCGCAGATCGCCTGCACCGCCGCCGGGTCATCCACCGCGGCGAACCCGTTGTCGAGCGCCGTGAAGCCGATGCCGGCACGGGCGGCCCGGCGCTGGGCGTAGTGGTGCCCGTTGATCAGCAGCCTGGCTCCGTAGGGGAAGTAAGAGGAGAACTTGATGAAGAACGCCCCGAAGTCCTCATCCACGCAGTGCACGTAGAACTGGTTCACCACCGAACTGGCCCGCACGATCTACGGATAGGGACGGCCGTCCGCGGCCCGGCGCTTCTCGGTCCGGAACACGCGGTTCTTCTCCTGCGCCCGGCCGATGAACAGCACCCCCTCGGTCCGCCCGGCCGCCTCGAACGCAGCCAGGTGCTCGTGCATCACGTCGTCCTTGCGCTGACCCCGGGCGAAGTCGATCCGCGGGATCCCGCCAGCCTCGGCGAACACCCGCAGCCGGGTCACGAAGTTCCGGCTCATCGGCGCGATCACCGCGGTCGAGGCGATCGGCTTGCCCAGGTGACCCCGGATGAACCCCACGACGCCCTCCGCCCGCTGCAGCTGCGGGACATACAGGTTGCAGTACAGGCGGTCGATCGATTCGAGCTCGAAGCTCACGTGACCGGACAACCATCGGCCACGCTGCGGGGTAGCGTCATGAAAGGGCTCCGGTCGGGCACAGGCCAGCAGGCCACCTACCGCCACAGGCGGTCTATAACGGGACACACGCTGTCACCGTCACGCTCCGGCCGGAGCCCCTTTCGCTAACGTCACCATCGGCACACGGCTTGCCGGGCTGGGGCGAAGCCCCGTTAGATCTCGGGCAACGGCCCATCGCAGGCCCGCAGCCGGTCGAGCAGGACGGGAGCCAGCTCGGGAAGGCGGCTGACGTAGTCGCGGGCCAGCGCATAGGTATCCGGCAGCTGATCGTCGCCCTGGAGGTACTGGCCGAACATCCACAAAGCTACGCAGGCACTGTAAAGGTCGAAACGCAGGCGGCCCGAGCAGCGGGCACCGTAGCCCGCCTCGAATTCGCGCGGGATACTGCCGATATCGGCGAACCGGAAGATCGCCATGCGGGCCAGGTCCCACCAGCGGTCGCCGGCCCAGGCGAACTCCCAGTCAAGCCAGGCCGCGAGGCGGTAGCCCAGGTCGGTCTTGACGACCAGGATGTTCCAGGCGTGCGGGTCGTTGTGCAGCAGCACTGGCCGGGCAATTGCAACGGCGGCCGGGGCCCGCTCGGCCAGCTCGAGCAGCTGCCGTACCGTCTCGGCGGGCAGCTGGCCAGCGACTTCCATGGTGTGCTTGCGCAGGTCCCAGCCGAACCACGCGCCCCACGATCCCTCAGGGAATGGCTGCACCCGCTCCCCGGAGATCATGCCAGCCCGGTTACCGATCTCGATGCCGTGAATCCGGGCCATCGCGGCACCGGCTTCATGCCACGCTCCGCGCAGGGCCGGCCGCACAGAGGGATCGCGGGCCAGCTCTCCGAGCACCTCTCCGGGTACGTACTCCATCAGGTGAACGTCGTAGCCATGAAGATTTTCCGAGGCCACGATCCGGGCGACCGGCACGCCGCGCTGGCGCAGGATGCCGTGCAGGTATTGCTCCTTCACCCGCCGGTTCAGCTCGTCGGGGACGTCGTAGGGCCAGGCGAAGCGCTTGTAGACATACCGCTGACCCCGGTCTGTCGCTACCTCGAGTATGACGTTGGTAATGGACCGCTGGCTGACCGGCCGCAGCGACTCGACGCCGCCGAGCCCGGCGCCGGCCAGGAGCTCTCCCGCGAGCATGCGGTCGGAGGGCTGTCCGGGAAATGTGCTGAACTCAGCCATAATCCAACTCAGCCATAATCCTCAGCCATGCCAGAGCAGTTCGGGGTGGCCATCACCACCGGAAGTGGAGCTACCGTGAGCGATGACGAGCGCGCGCTAGGCGCCATTCTCCATCTTCTCGCAGAGCTGCTCGGCAAGAACCTGCCGCCGTCGGGGAACTTCTTCGAGCTCGGCGGGTCGTCGCTGGATGCGGTCGATCTCGTGGCGATGCTGCGGGGAGAGTATCAGCTCGACGTCAGTCTCGAGGACGTGTTCTCGGCCGCGTCGCTTGAGCAGCTGGCCGCGCGGTGCATCGCATTCGGCGAGCACAGCTCATGACAATTCTTCCCAAACACTCTACAATACTCTGTATTCGTATCCAGGCAGCTTACTGCGGCGTCCTCAGCGAGGCCGGCGGGAGTGACTTTGTCAGGACCTGCATGCGAGCGGCCGCTCAGCGACGGCGAAGCCGCGCTGTGGCTGCTACAGCAGGCGTTTCCTGACGAGGGCGTAGCTAACCTGGCGTTCACGTTACAAGTACCCGATCACGCCGAGCCGGCGCCGCTGCAGCAGGCCGTCACCTGGCTTGTGAACCGCCACCCGGTGCTGCGCTCGTCGGTAGCCTTCGACGGTTCCCGGCCGGTCAGGTCGATACGTGAGCCTGGACAGCTGCGAGCGGAGATCGAGGTATGCGGCAGCAGCCCGAGCTCGCTGACCGCTGACATCCGCGCCGTAGCTGGCCGGCCCTTCGATCTTGAGCATGACGAGCTCATGCGGTTCCACCTGCTCGAACTGACCGACGGCACGGCCGATCTGCTGGTCGTCGCTCATCACCTGATCTTCGATGCCGCATCCGCCGCCCGGTTCGTCGCCGAGCTTGGCGAGGCGTACGAGAGCTTCGCCGCCACCGGGGGGCCGCCAGCGGCGCCCGCCGTGGCGCCCGCCCCGGCCAGCGATCAGCCGCCGGCCTCGCACAGCGCCAGCTACTGGCGTGACCGGCTCAGCGGCCTCCGGCCGGGACAGATGCGACTCGACGGCGCTGACTACTCCAGCCAACTCGGCGGATTCCGTGGCCGGCGCCTGGTGCGCTTGCTCGCTCCCGACGCGGTGCGAGCGGTGCGGATGATCCGGCAGCGTACCCGCGCCACTGACAACCTGGTGATGCTCGCCGCCTACGCGCTGCTGCTGCACCGGCACGGCGCCGACCGCGACGTAGTCGTCGGGGTCCTGGTCAGCACGCGGTCGCCGGAGGAGGGCGATTCGATCGGGCACCATTTCAGCGTGCTGCCGCTGCGCCTGCAGATCCAGCGCGATGAGAGCTTCGGCACGCTGGTCGGCCGGACGCTCGATGCCTTCTCCGAAGCACTTGAGCACCGCGACGTGTCTTACGAGACTCTCGCGAACCAGCTGGCTGATGGGAAGTATGACTGGGAGGCGCCATTTTTCCGCCAGCTTTTTAATTTCTGGCCGGCGCGCGCCAGCGATGGTTGGGGCGGTACCGTCCAGCAGGTCGACACGGGTTACAGCCGGTTCGACCTGGAGCTGGTCGTCGGTGCCTGGGACGACGGCTACCACATCCAGCTCGCCTACCGGACTGACCGGCACGACGAGAGCTTCGTCCGCAGGTTCTATGACCGGTACGAGGCGCTGCTCCGGTCAGCGGCGGCTGACCTGGACGGCCCCGCCGTCACGCTGTCGATCAGGACCCGCCATGACCAGGTCATCGCGCGGGCGAATCAGACGACTCGCCGGTGGCCAGCGCCGCTGACCGTGCCGGCCATGATCGAAGAGCAGATCCTGGCCAGCGCCGGCCGGGTGGCGCTGAGCGCGGGCGATGCGGAGGTGACTTACGAACGGCTCGGCCGGGCAGCCGACGACATCCGGGCGCTCCTCGCCGCCGGCGGGGTGGGCGCCGGGGACGTGGTCGCGACGGCGATGCCGCGCGGCGAGGCGAGCGCGGCGACCGCGCTCGCGGCCTGGCGACTCGGGGCGGCCTATCTCCCGCTCGATCCGTCGCACCCGGTCTGGCGGCTGCGGTTCCAGCTTCGCGACGCGGCCGCGGCCGCGCTGGTGGCCAGCGCTGACACCATCAGGCTGCTCGACGACCCGGCCGGGTGCGTCATCACCGAGCACGACATCGCGGCCAGCCAGGCGCGGCGGAGCGCCACGCCCCCGGCAGCGCCAGGCCGGGGCGCCTCGCCGGGTCCAGCTGACCTCGCTTATGTCATCTACACCTCGGGTTCCACCGGGACCCCGAAGGGCGTCCAGATCACCCACGCCAACCTGGCGAACGTGGTCCGCCATTTCGCGCAGGTGCTTGATTTTCGCCCCGGCATGGCGATGGTCTGGCTCACTACGTTCGCTTTCGACATCTCAGCGCTTGAGTTGTTCCTGCCGCTGGTCCGCGGCGGACGGGTGGTAGTCGCCGATGACCTGGCGCAGGCCGACGCGCGACGGCTCGCCGAGCTGGTGCGCGGGTCGGGCGCCGACGTGATCCAGGCCACGCCGACCACCTGGCGCCTCATCGCCGACGTGGCCGGCCTGGACCTGACTGGTCGCTGGGTGCTGTCCGGCGGCGAACCGCTGACCAGCGACCTCGCTGAGCGGATCATCCGCACCGGGGCCCGGCTGATGAACGTCTACGGGCCGAGCGAGACCACGATCTGGTCAACGGCGACGGTGATCGACGCGCCGGGCGCCCACCCGCCGGTGGGCGCGCCGATCGCGAATACCACCGTCGAGGTGATCGACGGCTACGGCAACGAGTGCCCGGTCGGCATCGCCGGGGTGGTGGTGATCGGCGGCGCCGGGGTGGCGGCAGGTTATCTGGGCCAGCCCGAGCTCACCTCAAGCCGGTTCGTGCAGCACCGGCACGGCCGGTCGTACCTGACTGGGGACCTGGGCCTGTGGCGAGCTGACGGTCAGCTTGAACTGCACGGCCGGGCGGATCGGCAGGTCAAGATCCATGGCTTCCGGCTCGAGCTCGGTGAAGTAGAAGCGGTGCTTGAATCCCACTCGGCCGTGACCGCTGCGGCGGTGGTAGCCAGCGGCAGTATGACCGGGCCGGCGACGGTACTCGTGGCCTTCGTGGTGACGCGAGCGGCCGCGACCGAGGAGGATCTGTGGAGCTTCGCCCGGCAGCGGCTGGCGAACCACGCCGCGCCAGGGCGGGTATTCCGGGTGGCGAGCCTGCCGCGCAACTCCAGCGGCAAGATCGACTACCTCCGGCTGCCTGATCCTGGCGAGGCCGAGCGCGACGTCCGGCACGCGCTGGCCGCGCCGGCCGGTGCGGCCAGCGCGGCGGCCGGCCCTGATGAATGCGGCCAGGTCTGCGGCTGGCTCACCAGCTTGTGGCGCGGCCTGCTGGAGAACTCCGGACTGCACGCCGATTCCAACCTGTTCCTGTCCGGCGGTGACTCGCTCCTGGTGGTGGGCATCCTGGACCAGATAAGGAGCCGCTACGACATCGACGTGCCCATGGTGGTCGTACTCAACAATCCGACGCCGCGCGGCCTGAGCAGTCACCTTACGGAGGCGCTAAGACTTGGCCAGGCTTGAGACTGATCACTTTGTACCGCTGCCCGGCACCTCCTGGCAGGTGTGGCGGCACGCGCTGATCCGCAGCACCGGGTTCCCGGCGGACGGGCTTGACCGGCTGCGGGACCTCGACATCGCGGCGTCGGCCGACGAACTGCTGGCAGGCAGGCTGAGCGAGCCTGAGTTCGCGGCCAGGTTCGCGCGGGCACGGCAGCAGCAGTCCGAGCAGGTTCGCGCGATCGCGGCCGACCCGCTGTTCCGGGAGGCGATCACCTGGCAGAACCCCGCCGTGCTGGTCGCGCTCGAATCGCTGACCAGCCGAGCGCCAGGCGGTCAGGCTAACCGCAGGCAGCGCCAGCGGGAACGGGTAGTGGCGCGCTACTGGCAGCGTTACTGCGGCAAGACCGAGACCATCGGGTTCTTCGGCCCGGTGTGCTGGGTCACCATCGATCCGGCCGCTGCCGCGGTGGTCGCCCGGCCGGGGCAGTCCCTGCTTCGTGACCGTCAGGTCTACCTTGAGCACTGGGCGCTCGCCAGGTACGCCGATCAGCTTGCCGCCGATCTGGACGTGCGCTGCTGGCTTCGGCCCGCGCTGCAACCGCACCTGGCGCTGTCTGGGCGGCAGGTGCTCAGCCCGGCCAGGCCGCCGGTGGCGCTGACCCGGGCGGAGCTCGCCGTGCTCAGGCACCTGGACGGGCGGCGCCCGGCTCGCGAGGTCGCGGCGGTGGCGGTCAGCGATGCCGAGTCAGGGCTGCGCAAAGTGAGCGACGTCTACTTGCTGCTCGACGGCCTGGTCGAGCGTGGCCTTGTCCGGTGGGACTTCAACCTGCCGGTCACCCGGCAGTGTGCGGAGCTGCTTGCCGACCGGATCGCGGCCATCGGCGACGAGACCGCGAGGAACCGGGCGGCCGCCGGACTCGACCGCCTGGCGGCCGCGCGCGCCAAGGTCGCCGCGGCCGCTGGCGATCCGGCGTCGCTGCGCCTGGCTATCGCCGACCTTGAGGCCGAATTCACGGCGCTCACCGCCGATCGGGCGCAGCGGCGGCCCGGCCAGGCGTACGCGGCCCGGCGGGTGTACTGGGAAGAGGCCAGCCGTGACCTCGACGTGACGATCGGCGAGCCGGTACTCGCGGCGATCGCGGCGCCGCTGGCCATCGTGCTGCAGGCGGCCCGCTGGCTGTCGGCGGAGCTGGCGGCGCGGTACCAAGGTGCGCTGCGAGAGCTTTACGCCGAACTGGCCGCCGAGGAAGGCTCGGCGGCGGTGCCGCTTGGCCAGCTTTGGTTCCTGACTCAGGGCCTGTTCTACGGCTCGTCGGGGCGGCTAGCCGATCGGGTCGCCGCTGAGTTCGGGCGCCGGTGGTCGAAGCTGTTCGGGCTCGACCAGGCGCAGGCGCAGGCGCGCCGGGTCGGCGTCCGCAGCCACGAGCTTGGCCCGGCGGCGGCGCAGGCTTTCCCTGCCGCCAGACCGGGCTGGCCTGACGCCCGGCTGCACAGCCCTGACCTGCAGATCTGCGCCGCGAGCGGGGAAGCCATCGGCCGCGGTGACTTCACCGTCGTGCTTGGCGAGCTGCATGTCGCCTGGGCTACCAACGGCTGTGCCGGGGCCGTGTCGTTCTTTCCCGATCCGGCCGAGCTGTCCGCCGCCCTCGCTGCTGACGTCGGCACCGGGCGGATGCATCCGCTACTGCCAGCCGACTGGCCGAGAAACACGCCGCGCCTGGCCTTCGCCCTCGATGACGCCGACGATCTGATGCTCGGCATCGCGCCCGCACCCGGCGCCGATCCCGGTCGGCTGGTGCCGATCAGCGCACTGTCGGTCACGGATGCTGACGGGGTGCTGGTGGCCTCGGTTCAGGCGCCGCTGCGCGCTGGGGGCGCGTCCCCGGCACTGGCCGGGCTCGGCGATCGCCGCTGGCCGCTCACCACGGTGTTCGCCAGGCCGCTTTCCGAAGTGGCGGTCGAGGCGTTCAAGCTGGCCGGCACCGGGCCGCACACGCCCAGGATCACTATCGACGCCCTGGTGGTGGCGCGGGAAACCTGGCGGCTGAAGGTGCGGGACTGCGGCCTGGTTGACGAGGCGAGCGAAGCCGGAGCGTTCCTCGCGGCGCGGCGCCTGCGCCAGTCGCTTGGCCTGCCCGAGCGAGTGTTCGTCAAGATCGGGACGGAAGTAAAGCCGGTGTTCGTCGATTTCGCCGGGCCGTTCTATGTGCAGTCGCTTCGGCACATGCTGCGAGCGGCCCGCGCGGCCGGCGGCGACGACACCGAGGTCAGCATCACCGAGATGCTGCCAGCCCCGGACCAGGCCTGGCTGCCGGACGCGGCCGGCCGCACCTACCTGTCCGAGCTTCGGCTGCACGTCCGCGATCCAGTACCCGCCGATCCGCCCGCACTGACCGATCCTCCCGCGCCCGCCGATCCAGCGCTCGCTGAGCCCGCTCGGGTCAGCGCGTGAGCGGGGGCCCGCCTGACCGAGCCAGCGCGCGTGCCTGGGAGGTCACCGACGGCCCCGCTCGCGACGCGGCGACCCTGCCATCGCTGCTGCTGGCGGCGGCCAGGCGGAACCTGGACGCGATCGCGGTGCGGCAGTGGGACGCGGCGGTGTGCTACCGCGACCTGCTGACCACGGCGGCCACGCTGGCCAGCGAGCTCGGCTCGGATGGCGACCCTGAGGTACCCGTCGGCGTCTGCGCCCGGCGAACCGTCAGCCTGCCGGTGGCGATCATCGCCGTGCTCGCCTCGGGCGCGGCGTACGTGCCGCTTGATCCTGAGCAGCCGAGGCAGCGCCTGGCCGCGATCATCGCCAGCGCGGGCGTCAGGTCCGTCCTCGTCGATGCGGCCGGCCGCGCCGCGCTGGACGGCCTCGGCCTGCGGATGATCAGCGCGGACGAGCAGCCGCCCGAGCGGCTGACGCTGCCCGCCGCGACCGAGCTGTGGTCCGGGCGGCTCGGCAGGCTCAGGCCAGATAACGCCGCCTACGTGATGTACACGTCCGGCTCAACCGGCACGCCGAAAGGCGTCGTCATCAGCCAGCGCGCCGCCGTCGCTTTCGTCACCACGCTGGGCCGGGTCTTCAGGCTTGACCGGTGCGCGAGCATCGGCTTTGCGTCGATCAGCTTCGACGCCTCGGTCATCGACATCCTGGCGCCGCTCGCCCACGGCGGGGCGGTGCAGCTGGTCCCTGACGCGGACCGGCTCGACGCCGCGCGCCTGCAGCGCTTCCTCGCGGAGCACGGCGTGACGTGGGGGATGATTCCCCAGGCGATACTGCCGATGCTCGACCCTGACCGGCTGGGTGACCTGACCGACCTGCTGGTCGGCGGCGAGGCAGCGGACCCTCGCCAGGTCGAGCGCTGGACCAGGGGCGGTCGCCGCCGGGTGCACAATCTCTACGGGCCGACCGAAGGCACCGTCTGCGTCACGGCGGCCGAGCTGGCCGGCTTGTGGGACAGCTCGCTGCCGATCGGGTGGCCGCTCCCCGGCTGCGGCGCCTACGTGCTCGGCGCCGACCTGAGGCCATGCGCTCCTGGCACCGCCGGCGAGCTGTATGTCTCCGGCCACCAGGTCGCCCGAGGCTACACCGGAGAGCCGGGCCAGACCGCCCTGCGGTTCCTGCCCGACCCGTTCGCGAGCACCAGGGGCTCCCGGATGTACCGGACGGGTGACCTGGTCATGCGCGGCGCCGGCGGCATGCTCACGTTCCTTGGCCGGACCGACCGGCAGGTGAAAATCCGCGGCCAGCGAGTCGAGGCCGGCGAGATCGAGACGATTCTGCGCGGGCATCCTGGCGTGCGGCAGGTTGCGGCGGAAGTGCTCACCGGGCCGGACGGCGAAGCCGAGATCGTCGCTTTCCTGACCCCGGCTGATGGCCCGGATCTGGCTGAGATCCGGCGTCACTGCCAGGACTGGCTACCCGGCTACATGATTCCCGGCCGCGTCATCCGGCTAGCTGACCTTCCGCTTCGCGTCTCCGGCAAGGTCGACAGCGCCGAGCTCAGGGCGCTCGCGGCTAGCCGGAGCGAGCCCGTGCAGGCGCCAGCCCGGCACTGGCCGCTGACCGAGCAGGAGCGGGTCGTCGCGCAGGCGTGGCGGAAGCTGCTCGGCTCGGCGGCCGGGCCGCAGGACGACTTCTTCGACCGGGGCGGCCATTCGGTGCTGGCCATGCGGCTGGCCGCGCACCTGCGCGCCGGCACCGGCCGCGCGGTCACCGTCGACGACATTTTCGCCGGCCGCACGGCGGCTGGCGTGGCGCGCAGGGTAGCGGTCGCACCGCCGGACGAGATCGATCGCCGCGGCCCGCCGGTAACCGCCGAGCTCAGCTCGGCTCAGCGGCGCATCTGGTTCGTGGAGCAGATTGCGCCGGGCAGCCCGGTGCACAACGTGGCGCTCGCGATGCGGCTGCGCGGACCGCTGGACGTCGCGGCGCTCGAAGCCGCGCTGGCGGCCGTGGCGCGGCGCCAGGACGTGCTCCGGTGGCGGATCGAGCAAGCGGACGGCGCCCCACGGGTGAGTGTGCGCCCCGAGCTGCCCGTCCTGTCCGTGCTGACTGCTCCCCCGGCGGCGGCGTGCGGCCAGCAGTGGCTGGCCGAGACGCTCAGCGACGCGGCGGCGAGGCCATTCGATCTGGCAGCGGAGCCGCCGTGGCGCACCTCGCTCATCAGGCTGGCGGCGGACGACCACGTGCTCTCCGTCGTGATCCACCACATCGTCTTCGACGGCTGGTCGCAGGAGGTGCTGTACCGCGAGCTCGCCGCCAGCTACCGGGCCGTGCTCGGCGGGGACCAGGCCGAGCCGCCAGGACCGGCGCGCGGTTACGGCGACTACGTCAGGCTGCTCGCGCAGCGCCAGGCAGCGGTCGGCCAGCGCGACCTTGACTGGTGGGTGGCGCACCTGAGCGGAACCGGGGTGGTGCTCGATCTTCCGCGAGACTACCGGCGGCCAGCCACCCGGCGGCACCAGGGTGCCAGCAGCGAGATCAGGCTCGGCAGCCCGCTGGTGCGGGCCGTGGACGACCTCGCCGCCGGGCTGGCCTGCACCCGCCACGCGACGCTGCTTGCCGCCTTCGGCATTCTGCTGAGCAGACTGACCGGACAGCGCGACTTCGTGGTCGGCGTGCCTGCCGCCGATCGCAAGAGCGAGGCAGACGAACAGGTCATCGGCCTCTTCCTGCAGATACTGCCACTCCGGTGCGTCATCTGCGACGCGGAGAGCTTCGCCGCGCACGTCCGGCGGTGCCAGGCCGAGACGCAGGCCGCGCTGGCCCGCCCGGACACGCCGCTCGAGCGCATCGTGGACGCGCTGAAGGTGCCGCGCGACCCCTCGCGCGGGCCGCTGATCCAGGTCATGTTCAACCTGCTCAGCTTCCCCGAGCCGCAGCTGCGGCTGCCGGGAGTAGCGGCCGAGCCGCTCGATCCTGGCCTGCCAGGATCGCTTTTCGATCTCACCTTTTACGTGCGTGAAGCTGCGCTCGGGCTGGTCGTCAGGGCGGTCTATGACGCGGACCTCTTCGCGCCCGAGCGTGTCAGCGCGATGCTCGGCAGTTACGCCAGCCTGCTCGCCGACCTAGCTGGCCACCCAGAACGACCCGTCGCGCGGGCTGCGCTGCGGCCAAGGGAACTGCCCGCGTCCTGGACCGTGCCACTGCCTGGGCGGGCCGGGCCGAGCCTGATCCCGCGCATCCGCGAGGTATGGACGCGGAGTCGCGACGCGATCGCCGTCGCTGGACCGGCGTCGGTGCTGCGCTACCAGGACTTGGCGGACGTAGCGACGCGCACGGCTAACGTGCTGCGGGCGGGCGGTTCGCGGTCTGGCGACGCGACGATGGTCATCGCGACGCGCTGCGAACTGCTGCCGCCTGTGCTGCTCGGCGTCGCGCTAGCCGGCGGGCGCTGGGCCGTCGCCGACGCCGCTCACCCGGCGCCCTACCTCGCCAGCCTCATCGCGGCGATCAGTCCGGCCGCCATCATTGACCTGGCCGAGCGGACTGACCTCGCGGCCATGGCCGGTCCGGGTGCCCGGCTGGTCCGCCCGGCCGCCGTGCTCGCAGCCGGGTTTTCCACCGAGATTGCCACCGGGCATCAGCTCTCCGGCGCGGCGCCGCCGCCGGGCTACCTGAGCCTGACCTCGGGAACGACCGGCGAGCCACGGATCATCGAAACCGGATTCCGGCCGCTTGAGCACTTTCTTTCCTGGTACATCGAAAAGTTCGAGCTCGATGCGACCGACCGGTTCAGCATGCTCTCCGGCCTCGGGCACGATCCGCTGCTGCGAGATGTGTTCACCCCGCTCGCGCTCGGCGCCCAGGTGCGGGTTCCGCCAGCCGGGTACGTCCGCGAGCCGCTGGCGCTGATCGGCTGGCTGCGCCGGGAGGACATCACGGTCGTCCACCTCACCCCGCAACTGGCCAGGGCGCTGGCCAGCGCCACCGGTCCCGGCCCGGCCGCACCCGATCGGGCGGTTACATCGCTGCGGCTCGTCGCGCTCGGCGGCGACCAGGCCACCCACGCGGACGCCGCCGGGTTGTCCAGGCTGGCTCCGAACGCGATGATCGTGAACTTCTACGGCACCTCGGAGACGCCGCAGGCCCAGTCCTGGCTGGTGGCCACCCCGCCCCGGCCTCCCGGCCGGCCACCGGCCGACCCGCTGCCGGTCGGCCGCGGAATTGACGGCGCGCAACTGCTCGTGCTGGCGGGCGGGCCGCTGGATGACTGGCCAGCCGGTGACGACTGGCGGGAGGCGGTGACCGGGGAGCTTGGCCAGGTCGTGATCAGGAGCCGCTACCTGGCAGCCGGCTACGCCGACCCGCGGCTCACCGCCAGGCGCTTTTCCCGCACGCCGGGCGGCGACCCGGCGGACCGGATGTTCTGGACCGGGGACCTCGGCCGGTACCGGCCGGACGGCACTGTCGTGCTGGCCGGCCGGTCCGACGACCAGATCAAGATCAGCGGCTACCGGGTTGAGCGAGCCGAGGTGGAGTCGGTTCTCGC
The DNA here is from genome assembly GCA_035604275.1 of Streptosporangiaceae bacterium. Classification (GTDB taxonomy): domain Bacteria; phylum Actinomycetota; class Actinomycetes; order Streptosporangiales; family Streptosporangiaceae; genus Chersky-822. The sequence continues at coordinate 22,443 of DATNIU010000079.1, read as the reverse complement.
GGCGCATCCCCTGGTCAGGCAGGCCTGCGTGACGATCGGGCGCGGCGGGCACGGCCAGCCGGCGTTGCGCGCGTTCGCCGTGCCCGCTGGCGTAGCGGACGCTGACGAGCTGCGCGACCACCTGCGCGACCGGCTGCCCGCCCAGGCCGTGCCGGCCGAGGTCACGCTGCTGCGCGCGCTGCCGGTCACCCCGAACGGCAAGGTGGACGTGGCCGCGCTGCCGCCGCCGACGGCGGCGGTCCGCACCAGGCGACGGGAAGACCGCGCGTCGACGAGCACCGAGCGGCTGGTCGAGAGCGTGTGGCTGGAGGTACTGAACCGGCCCGGGCTAGCGGCGGTCGACAGCGTCTTCGACCTCGGCGCCGACTCCTTCGCGGCCGTGGCCGTGGCCGCGCGGCTCTCCGGCCTGCTCGGCGCTCCTGTGCCGGTGCTTGACGTGCTGCGATACCCGACGGTTCGGGCGCTGGCCAGGCACCTCGACGGCGAGCCAGCCAGGCAGCTGCTCATCAAGGCCAGTCAGCGCGCGGCGCAACGACAGCACCGGATGAACCGGATGAACCGGCGGCAGGCAGCTACCCGAATTGCCGAACAAGGGACCAGCGATGAATCCTGACACGACCTGGCCAGCGGACCGGACTGACACGGCTACCGGAGTCGAGCCCATCGCGGTGATCGGAGCATCCTGCCGGCTGCCCGGCGCCGGGGACCTCGCGGCGTACTGGCGCAACCTGGTCGACGGGACGGAGTCGATCAGCCAGAGCACGCTCGACGACCAGGCCAGGCTCGGCGTACCCGACCAGGACTTGCGCCATCCCGATTTCGTTCCCGCGTTCAGCGTGCTCGATGACGCCGCCGGATTCGATGCCGCCTTTTTCGGCATGTCAGCCAGGGAAGCTCAGGTGCGCGACCCGCAGCACCGGCTGTTCCTGGAGCTCGCCTACACGGCCCTGGAGAACGGCGGCTACATACCTGACACTTATCAGGGCGACATCGGCGTGTACGCGGGCGCTGGCCAGGATGTCTACCAGTGGCTGAACACCCGCCGCAGGCACGGCGGCCCGGCCGGGCTGACGTCGCTCGAGATCTCGGTAGGCAGCCATCCTGACTACATAGCGACGCTTGCATCGTACAAGCTCAACCTGCGCGGGCCAAGTTTTACGCTACACACCGCGTGCTCGTCGTCGCTGGTTGCCATCCACGTGGCGAGCGAGGCGCTGCGCAACGGGGAATGCGACATGGCGCTGGCCGGCGGGGTCAACATCGAGCTCCCGCTGGGCGTCGGCTACTTCTACAGCGAGGGCGGGATCTTGTCAGCCGACGGCCATTGCCGCGCGTTCGATGCGAAGGCGAGCGGGACCGTCGGAGCCAGCGGCGGAGCCGCGGTGCTGCTGAAGCGGCTCACCGACGCGGTCGCCGACGGTGACCACGTGCGCTGCCTGGTGCTCGGCAACGCCATCAACAATGACGGGGCGCAGAAAGGCGGCTTCGCCGCGCCCAGCCAGGAAGGCCAGGCCGAGGTCATCGCGCAGGCGCTGGCGCACGCTGGAGTCAACCCGCGCTCGGTCAGCTACGTGGAGGCACACGGCACCGCCACGCTGCTCGGCGACCCGATCGAGGTCGCCGCGCTGTCCGCCGCCTACCAGGCGACGTCGCCCGACAAGGGCTGGTGCGCGATCGGCTCGGTCAAGTCCAGCATCGGGCACCTCGGCCCGGCTTCAGGAGCGGCGGGGTTCGTGAAGACAATGCTGGCGCTCGAGCACCGGCTCATCCCGCCGAGCATCAACTGCGACGTGCCGAACCCGAAGATCGGCTTCGACCAGAGCCCGTTCTACGTCAACACGACGCTGGCTAAGTGGGACGATCACGACGGCCCGCGTCGCGCGGGGGTCAGCTCGTTCGGCATCGGCGGCACCAACGCCCACGTGGTGCTGCAGGAAGCACCCGGCACGCCGGCGCGGTCAGCGGACGAGGAAGACGTGCAGCTGCTCATGCTCAGCGCCCGCAGCGCGGACTCGGCCCAGGCGGCGCTGCGGCGGCTGACCGCCCACCTGAGCGAGCTGGAATCGGCGCCGGAGCCGCCAGCACTCGCCGATATCGCCTACACGCTCCGCGTCGGCCGCCTGCAGTTCGAGCATCGGCTCGCGGTCACCGCGACGAGCCTTGCGGATGCCGTGGCGGCGCTGACGGACACGCGCCGCCGGATCACCGGCGCGGCATCCCGCGAGCCACCCAGAGTGGCACTGATGTTCCCAGGTCAGGGCGCTCAGTACCCGGGCATGGGCGCCGGGCTCTACCGCACCGAGCCACGGTTCGCCAGCGCCTTCGATGACTGCTGTGACCTGCTTGAGCCGCAGCTCGGAGCGGATCCGCGGGCGCTTATCTTCGATCCGGGCGAGGCAGCTGCCGAGCGGCTCAGGCACACCGCGCTCGCCCAGCCGGCGCTGTTCGCCGTGGAGTACGCGCTCGCCAGGCTCTGGGAGGCGCTCGGGCTCAGGTCCTCGGCGATGATCGGGCACAGCATCGGCGAATACGTGGCCGCCACGCTCGCCGGAGTATTCAGCCTCCCCGATGCGGTGCACGTCGTCTGCCAGCGGGGCCGACTGATGGGGGAGCTGCCCGCTGGCGCCATGCTCGCGGTTCAGCTCGACGAAGCCGACGCGCTCGCCGAGCTGCCTGACGGCCTGTCGATCGCGGCCGTTAACGGCCGCAATACATGCGTCGTGGCTGGCCCCGCCAGCCTGGTCGAGCGGTTCGCCGGCGAGCTGAAGACGGCCGACGTCGGCAACCGGCTGCTGGTGACGTCACACGCGTTTCACTCGGCCATGATGGATCCCGCGCTCGCCGCCTTCCAGGACGTTGTGGCCGGGGTCAGGCTCAGTCCGCCCGATCGCCCGGTCATCTCCAACGTCACTGGTAACTGGCTCACGCCAGTCGATGCCTGCGACCCCGGCTACTGGACCAGGCACCTTCGGCAGACGGTCAGGTTCGGCGACGGCCTGCGCACCCTGTTCGGCGGCGGCGACTGGCTGCTGCTCGAATGCGGTCCTGGGCGGCAGCTCTGCGGGCTGGCCAGGATGCAGCCCGGCCATCCGCCGGCCAGGCCGAGCATGCCTAGCCGGGCCGCCGAGGCGGCGGAGCGCGACGTACTGTACGCGGCGGCCGGCCGGCTCTGGGCCTCTGGCGTGAGCCTGGACCAGGACGCGCTCGGCGCACCCGCCCGCCGGGTACCGCTGCCCACCTATCCGTGGGAGCGCAAGCGTTACTGGATCGACGCCGACCCGCGCGACGACACGCTCGTGACGTCGCCTGCCGGGTCCGGGACACCGGTGCCGTTCGAGCAGTGGTTCGCTGTCCCGGTCTGGCGTCAGCTGCCGCCGGTGGCAGCGGCGAGCCGCATTGACCGCTGCCTGCTGCTCGGCGACGGCGCGGCCGAGCCGGTCGCCGAACTGCTCCGGGCCGCCGGCGCGCAGGTCATCCGGGTCAGATCGGGCCAGTCGCTGCGACGGGTCCACGACGGCGAGTACCAGCTCTCGCCCGGCTCGCGGCAGGACTACGACGGGCTCGTCGCCGACCTGATCGCATCGGGCGGCATCCCGGAAGCTGTGGTGCACGGGTGGGCGCTTGACGGCTCCGCTGCAGCCAGCCCGCACGAGATCTGGCACAGCCAGGACCACGGCTTCTTCAGCGTGCTGGGCCTAGTGCAGGCGCTCGCCGCTACGCAGCTCGGTGGCGAGATACGGCTGACCGTGCTGACGTCAGGTACCGAGGACGTGTCCGGTGCTGACCTGTGCAGGCCCGAGCACGCCAGCGTCGGCGGCATCGTCGAGGTCGGGCCGGCCGAGCTGCCGTGGCTCAGGGCACGCCAGATCGACATCGGCCCGCAGGGCGACCCTGGCTCAGCCGGGACGTCGGCGCGGGAGTGGCAGGCAGTGCTCGCCGAGCTCACCGCCGACACCACCGAGCGCACCGTGGCGCTGCGCAGCGGCCGACGCTGGGTCCGTCAGTTCGTCCCGGCTCCAGCGCCGCCCGAGGCGGCGCAGCCCTGGCCCAGTCAGGACGCCCTGGCCCGCCCGGCCGGGCCAGGGCTGCGCCAGGGTGGCGTCTACCTGATCACGGGCGGTACCGGCGGGATCGGGATCACGCTCGCTGAGCACCTGGCCAGCCAGGTCGGCGCCAGCATAGCGCTCGTGTCCAGGGCCGGCCTCCCGGCGCGGGAGGACTGGGACGATTATCCGCTGTCCCACGGCCGTGCGGACCGGGTTGGCCGCGCGATCGCCGCCATCCGACGGATGGAAGAGCGCGGGTCGCAAGTGGTCGTCCTCTCGGCCGACGTCGCCGACGAGCCGGCCATGCGGGCGGTCAGGGAGACGGTGCTCAGCAAGTTCGGCCGGCTTGATGGCATCATCCACGCCGCTGGCACGCCCGGCGGCGGTGTCGCTGAGGTGAAGGAAAGGTCGGCCGCGGCCGACGTCATGCGGCCCAAGCTGCTCGGGACCGCCGTGCTCGGGCAGGTATTCGGTGATCTCCCGCTCGATTTCTTCGCGCTGTGCTCGTCGGTGACCGCGATCGCGGGCGGATTCGGGCAGGTTGACTACTGCGCCGCGAACAAGTTCCTTGACGCCTATGCCCGCGTCGCGACCGGCTGGCGGTACCCGGTGGTGTCGCTGAACTGGGGAAAGTGGCTCGACGTCGGCATGGCCGCCGAGGTCACCGCGCCAAGCTCGTTCCGGGCTCTGCAGCAGGGCGACACCGTGAGCCGCATGAGCCACCCGGTGCTCACCGCGCGGCACCTGGGCAGCGCCGGCCGGCCCGGCTGGTGCGGTGGCGTGATCTCGCCGGACACGCACTGGGTGCTCGGCGACCACCGGATCGGCGGCACGCCAGTGCTCCCCGGCACTGCCTATCTCGAGCTGGCGCACGCCGCCGCGACCGCGGGCGCCGACCCCGACACCGGCGGCCCCGACACCGGCTCCGATGGGCACGTGATCGAACTGCGCGACGTGGTATTCATCGAGCCGCTCGCGGTGGCCGACGGCACCTCAGCCGACATCCAGGTGGTACTTGAGCCCGCTGCCGAAGGGTTCGAGTTCAAGGTCGTCAGCAAGATCGCCGGCACGGTACGCACCCACGCTCAGGGCCACGTCCTGCGGGTGCGCGCGCAGCAACCGCCCCCGTGCGACCTGGAAGCGCTCCGAAGCCGCTGCTCCCTCGCGGTGCGCGAGGGAGGCCACACCGCCATCTCGCGGTCCGGCATCATCAGTTTCGGACCGCACTGGGGCAACGTCAGCAGCGTCCGCATCGGCGCGGATGAGGAACTCGCGATCATCCGGCCGAACGAGACGGCCGCTCGTGATCTCGGCTCATGGGTGCTGCACCCGGCGCTGCTCGATGAGGCGACAGCGGTCGCTGACACTCCCGACGGACAGTTCATACCGCTCGGCTACGGCCGGGTGACGGTCTACGCGCCGCTGGCCGGCCCGATGTACTCGCACGTCACCATCAACCAGGCGGGCACCAGGGACATCACTGCGGCCGACATCGTGATCTACTCAGGCGCGGGCGAGCCCCTCGTTTCGATCGCCGACTTCACGATGCGCAGGTTCGACGCCCGGGCGCTGATCGCGGGCATCGCCCCCGGCACTGCCGCCGCAGCGTCGGCTGCGGCTGGCGGTCAGGCTGGCCTCGCCGGAATCAGCCCAGCCGCCGGGGCGCAGGCATTTGCCCTGGTCGGTGCCGGGCAACTCGGTTCGCAGGTGGTCGTCTCGGCGACACCGATCGACGAGCTCATCCGCGCGGGCCGCCGGCTCACCAAGGACAGTATCGAAACCGGGACCGACTTCACCCCGCAGGCCACCCAGGAACGGGCCAGGAACTCGGCCGACTACGTGGCGCCGCGCACCGAACTTGAGTCAGCCATCGCCCGGATCTGGCGGGACGTGCTCGGCGCTGAGCAGATCGGGCTGACCGACGACTTCTTCGAGCTCGGCGGCAACTCGCTGATCGCCGTCCAGGTCATCTCGGTGGTCCGCAAGGAGGTAGGCGCGCGCTTGCCGATGCGCAGCCTGTTCGACAACCCGACGGTCGCCGGGGCGGCAGCGGCCATCGAGAAGCTGCGCGCCGCCGGTTCCACGCCACCCGGCGACGAGGAGCAGGCAGCCGCCTGCGGCCAGGCCGACCATTAGGGCTCAGCTCCGCCGCCACCGGACAGCCCGGACGCCGCGTCCGCAAGCTGGGCGAGCTGGGTGTAACGCGCATCGAGCGTGGTGGATACGGTGCCGGCGATCAGGGTCGTGGTCCCGGCGCTCTGGTACTCGGCCAGCCGCTGGCGCACGTACTCGACCGGACCGCAGATGGTCATCTCGTCGATCAGATCGTCAGGCAGCGCGGCCATGGCCTCGTCGAGCTGGCCGGCCAGGTATGCCTGCTTGACGCGAGCGGCCGCGGCCGCGAAGCCGAGCTGGCAGGCCAGCCGGTTGTAGAAGTTGGTCTTCGCGCTGCCCATGCCGCCCAGGTAGAGCGCCATGGACGGCCGGACGAGGTCCCTGGCGATGTCCGCGTCCTCATCGATGACGACGTGCACCATGACCGCCACGTCAAATCCGCTGAGCGGGCGGCCTGCTGCCCGCGCGCCGGCTGCCAGCAGGGTCCTGGCGTGGCTGACGTATCCCGGCGGGCAGTGGATGCCAAGCCAGCCGTCGGCCAGCTCGCCAGCCAGGCTGACCGCCTTCGGCCCGATGCCGGCCAGATACAGCGGGCACTGCTTCAGCCGACCCGCTCCGATCAGCGGACTCGCGACCGCCTCGCCGCCTGCTCTCGGCAGCGAGATCGTCTCGCCCTGGTAGGCGACCGGCTCGCCCGCCAGTGCCAGCCTGACGATGCTGACGTAGTCGCGCGTCCAGGCCAGCGGCCGCCGGTAGGCGACGCCGTGCAGTCCCTCGACGACCTGCGGCCCGGACATTCCCAGGCCAAGCCGGAACCGGCCGCCGCTGAGCCGCTGCAGTGTCGCTGCGCTGGCCGCGGTAGTCAGCGCGCTCCGGCCGGGAATCTGCAGCACAGCCGCACCCAGGCCGATCCGGCTGGTCCTGGCGGCGGCCCAGGCTAAGATCGCGACCGGGTCAGCGGCGAAGATCTCCGAGGACCAGACCGAGTCATAGCCGAGCCGCTCGGCCTCTACGGCCAGATTGCCAAGCTCGGTCGCCGACAAGCCGCCGTTGAGCGCGAGACTGTAGCCAAGCCGCATCGACATTCGCAAAGTATAAAGTATGCAAAGTATAAAGTATACAATTCGGGCTTTTACCCCCGCTAGCCAGACAGTTCGAGCCGACCCGTGCGGCGGCCGACATAGGTGCTGCTCTTCAGCACCGCGGCCCCCGCCGCGAACCAGCCGCCGGCCACCACCGCCTCGAGCAGCACGCCTGGCAGCACCAATCGCAGCGGCGCCCCGGCGACCAGCGACCGGATCGCGCCGAGGCCGTGCGTCAGCGGCAGGAACTGCGCGATCAGCCTGACCGGAGCCGGCCAGAACGCAGTCGGCACGTTGACGCCGGCGAACGTCATCAAGATGAGGTAGCTGAGGTTCATGACCACCGCCTGCAGCGACGGCAGGGTGAGCACGACGCAAGCCAGGGCGAACCCGAAAGCATAGGTGGCGAGCCCGACCACACCGATGATCGCGGGAGCGAACGCGGCCTGCGGAAAGTTCATCCTGACACCGAACAGGCGGGTGATGGAGAAAAAGGCGATGCTGCTGGTCAGCACCCCGATCGCCGGGCAGTAGATCGTCCGGCAGGCGGAGGTGAAGGCGAAACTGGTCGGCGCGGCGAGCTGCAGGCCGCGTATGCCGGTGAACCTGTCACTCGCCAGCGTCGGTATCACCGCAATCGCCTCCATGCACACAAGCATGACCGTGTTGCCGATCGCGATGTAATGGACGAAGGTCTTCGATCGGAGCAGGATGCCGAAGGCCGTGAAGAATATCGCCTGGCTGAACAATCGCAGCAGCCAGCCAAATACCCAGGAGCGCCAGGTCAGCAGCGCGCGGTACTCAGCGAAGCCGGTACGGGCCGCGACCACGGCCGCCGACCAGGCGTCGGCCGGTCGCCTCATGACAGGCCCACCGATCCGGTCGCGCGCAACCTGGTGACCGTGCGCCGCAGCAGGACGCCACCGAGCCCGTACGACACAAGGCTGATGATCAGCACTACCGCGACGCGGGCGAGGATGTTGCCGACCGGCGCCCGGCTCACGCTGGCATAGAGCAGCTGCGAAGTCCAGCGCAGGTAGATCACGTCGCAGGCCGGCCGGACCCAGGCGGGCAGCGCGCTCGGCGGCAGGAGCACGCAGCCAAGCAGGTAGAAGGGGTAGCCAAGCGCGTTGACATAGCGGGAGGCGCCGCGGAAGGCGAGGAAGGCCGCGGTCATGATGGTCGCCGTGCCGGCCGTCGCGATCGCGTTAAGCAGCAGCGACAGGACGAATATCCACGGATGAAAAAGCCGCAGTGATTCGCCGAATACCAGCCGGGCGATCAGTGCTGACTCGGCCACCGTGGTGAGTCCGAGCGTCGTGATTGTGAGCACCCGGCCGGCGATGATCAGCGAGAGGCTGGCAGGCGCGGCGACGGAGATCTCCAGCGTGCGGTAGGAGTACTCGGTGATCACGATCATGTCCGCGAGCGCGACCGCGATCATCCAGATGCCCATGAGTCCGGGAGCGAGTATCGCCTTGGAAATCACTGCCTGGTCGTGCTCGTACCGGGCTACCGAAATGAAGATAAAGGTAAAGAACGGTACAGCGACGAACAGCAGGAGATACCCGGGCGCCCGGCGGAACATCAGCAGCTGCACTCGCGCCCCGGCGAGGACGTCGTTCACAGCTTCAGTCCTCGGTCGCCGATGACGGCAAGGTAGATCTCCTCCAGCGTGGGCTGCGAGGTGCGCAACGCCGTGACCCCGGCGGCGACGAGCGCGCGGAGCACGTCCGTCGCCGCGTCCTGTGACGTCGTATGGATCCTGAGCCAGCCCTCCCCAAGCTCCGTGAGCTGGCCGACACCTGGAACGCCGGCGACCAGCGCCCGCAGCGCCTCGTCAGGCAGGCGGGCGTCCACCCGATCATAGGAGGCGAACAGCGGGCCTAGCTCCCTCGGCGAGCCGACCGCGATGATCTCGCCGTGGTCGATGAAGGCGATGCGATCGCACAGCGTTTCCGCTTCCGCCATGTCGTGGGTGGCGAGCAGTATCGTCCGCCCGTCGCGCCTCAGTTCGCCGAACACCGAGCGAAGCTGCAGGGCAGCCGCCGGGTCAAGCCCGCTCGTTGGCTCGTCGAGCAAGATCAGGTCCGGGTCGCCGATGAGGCCGCGCGCCAGGTGCACGCGCTGCTTCATGCCCTTCGACAGCCGCTCGAAAGGCAGGTGGCTCTGATCTGCGATGCCGAGCTGCTCAAGCAACTCGGCGCTCCGTGCCGCTCGGTTCCGCCTCGGTATTCGGTAGACAGCCGACCAGTAATCCAGGTTCTCCCGCACCGAGAGCCTGCCGTAAAAACCGCGCTCCCCGCCGAAAACGATACCGAGCCGACCTTTGATGCTGCGGGCCTGAGTGACCACGTCGAAGCCGAGCACGCTGACCGAGCCGGAGGTCGGCAGCAGCACCGTGGTAATGATCTTGATGAGGGTGGTCTTACCCGCGCCGTTAGGACCGAGTAAGCCGAGTATCTCCCCCTTGCTGACCGTCAGCGTCACCTGATTAAGCGCGGTCACTTCACGACCGTCCCGAGCCGCAGAACCCCTGATCTGGAATTTGCGAGTCAGATTCTCAATCTCAATAGCTTGGCCTGGCGATCGCTCCATGGCGCTTCCAATCTCAACATTCCAGGCATTCAGCTTGCGCCTGGCTGATCAGCGCCGCTACCGATGCGGCCGGATCTTCCTCCATGAACCAGTGACCAGTCGGCAGCCGGCTCACGCTCAGTCCAGCGGACGTGAAGTCCGCCCACGAAGCCAGGTCCTCATCGCGCAGCCAGCGATCATGCTGCCCGGCCAGCACCGTGATCGGCACAGGCAGCCGCGGGGCGGCGACGTGCCGGTAGCCGCTGACCAGGGCAAAGTCAGCCCGGATCGCCGGCTCACTGAGCTTCCTGAGCTCGGCATGCTGGGCCAGCGTCGCCGGAACCGCCTGGTGCTCAGTCAGCACTCGCCACAGGTCGTCCGAGCTCAGCCCTGCCAGCGGCGGCATCCGTACCCGGTCAGGCGGCTGGAACGAGCCCACGATCAGCCGGCTCGGCAAGGTCGCGTCCCGAGCGTGCAGGACCCGAGCCACGTTGTAGGCCAGCAGCGCACCGGAGCAATAGCCAAAGAACAGGAATGGTCCGCCCTGCCGGGAGCACCACTGCGCCAGCTCGGAGGTGAGCTCATCCACGTCGGTGAGCAACGGCTCGCCGAACCTGGCCTGACGCCCGGGCAGGTTCAAGGTCGCTGTCGCCAGCCAGTCAGGCATCAGCCGGGCGTGCCGCGCGAACGCGGCGCAGCCGCCCCCGGAATTCGGGAAGGCAAGGATCGTTAAGACAGCATCGGGGCGCGGCTCGGTAACGACGAACCAGTCGCCTGCTTCCTGCATCACCAGAGTCTCCGCCGTCCCTTCCGCCGGTGCTTAGGTATCCCTGCCCTGGCCGGGGTACAAATCAACGTATATTCGAAAAACTAGCGGTCCGACTCACCTGCCGCTAGCCAACTCGCCCGCCAGGGAGCTCAGGCGACGGCCGGAGCGCGAGCTGGACGATGAGCTCCGTGGCCACCTCCGGCGGGCGCCGGGCGCATGACAGGCGACGAACCGGCAGGCAAGACGCCAGAAACCCCGCTCCGCACCCTCGCCGAGAAAGTCGGGCGGCTCGCGGCGGCGGCGACCAGTCGTTGTGCGGCGTCTGCGCGGTCGGTGTGCGGGCGCTGGTGATCAGTGATCGGCGGTCGGCTGGCTGGTGTTGCACGGTGGCTGGTTATGCGTGGCAGGGGTGTGCTGCGCACGGGTGAGGGCTCGGTTGATGGTGGCGGCGATCTCGGCGGGGATGATGCCGGCCGGGTGGGTGTGGCATTGCCAGGACAGGTCGCCGTCGTCGGTGACGCGGGCGGTTCCCCGGGCGGGGTCGATGAGTTTGAGGGCGACGTGGAGTCCGTGGGCGGCGAGCGCTCGTCCGGCGGCGCCTTTGATGGTGGCGTCTGGGTGCCGAGCCGGGGCGGCGCGCAGGGTGGTGCCGGGGTTGAGCAGGTCCAGGACGATGCGGGTTGATCTGGCCGGGCGGCGGAGGCCGCTGCGCTGCCGCTCCTCGAACCGCGCGGCGGTCCACACCACGGCCCTGAGCCGGCGCGCGCGAGGCAGCTCCGCCTGGGAGGCGGCGTTGGATACTGACCCACACCCTGATCGTGATTTGGTACGCCCGGCACGGCTACGACCAGGCCGACATCGACGCCCGCCGCGACGACCAGCCCTGGTACGGCGATAAGACCGAGCCGACCTTCGAAGACATGCTCGTCAAGCTCCGGCGGGTCATCATCGCAACCCGGTTTTCTCCAGCCAGCGCAGGCCAGCCCGCCGACCACGAAATCCGCGCTGTCACCGCAGCCTGGGCCGCAGCAGCGGCGTGACCATCAAACCTGCGAAAGTCGAGAGAGTCGTTCACGCCGGCGGCCTTTCAGCGGCCGTCGCAGCGTGACGCCCGATCTCCAGCCGCTGTCAGAGACCGTCCAGCGCCCCGGTGCCGCCCAGCGGCCAGGGCTCGGTGAACTACAGGTGCCCTGCGGAGGCGACCAGCGCCTTGTCCGGCGCCAGGTACCGCGTGACCGCAGCGACCCGGCGCGGCGACCGCTGCCTAAGCGGGCTGCTTGCGCCGCCGCTGGCGTATGCGGTCGCGGCGGCCGGGGCTGCCATGGTCAGGCCGGTGGAGACCGCCGGGGCCGCCGATGCCATGCCGATGACGGTGTCCTGGGCTAGGCCGATGGCGTCGGGTTCGAGCCGGGCCAGCGGGGCCAGTTCGTCGCGGGCGGCGGCTAACGAGGGTCGGTCCGGCATCACGTTCTCCTCTTGAGTCAAAGGTCAGCGGGCCTGCTCGGCGGGCAGGCCGGTATCCCCGGCCCGCGTCCGTTAGGGAGGGACGCGGGCCGGGTCTTTCCGGGGGTGGTTCTCAGGCTCGGGCGGTGGTTTCCTGGCAGCGGGCCAGGTCTGCAGCGTGATGGCCCGGCTTGTCGGTGAGGCCGGCCAGTTGCAGCGTGCGCGCTGCCTGGGCAGGGTCATCAGCGGGACAGGCGCGGCCGCTGCTCAGGAAGTAGGTCCTGCCGTTGGTGGTGACGATGCTCGTTCCGCACGGGGTGAAGATGTGCAGCTGCGGGTCCGTCGGCCCGGACGGAGCGCACTTGGTGCCGGCTCCTTCGAGCACGAGGCGGTGCCTCCTGACGACCGTCGAGTTCACTCCCTGCGCCGCCAGTGCGCCGTGCAGGTCGGAGAGCAGGGCCGCTCTGCGGCTGGCCTCTTCCCTGGCCAGGATCGGCTCGCGGGGTCCCGTCGGATTCCGTTCGCTCTCGGTCACGGGCCTTGATCTCCCGTCAGTTCTATTGCCATCGCTTTGATCTTCCATGTGGCGATCGTAGAAATGGCGTTTGCCCGCAGTCCACGATGTTGCGATATGTTGCGCTAGGTTAGCTCGCTGAGCGCTCGGATGATCAGCGACCGTGCTCCTGCTCCGTAGAGGGCGGATTCGTGCAGGTGCTTGAACATCCGGGAGTACAGCTCAACTTCCTGCGGCCGGGTCACCTCGATGCTGGCGGTGGGAGTCTCCAGCGCGACCATGGAGTTGTCGAAGATCCAGAACCCGGCCGATGCGACTGCGGTTCTTTCGGTCATCATCGGGATGATGCCGAGCGAGACGGTGGGTACGGACATCAGCTCCAGCAGTCGCCCTAGCTGCCCGGCCTGTGTCTCGGCGGTTCCGAACCAGGTTCGCAGCGCCTGCTCTTCAAGCACGACTTCGAACCGCTTGCTGGGCTGGAATATGACCCGCTGCCGCTGCATGCGGGCCTGGACAGCCGAGTCAAGATCGCCCGGCGCATCGAGGAAGCCGAACCAGAAGGACAGCATCGCGGCGCAGTAGGCGGCGGTCTGGAAAAGGCCTGGCACGACGTTGTGCTCGTAGATGCGGAACAGGCTGGTCCGCTCATACAGCGGAAGGGTGTGCGGTCCAAGGACCCGTTTCATTCCCGCGCGGGCCTGGCGCCGGAACTCCAGGTAGGCGGACTGAACGGCGCGGGCGGTGGCAATCAGATCCGGGACCTGCTCGTCAGCGCCGCAGGCCCGGCACCAGTCGCGGATGTCCCGGTCGGAGGGTGCCTGGATGCCGTGCTCGATCTTGCTGACCCTGGTGAAATGCTGGCTGGTGGCTGCCGCCACTGCCCGCCCCGAAAGGCCCGCGTCCTGGCGGATCTCCCGGAGGCGGGCACCGAGGGCGTGCTGGGCCTCCCTGGCGGAGCTAGACGGCGGCGTACTCACTGTGAGGTACCGCCAGCTTCCAGGCGGCTTCGAATGCCACACGGCACAGCCGCAGGTCGGCAGGGTCCGCTGAGCTGATCTGGCTGACGGCAAGGCCGTTTCCTGCGTATAGCAGGAACACGGCCAGGCGGTCGTCAAACAGGTAGAAGTCGTTACCCGGCAGAGCGACCGACGACACGAGCCTGCGGGGCACCCACCGGATATCCTCCCCGGCCTGGACCATCGGATCAGCGATGCTGCAGGACCAGCGCTGGTAATCGCTCAGTGGCTCGGACACGATCCGTGCCCGGCGGACAGTTTTCCCGGCTTGGACATGCTCGCGGAGTGTGCTGCACCAGTCCGCCAGCCATCCGAGGTCGTCCGGTTCCCCTGCCGCCCATTTGGCCATGTGCGGCAGTTCCACCGCCGTCCCGTAGGCGTCCCGCGTCTCCAGGTGGACCGCTTCGCGGTCGAAGCCGGTTCTCAGCAGCTCATCGAACTCGTCATCCGTTACCGGTGTCACTGTCCTCCTGCCCGGAGAAACGCAATCATCCTGTCGGGGATCTCGACCGCCGTTTCCCCGTCCGGGATCGTCATCTGGGCGAGGGCGTCGGGGTCGGTGATTATCCACCCTTGCACGACTGGCCGGGTACCTGTCGAACCTGGGCAGCTTCCTGCTCACCCGGTTCAAGCTGGCCGGGGACGCTGCGGACCTGGGCGCAGCGATCGACGCCGGGCGGCGGGCCGTGGACCGCACACCGCCGGACCACCCGGACCTGGCCGGGTACCTGTCGAACCTGGGCAGCTTCCTGCTCACCCGGTTCAAGCAGGCCGGGGAGACTGCGGACCTGGACGAAGCGATCGGCTGCTGGCGGCGCGCCAGCCGCGAGCCAACCGCAACTCCGCACGTCCGGCTCGCTGCTGCCAGCAAAGGGTGGGGCGATGCGGCGGCCGATGCCGGGCGGACCGCTGAGGCCGCCGATGGGTATGCGGCGGCGGCGGGGCTGCTGCCGACTGTGGCATGGCATGGGCTGGATCGTGCGACCAGGGAAGAATGGCTCGCTCAGTGGACCGGCCTGGCCGCTGAAGCCGCCACGTGCGCGGTCTTGGACGCTCGCCCCGGGCTGGCGGTGGAATTGCTGGAGCAGAGCCGGTCGGTGCTCTGGACCCAGGCTCTGAACCTGCGCAGCGACCTTGCCCTCCTGGCCGAGACGCATCCCGGCCTGGCGAAACGGCTGAACGACATCCGCGTCATCCTCGACAGGCCGGCACCCGAGACGACACCACCACGGTCAGGACGGGAAGCTGGCAGCGGCCTGGACCTGGGCCGGTCTCGACAGCAGCAGGGCGCAATCGAACTGCGCAGGCGCAAGGCCCGCGAATGGGATGAGCTTCTAACCCAGGTCCGGGCACTGGACGGGTTCGAGCATTTCCTCGCCGCGGTCCCGTACGCTGACCTGAAGGCCGTCGCCGTGGACGGGCCAGTAGTGATCGTGAACGCGAGCCGCAACGGCGGCCACGCGCTGATCGTGGACGCCGGCAGCAAGCAGCCCCAAGTACTCAGCCTTCCGGACCTGAACCATGACGCAGCAACCAATCATGCGATCGAGATGCTGCGGGCGCTGCCAGACGCCGCCGACCTCGAGCGGGCGTCCCCGGAGCGGGACAAAGACCGACGCGCCCTGCTTGGCGTGCTGGACTGGCTGTGGGAAGTCGTCGCCGGGCCAGTGCTCATCACCCTCGGACACACCAACCCTCACGTAACCGGGAACCCGTGGCCGCGTGTGTGGTGGTGCCCCACCGGGCCGCCGAGCCTCCTGCCCATCCACGCCGCCGGCCACCACCCCCGCCTGCGCACCACCGCCAAAGTAAGCACTGAGTGCGTCGCTGACCGGGTGATCTCCTCCTACACCCCGACCCTGGCCGCGCTCGCCCGCGCCTGCCAGCCAATCCCGACCGCCCCAGTACGGCAGCTAACAGTCGGCATGCCCGACACGCCTCGCCTGCCGCCGCTACCCGCAGTCGCGGACGAACTGAAAGTCCTGGCATCCCACTTCCCCCTGGGCAGGAACAACCACCAGATCACCGGACCGAAGGCGACCTGCGCCAATGTCCTGACCGCGATAGCAGCCCATTCCTGGGTACACCTCGCCTGCCACGCCGGCCAGCAGCACAGTGACCCGGATAGCAGCGGCTTCGCCCTTCGCGACGGCACGCTGACCATTACCGACCTGGCCGCCCAGCCCACCAAGCACCGGGACCTGGCGTTCCTGTCCGCCTGTCAGACCGCCACCGGCGGCATCCGCCACCTCGACGAAGCCATCCACCTCGCTGCAGCCATGCAGTTCCTCGGCTACCGGCACGTCATCGCCACTATGTGGACCATCGCCGACTCACCAGCCCCGCGAGTCGCCGACACCGTCTATTCCGCACTGACCCAGGGCGGAACACCAGACCCAAGCCGGACCGCAGAAGCGCTTCACCAGGCTATCCACTCGCTCCGAGAAACCGACCCCACCCAGCCGCTCTTGTGGGCGCCCTACATCCACCTCGGCAGCTAGCAGCCCGTAACTCATGGTTTCAGTGCCGACACCACCAGCGCACACGCGCCTGAGCCTTGTTCGCACCCGACTGGGTTCCCGAAGCGATCAAGCTGCTGGAACACGTTTGTGCTTCTAGTTCCAGACCCGATGCAGCAGACAACTTGTCACTGGCGAAGCGATCAAGGAAGCCAACAGGCTCTTGAGCCGAGATCGCCACAGAACCTGAATTCGCGGTCGGCCGCCCATCCGGACAGTTCTGGTCACGCCACGCCATCGGCGCTGCGGAGTCACCACGCGCTTTGGACATTGGCAGAGAAATGCGCGGCATGTGCCCTGCCGACGCACAGATTACCCAAATATGTGCGTCACGAGGCGTTACTTCCCCAGCCAGATGCCGCGCATATCGGCAGCTCGGCGAGCGTTCTTCCCTTATCTTCCCCACCCACCGCTCAGCGTAATGCTGCTTCGACGATACCCGAGGGTGCAAACCCTGATCGAGCACTGGAACGGAAAGGCGTGGAGCCACGTGCCGAGCCCGAACCCGGCGGGCTCCACCTACAGCAACGTCCTAGACGGCGTGGCCTCCTCCTCCTCCACCAACGCCTGGGCGGTGGGCTACTACTTCGACGGCGCCGCGTACCAGACACTTGCCGCGCACTGCCGCTGATCGTCGGCCGACGGGGCTGGCGGCCAACAGCGGGTCGGGTCGAACATGACCGGGTCGGCTTGAATCTGTGGTGGATCCTGCGCGAACCGTCGATGATTGCCGGCATGTCTAAGTGGTCTGCGCTGGAAGTCCTTCGGGGGTTGACGGTCCGGGTGCTCACGTGCTGTTGGTGGTCAGGATCCGGCGTTGGTCACGTGCAGGTCGCAGACCAGGTCGAAGATCTCTTCGGTGGTGCCGTTGAACCAGATCTGGTTCTCGTAGCTGTCCTTGCTCGCCACGTTGACGGCCGATCCCCACCGGTGGGCGGATCCGCCGTAGCGCAGCCGCATGAGCAGCAGTCGCTCACTGTCGGCTAGCTCGCCGTCCACGTAGGCGAACTGACCGCGATAGCGGACGTGGTCCGTGGCCTCCGGGAGAGCCGGGCGCGGATGGCCCATGACTCTTGTATCGAGAGTAGCACTCTTAATTCAGAAGTAGTACTCTCAAATTTATGACTACTGCTGCCAGGCGCCGCGGCTCGCGTGACGGCAAGAGCGGCCAGGCCCGGACCCGCCTGGCTCGTGCCGCGGTCGTGCAGGCCGCACGGACGCTGTTCCCTGAACGCGGCTATGCCGGAACGACGGTCGAGGCCATCAGCGACCTGTCGGATGTCCCGCCCGCGACGGTGTACCGGCTGTTCTCGTCCAAACTGGGGATCCTCAAGGCGCTGCTCGACGTCTCCATAGCCGGTGACGACGAGGCCGTGCCGCTGGATAACCGGCCCCACGTCCGTGCGCTTCTCGCGGACCGAGATCCCCGGAACCAGCTGTCGGGCTTCGCCGGCATCACCTGCGGCATCATGTCGAGAACCGAGCCTGTTCACCGG
Organism: Streptosporangiaceae bacterium; assembly: GCA_035604275.1. GTDB lineage: Bacteria > Actinomycetota > Actinomycetes > Streptosporangiales > Streptosporangiaceae > Chersky-822. The sequence goes on along the minus strand of DATNIU010000079.1, from coordinate 4,866 downwards.
ATCCTCGTGAGCGCTGCGGCCTCCGATCCTGACGCGGCCGCCCTGCTCGCCGAGCAGGCGCGGCACAGGCAACTCGGCCAATCGCAGATCGCCCGTTCCCTGGCCCGGGCCGGCGCTCTCCGGCCGGAGCTGCGCGAACGCCAGGCTGCGGACATCATCCACGCACTCATGTCTCCCGAGGTCTACCGGCTGCTCGTCGGCGACCGAGGCTGGCGCCCCGAGCAGTACGAACGATGGTTGAAGGGGATCCTCATCGACCAGCTGCTTCCCCCGCCGGCCAGCCGAACATCCCCGTAGGCCACGGGCACAGTCGGCGTCGCACCGGATCGCACCCCGCTGCCCGGACGCCAGCAAGAAAGGACACCGAATGCACACCCGGACCGAACTGCCCGCCATCACCAGCCGCCACGGGTTCCCGCGCTGGCGGCCGACCGGCTACTGGCTGGCCACCGCAATAGTGGCAGGCGAACTGGCACTCGGCGGTACATGGGACATCGCGCGTCTTCCAACCGTCACCCATCTAGTGACGCACCTGGGTTATCCGTCCTATTTCCTGGTGCTGCTGGGAACCTGGAAGGTGCTGGGTGCGCTTGCCCTGCTCATCCCCGGTCGCCCGCTGCTCAAGGAATGGGCGTACGCGGGCGCCTTCTTCACCTACACCGGCGCCATCGTGTCCCATCTGACCACCGGCTACGCGCCTGGCGAGGTGGGCCTGCTGGCCGTCCTGACTGTCCTGACCGTGCTGTCCTGGGCGCTACGACCCCCCAGCCGCCGCATGACGCGGCACACGCCCACCGCACAACCGGTCACCAAGCCTGCCCCACCCCGGCCGGCGCACACCACGTCCTCGTGACTGGGCCCAGGTTGCCGTGGCCAAGGCCAGAGGCGGAACTTCCCGCCGGCCCAGCACGGGTCCCTACCGTGCTCGTGACGACAACCCCGGCTGCACAGAACATCCAGCTCGGTGTCGACCTGACATCCCGTGGTACGGCAGCTCTCGGCGCACGTAACGAGCCGACTGCGCATTGCTGCGCCCCGGTAATTCTGTCACGCCGCGTGAGTTGGCTGTAACGCTGGCGTGCGCTGACGAGGCCGACGGCCGGGTCGGCTGGCAGGCTGCGCGACGAGCGCCGCATCGACGACAGCGTCCTGCGCCAGATGCAGGCCAGGCTCGACATCGAGCGGTCCGCCTGGCCCGGCGCGAGACAGCCGGATGACCCGCACGTCCGCTGGCAGAACGGGTCTGTGGCCGGGGTGCTGGCATGGCCGGCCCTGCGGTCGCCGCCGGCGGGCCGGCCTAGCTCGGCGCAGTAGCCGATGCCCGCAGCCGCTGGTCCCGAGCAGGTGGGTGAGCGTCAGTTCCAGGCCAGGCAGAACGGCTAGCCCGTCGCTAGCACCACCGCGAGAATAGTCCCGATCACCGCCGCGATGATGATGATGATGTAGAGGCCGCGAACGCGGGCCGCGCGTCTCGGCTGGCCGCGATGCCCTCCCGGCTTCCCGCGCGGCCCAGGCCGCGCACCCGGCCCGGCCGGCCGCCGTGCGACAGCTGGTGCCGTGCTCCCGCTGACCCGTGCGCTGCCCGGGCCTTCCCGCCACTGGGCCGCCGCGGTTACCGTGCCGTCCTCCGGCCGCCGCACGGGCTCACTCAGGTGATACCGGGAGCCAGCGACCGCAGGCACGGGGATGGCTGCACCGCGGCCCGCCCCCGCACCCGCGCCCTGCCGGGCGGCAGATGACGAACCGGCCGCCGGGACGCCGTCCGGAACCAGGTCAAGCACCGCCGCGGTCCTGCGCAGCATGCGCAGCCCGGCGTCGGCGCGACGTACCATCTCGGACCGCTTCTGGCCCGATCCGCGGACAGCATCGACAGCCTCACTGATTCCCGCCCGGTACTCCCGCCCCGCAGCAGCACCGAGGGCCCGCACGTAGACGGCCTCGTTGCGCGCCGACCACGCGCTCAGCACATCGCTGACCTGCGCCAGGTCCCCGGCGACCGACGCCGCTGCCATCCGCCGCAGCAGCTGCTCACCGTCCGCGATCTGCGTCCGGAACAGATCCCGCGCCGCTGCTAACGAGATACGCAGCAGCGAAACTCCCGGTACCATCGCGACCTCCGGCGCATTCCGATGATCCGGCCCGGACCCGCCAGCCCGTGGCCCGGTACGGCCATTTCGCTCACCCACCACCGATGACGACCAAGCGTACCCGCGATCGCCGTCAGCGGCTGGCGACCCGGGTACCGGCGGTGCACGACAGTTCGGTGGAGATGATCTTGCTGGTGACCGCTGCCAGCGGGTCTGAGCGGCCGGGCCGGTCAGATGGCCGCCGGGAGCCTGGCCGGGCGGGTCGTCCAGAGTTCGTCCCAGCGGCCGCTGGCGTGCCGGGTGCGCAGGGCGATGATGCCGGCGGCGCCGCGGATGGCCAGCGCATGCCTGACTGCCTGGCGCGCCGGACCACGATCGCCTTGATGCCTCCGTCGATGGCGTCCGAGCCGGTGGACATGCCCAGCGTCTTCAAACGGGCGGCCCGCCACCTGCGCCGGGGGTGTGTAGTCAGGCGACCGCTGACCCGGCAGCCAGGCTGTCGGACGCCGCCACGGACTCCGACATGCGGCATGAGCGGTCGAGTCTGACGATCGACTTGGGGCGGCGTCTTCGGGCCGGGTGGCGCTGGCGTCGGCTGCTAAGGATGGCTGGGCGGGTACCCGCAGGCGGCTGCCAGGGACGATCCTGTGAGTGTCCCCGTCTCGTTGCGGAAGGCCCGCAACAGAGCCTGGTATCGCTGGCCTGGTGCCACGGGTCCCACTGTGGTTCACCGGCCAGGGCCGCCCCGCCGCTGTCTGCGGCGGCGCGAGCTGCGCACAGCACCTCGGGGCGCGCGGCGGCGACGTCAGAATCCAGGATCCAGATCCACGCCGGAAGCGGCCCCGGACGGCAAGCCAGCCAGGAGATTCCCTGGTTGAGGCCCGGGCCGTGCTGGCGGTTCACGTCATTGGCCAGCAGCACGCAGACTCCGGCCCGCCCAGCCTCGGCCAGCAACTCCGCCGACCCGTCCCGCGATCCGTTGTCCACGATCACGATCTCCAGGCCCGGCCAGTCCACGATCCGCCGCAGCGACCCGGTCAGCTCCCGGGTGTTATAGGAGACGCTGACCACAGCTACCCGGTCGCGGCCAGCCCTCGCCGCTCCAGGCCACCACACGACATCGCCGACCACCTATGTATTCTGCCCGGCCAAGGCACCGCCAGGACCTGGCAAATACGGTCACCATGGCCGATAGAAGGGGTTCGCTCAACGCCCGATCCGCGCGGCAAATAAGTGCGTTCGCGAAGGCTGCCGACGTCTGGGCTCTCGTAAGGTGTGCTTCGATCAGAACAGCGCCTCGATCGGTGCGACCGTCACCAGGTCCTTCACTGCATGGGCGAGTTGCGCATCGAGTGTGATGAATGCGTCTGCCTGGAGCTGGGTCAAAGCGACGTACTCGGCGTGATATGTGTCGGACCACCCGAGGTGGTCGGCGACCTTCCAGGCGACGTTCTGAAGAACGCGGTCTCCGAGCAGCCGGATCCGCAGCCCGCGGACGTAGTTGAGCCGTCGCTCGGCATCCTTCTTGGTCATTTCACCGTGGTGTACTGCCTGGTAGAGCAGCGACAGCATTTGCGAGCGAAGAAGCGCCGGAGCCAGGATCTGGTGTTCGTCCCCAATCGCTACCTGGTCGTAAGCCAGGCGAATGGCCACATCCGGGCCGATCACGTACCTGGTCATGGGAGATCCGCTCCTCGCTCTCCTGAATAGCCTCTCCTGAGTCAGCCCACCCGGTCGAGGAACTCCCGGGAGCGCTGCACCACCAGGGCCGCCGCGTCCGCGTCGTACGACGGCAGCGAGCTGTCGGCGAACAGGTGCCGGTCGCCCGGGTAGACGAACAGCTCGGCCAGCTCGGGCCCGACGGTCTCGACCAGCTCGCGGGCGGCGTCGATGTCGCCCTCCAGCGCGAAGAACGGGTCCTCGTTCATGCCGTGGATCTGCACCGGGACCCCGTCGGGCCACGGCCCGAAGGCCCACTCCCCGGTGATCGGGATGCAGGATTCGTAAAGCAGCGCGCCGCGCGCGCCGGGCCGGGTCTGGGCAAGCCGCTGCGCCGTTCCGGCACCGAAGGAGAAGCCGGCGTACACCAGGTTCTCGGGTAGGTCGGCCACGGCCCGGTCGGCGCGCTCGTCGAGCACGCCGCCGATGCTCTGGGTGTGCGCGATGCCGTCGTCGATGGTCGCTGGTCGCTCGCCGTCGAACAGGTCCGGCGTGTGCACGGTGTGCCCGCCCGCGCGCAGCTCGTCGGCGAACGCGGATATCCCGTCGGTGAGTCCCTGCACGTGGTGGAACAACACGACTTCGGCCATCTCTACACTCCTGTCAGCGGACGACGGCGATCTAGCGCACCGAGGAGGTGCTCGGCCTCGGCGCCGGCGAGAGGGGGATCCCAGCGAATGTCGCTGCTGGGCATGGGTTCGACTGTAGAGCACAAACCGGACGTTTGCCGTCCGGAATAGTTGGGTCCACGTCGGCCCCGAAATTCGAATAGCTTTCGAGCAGTGCTGGCCGAGGCACTCGCTCCTCGGCAGAATCGGGATCCCGTGCTGGTCGCTGGGCAGGACCGGTCAGGTGCCTGATGCCATGAAGGCGGCGAGGATGTAGTTGGGGTGGCGGTCGAGGTTCTTGCGGGCCCGGTCATAACGCATCGTGGTGCGCGGGTCAGCGTGGCGGGCCGCGATCTGGACATCACGGAGATCCACTCCCGCATCGAGCATGGTTGTGACAAATGCCCTGCCGGAGCATGTGAGGGTGCGCCCGGGCGATCTTGACGCCGGCT
>DATNIU010000078.1:0-50049 GCA_035604275.1 Streptosporangiaceae bacterium | reverse complement strand
CGTGCGGGGGCGCGGAGGTGGTGGGTCCGTGCGGGGGCGCGGGGGTGGTCCCTCGGGCAGGCTAGTGCACAGGTCCGGGGGTCGTGCCCTGCGTGGGGCCGAGGGTCGTCGCCCGGATCGGTACAGCCTCTGCTCCGGACTGCGCGACGTGGCAGGCGGCCTCGTGGCCGACGCCGATAGGCTTCAGCTGCGGCGTGACGGTGTGACAGATCTCGATCGCCAGCGGACAGCGCGCGCGGAACCGGCAGCCGGGAGTCGGATCGATCACCTTCGGCGGCTCGCCCCGATCGGTCTCCGCGCCCACGCCGAGCGGCGCCCGTGGATCGGGCACGGCCGACAGCAGCAGCTGAGTGTAGGGGTGCCTGGGACTGGCCAGGACATCCTCGACCGGCCCGGACTCGGCTATCTGGGCCGCATACATGATGACCAGGCGGTCGGCGACGTATCGCGCGCTGGCCAGGTCGTGGGTGATGTAGAGGATCGACACGCCCTGGGAGTCGCGAAGTTCCACCATCAGGTTGAGCAGGCCGATCCTGATGGACACGTCGAGCATCGAGACAGGCTCGTCGGCGAGGATCAGCTTCGGCCGCGTCGCCAGAGCCTGGGCGAAGCCGACTCGCTGCCGCTGCCCGCCGCTGAGCTCGTGCGTGTAACGCTGGAGCACGTCCGCGGCCGGGGTCAGCCCGACGACCTCGAACACATGCTGGGCCTCAGCGAAGCGCTCCTGCTTCGACAGATCGGGCCGGTGCAGTTTCAGGCCCCGCATGACCCCGTGCGAGACGCGGAACACCGGGTTAATGGACGCGAACGGGTCCTGGAAGACCATCGGCACCAGGCCGCTGTACCTGAGCCGGTCGGCACGCGATCTGATCGACGACAGCGGCCTGCCCTCGAAGTAGATCGCGCCGCTGGTGGGCTTGTAGATCTGGGCGAGCAGCCGGGCGATCGTCGACTTGCCGCTGCCGCTCTCCCCGGCCAGCGCGACGATCTGGCGTTCACCGATGGACAGGCTGACGTCATCGACCGCGTGCAGGGTGCGCTGCGACAGCGCGTTGCCGATCTTGAAGTGCTTGGTCAGGCGCTCCGTCCGCAGCAGCGGCTCGGTGCCCGGCTCCGTGGCGACGCTGCCGTGCGCTGGACCGGCGGCTAGCCTGGGATCCGGCTCGGCACCGCGCTCGGGGCCGGGCTGGGCGGTCAGCTCTGTCATGGATGGCTCCTGAGGTCCGCGTGATCGGCGCCCTCGTGCAGGAAGCAGCGGACCTGGACGCCGTCGAGCTGGTACAGGCCGGGCGGCTCTGCGCGGCACCTGTCCATGACCTTCGGGCAGCGCGGCGCGAACCTGCATCCCTGCGGCGGCCTGGCCAGGTCCGGCGGGCTGCCCGGGATCCCCCTGAGCTCGCGCCGCGGTCCCCTGATCGACGGGAAGGCCTCCATCAGGCCCGCGGTGTACGGATGCGCGGGCGAGTCGAAGAGCTGCCTGGTCGGCCCGAGCTCGGCGACCTGGCCGGCGTACATCACCATCAGGTGGTCGGAGAAGTGGCTGACCAGGGACATGTCGTGGGTCACGAAGATGACGGCGAAGCCGAACTGCTCCTGAAGCTCCTTGATCTGGACCATCAGCGAGCGCTGCGCGACCACGTCGAGCGCGGAGGTCGGCTCGTCCATGATCACCAGTTCCGGCGTGAACAGCAGCGCCATGGCGATCATCGAGCGCTGCCGCATGCCGCCGGACAGCTGATGCGGGTAGCTGTCCAGGTGGACCGGGTCGATCCCGACCATCCGCATTACCTCGGCCGACCTGGTCGCGATCTCCTGCCTGACGGTCACCCCGTGCGCCCGCATCGCGTCCTTGAACTGCGCGCCGATCGACTTCACCGGGTTGAGCGCGTTCATCGCGCTCTGCATGACCACGGACAGCTGCTTCCAGCGGATCGCGTTGAGCTGGGAGTCGGTCAGCCTGACCATGTCGCGGCCTCTGAAGACCACGCTTCCGCCGATGACCTCCGCAGGCGGGGAGAGCAGTTGCGCGATGGCGAACAGCAGCGTCGACTTGCCGCAGCCTGACTCGCCGACGATCGCGACGAACTCGCCAGGGTCCAGGGCGAAGTTGACCCGGTCGACCGCGACGACCGGCCCGGAGTCCAGCAGGTACTCCACGGACAGGTCGTGCACCTCGAGGATGGCGTCGGGACGTGATGGCACTCCGGGGCTCTCGTCCGCCGCCGACGGTGAGGTCGCCGGATGAGATCGTCCGCGCCGTCGACCTGCCCAGCCTCCCGGCCGGTCATCGGTCACCTCGGGCAGCGGTTCAGCGGCTCTGCTTGACACGGGCCCTCCTCAACGGCCGCAGCGCTGGGTTCCCGATCTCGTCGAACGCGTAGTTCAGCAGGGCGAAGGCGGCGCCGAGGGCGACGATGCACAGGCCGGGGGCGATGATCCACAAGGCCTGGCCGGTCTGGAACGCCTCGTTGTTCTCCGCGGCGCGCAGCATCGTGCCCCAGCTCACGATCGTCGGGTCGCCCAGGCCGATGAACTGCAGGCTGGTGGAGAACAGCACGGCGTACAGCGCGTTGGTCAGGAAGCTGGCCACGATCAGTGAGGTCATCGTCGGGATGATCTCCACGACCACGATGTAGAGCGGTCGCTCGCCGCGCACCCGGGCCGCCTCGAGGAACTCCCTGTTCCGCAGGGACAGCGCCTGTGATCGCAGCTGCCGAGCGGTGTAGGACCAGCCGGTGAAGGTGATCACCGCGATCATGACCAGGGTGCCCGCGCTGTGCAGGTATCCGGCGATGATGATGAGCAGCGGGAACAGCGGGATCACCAGCAGCACGTCGGTCAGCAGGTTCAGCACCGCGTCCCACAGTCCGCCCAGGTAGGCCGCGGCCACCCCGATCAGCACGGCGATGCCGGTCGCCGCGATCCCGACGCCGAACGCGATCAGCAGCACGGGCCTGGCCCCCCAGATCACCTGGGCGAACATGTCCTGCCCCAGCCCGGTCGTGCCGAGCAGATGATGGGCGGACGGGCCGAGGCTGACGGGGTAGATCATGGCGCTCGGGTCGTCGTGCGCGATCAGGCCGGGGAATGCCGAGACCAGGCAGAAGAGCACGAGCAGCACGAAGCCCCAGGTCGCCTTGCGGTTGGACCGGATCGCGGTCACCATCCGCTGGAGCCCGCGGATGGCCGGGTACCTGCTGCGTGCCGGGAGCCGGCTCTCGGAGATCGGAAGTCCGGCCTGGCCGGGCCCGGCCGGTCCGGTCAGCGGACGGATCATTGCCATGGCTATCCAGCGTCCCTGGTCCGTGGGTCGAGCAGCGCGGTGGCGATGTCGGAGATCAGGATGGCCACAAGCACGGCCACCGTGATGAGCAGGAACAGCGCCTGCATCAGCGGGTAGTCCTCGTTGTCGACCGCGGCGAGCAGCCAGTAGCCGACGCCCTGGTAGTTGAACACGTACTCGATCAGGATCGCCCCGCCGAGCACGAAGCCCAGCGACATGGCGAATCCGGTGAGGTTGGGCAGGATCGCGTTGCGGGCCGCGTAGTCGAGCATGATCCGCCGGCCGGACAGGCCTTTGGCCCTGGCCATCCTGACGTAGTCCTCGGCCAGGGTGGTGATCATGGTGTTGCGCATGGTCAGGATCCAGGTCCCGATCGTGGTGATCAGGAGCGTGGTCGCGGGCAGGACGGCGTGCTCGAGCACGTTCCCGATGAACGACAGCGAGAACGACGGGGTCAGGGTGTAGTCGTAGCTGAAGAAGTACGGCAGCCACTTGAGCTGCACGCCGAAGATCAGGATCAGCACCAGCCCGAGCCAGAAGTACGGGATCACCGACGTGATCACGAACGTCGGGGGCATGATGCTGTCCAGCGCGCCGCCCCGCCGCCACGCGCCGAGGATCCCGATCCCGGTGCCAAGGATGAAGGCGAAGATGGTGGTGATCCCGACCAGGCCGAGGGTCCACGGGATCGCGTTCATCACGATGTGCCCGACCGAGGCCGGGTACTGCGACAGCGAGGTGCCGAACCTGCCGGTCGCCATGTTGCCCAGGTAGCTTCCGTACTGGCTGATCAGGCTCTTGTGCGTCTCCACGCCGAACTGCGACTCAAGCGCCTTGAGCGCCTGCGGGGACACGCCGCCCTTGAACTTCGCGATCATCGCCACGGCCGGGTTTCCGGGCATCAGCCTGGGCAGCAGGAAATTGAGCGTGAGCGCGGCCCACAGGGTCAGCACGAAGAAGGCCAGGCGGCGAAGCGCGAATCTCATGCCCTATCCTCCCGGTCTCATCATCGCGGTGCTGATGTCATCCGGCTAGCCGCAATGCGCCGGGTCTGGTGACGGAGGTCATGGGTGGGGGAGCGGAGGCAGGAGGAGGCGAGGTGCCTCCCCCTGCCTGCCGTCTCTTACTTGGGTGCCAGGCGCAGCATCACCTGCGCCCAGTCCGGGTAGTTGTACGCGGCCGGCTGTGCGTACGGGTTGCCTGGCGTCGGCCAGCCGGAGAACTTGCTGGTGTCGTACTGGAACCAGTCCACGGACTCGGTCACCGGGATGACCGGCACCTCCTTGAGCATGACCAGCTCAAGCTGACTCACGATCTGCTGCTGGGTCGCCGCCGAGGTGGTCGACCCGAACGAGTTGATCAGCGTGTCGGTGGCCGGGTTGCTGTACCGCTCGAAGTTGGAGCCCGCCGGCGTGCCGATCGGGGCCGAGTTGGCCGAGAACAGCAGCTGGCGCAGCTCGAAGTACGGGCTGGGCCCGCCGGTCTCGCTGCCGTAGCCCAGCTGGTACTGGCCGGCGTAGAGCTTCGCCTGGTAGGTGGTGGCCGACAGGTCCTGCGCTGTCGCCTGGATGCCGACCGCCTTAAGGTCAGCCACGATCACGGCCACCGCGTTCACCCAGTCGGAGAACCCGCCGTTATTGATGATGGAGAAGGACAGCTTCTGCCCGCCCTTGGCGAAGATGCCGTCAGATCCCTTCTTGAAGCCAGCGGCGGTCAGGATCTGCATGGCCTTCGCCGGGTTGTAGGCGTAGTTGTTGCCGAACGCCGCCGCCTGTGAGGTGTCGAGCCAGCTTGAGAACGTCGGCGTGACGATACCGGTCTGGTTCGAGGCCGGCTCGTACCCGAACTCGCCAATCTGGGACGCGCGCTGCCGGTTGATCGCGTACGCCATCGCCTGGCGCACCGCCACGTTCTTCAGCAGCGGGTTGGTCAGGTTGATGAACAGGCTGACGTTGGCGACCGGCGGGAACCACCACTTGATGCTCGGCTGGCCAGCCATGAACTTGCTGATGTCGGGGATGAACTGGCTGCCCCACTGCGCCTGGCCGTTGGCCAGGAAGGTGTTGGCCGTGTCGTTGGTGAGGAACGCCGGGTAGTTGACCGTCGCTATCTTCGGCAGGCCGGCCTGCCAGTAATGCGGGTTGGCCTTGTAGGCGATGTTCTGCGGTGAGCAGGTCTTGCTGCTGACCGTGTAGGGACCGGTGCCGATCGGGTTGGTGTCCGGGAACTTACCCGGGTTGGAGATCTTCGACCAGATCTTCTGCGACACGATGCCGACCTGGTCGGCGATGTAGTAGAAGTACGGCACAGCCTGCGTCTTGAAGGTCATCACGACCTGGTCGGCGCCCTGCTGGGTGACGCTGGAGAGCACGGACCAGACGGCGTTGATGTCCAGGACCTTGTTCTGCTTCAGCAGGTTGAAGGTGTAGACCACGTCGGCGGCGGTCAGCGGGGTGCCGTTGGAGAACTTCACGCCGGGTCGGATCGTGAATGTCAGGGTCTTGTTCCCGTTGCTCCACACCCACTTGGTGGCCAGCCAGGGGGTCTCCTTGGCGTTCTGGAGCGTGTTGACGAACACGAGCGGCTCGTAGACCGTCCCGAGGGAGAACGAGATGTAGGACAGGTTGAACGGGCTGAAGTCACACGTCCAGTTCCCGCCGCTTTCGTTGTCGATGGTCAGGACGCCGCTGGCGTGACTGGATGGCGGTCCCGAGCTCGAGCTGCTTGACGAGCAGGATGCGGCCAGCAGACTGACGGCGATGACGACCCCGAGTGTGGTTAGGCGTCTCATTGCTTCGGCCCTTCGGTGAAATGCTTGCGCGTGGCGATCTGGGTGTCCGCCTCAACTCGCGCTGGCGCCGGGCGATGACCGGGCGGCTCGTGCGTCGGACGGCTGCTTGCGGCAGAGCATCTGCCGGTGATTATGCCAGTAATTCGGATAGCGGGATGAACGGAGCAAACTAGCACGTCTTCGGCGGTCTGGTGCTTGATGCCGGAATTCTTGCTTACCGCGCGACCTGCTGTCAGCCCGCAGCCGGGCAGCGCCGTGATGCGGACCGGGGGTCCGCTGGTAACCGGGGAGTGTCCGACCATGACCTGCCAGTCCATAACAATGCCGGCAACAAGCTATCGTTCGAGATAGTTAGGACAGTATCCTAACTATCCAGGCCGTGACAGAGCCCGTGTCCGAACCGTAATCTGCGGCGCCGGACCGGGGTCGGGGTGCGGGAGGCTGCCTCCAGTGGACATGATCTCGTTCGGGTCGGTCTTCCTTGAGCTGGTCTTCGGGCATGTGCCCGAGCTGCCCGGGCCAGGCGAGGAAGTCTTCACCGACGAGTTCGCGCTGTCCTGCGGCGGGGCGGTCACCAGCGCCACGGCGGCCGCGGCGGCCGGAGCACGGGCCGGCCTCGCCACCGTGCTCGGCGACGATTTCGGCTCCCAGGTGGTGACCGAGCACTGTGCCGCCGTCGGCGTCGATCTGTCCCCGTCGGCACGGGTAGCCCGGCCGGCCGCCGGAATCACGGTCGTGCTGAACTTCGACGGCGACCGGGGCTTCGTCACGCACATGCCGCCGGCCGGCGAGGACGAGCAGCCGGAACCAGAACGCTGGCGTGAGGTGCTGCGCGACTCCAGGCCGAGCTGGTGCTACCTGCATGCCGGCCCGGGGGTGCCCGATCTGCTGCGTGAGGCACGCAGGCTCGGGTGCAGGATCGTGCTCGACATGTCGCTCGGCGAGGAGCGCGAGGAGCGCGACATCATCATCGAGTGCGTGGCGCTCGCCGATATCTTCGTGCCCAACGGAGACGAGCTGCTGCGGCTGACCGGAACGGGCGCGATCGAGCCTGCCCTGGCCGCCGCCGCGGCGTGGGGGACGCAGCTTGTCGTCAAGCGCGGCGCGGCGGGAGCGCTTGTCGCGGGCCCGGACGGCTCGGTCACCGAGGTTCGCGATGGCGTCCGCGAGGTCACGGTCGCCGATCTCACCGGAGCGGGCGACAGCTTCGCCGGTGCCATGATCGCGGCGCTGCTCAGTGGCGCCCGGCTGACCGAGGCGGTCGTCGCGGGCAACGCTGCCGGGTCCCAGGCCGTGAGCCGGCTTGGCGCTGTCGGCCAGGTTCGGGGAGCCGGCCTTGGTACGGGCTGGCCGTTGCCCCCAAAGGTTGTCAAGGAGGCAGCCACAGCGCACGCCGCGCCGTGGCTGCGGCGAGTCATGGAGCAGGGACGATGAAGCTAGCGATTCTCGGCGGCGGCGGAGTGCGGATGCCCGCCTTCGTCCGTGCGGTGCTTGCCAGCAGGCCGGGCGCCTTCGACCAGATCTGCCTGTTCGAGCCGGACGCGCTGCGGCGGGAGACGACCTGCAGGCTGGCGTCGGAGATCGCGGTCGTGCTCGGCCAGCCTGGAGTGGTCACCGTCACGGCCGACGCGGCTGAGGCGTTCACCGGCGCGGACTATGTGTTCTCCGCGATCCGGGTCGGCGGTGACCGCGGCCGGGTGATCGATGAGCAGGTCGCGCTCCGGCGCGGGATCGTCGGCCAGGAGACCACCGGACCTGGCGGGTGCGCGATGGCGCTCCGGACGATCCCGGTCGTGCTGTCCTACTGCGAGCTGCTCGAGCAGTGTGCGCCGGGCGCGGTCCTGATCAACTTCACGAACCCGGCCGGGCTGATCACCCAGGCGATCAGCGCTCAGGGAAGGGTGCGGGCGGTCGGTGTGTGCGATACCCCGTCGGGCACGATCGAGCACCTGACGGCGTTCCTGGGCGCTGACCGTGATGACGGCGTCGTGGCCAGCTACGGGGGCCTGAATCACCTTGGCTGGGTCAGCTCGTTCATCGTGGACGGCCAGGAGCGGATGGGTGAGCTGCTGGCCAGGTTCGCCGATCTGCAGCTCTACGATCAGCATTTCGCTGCCTTCGACCCCGAGCTGGTGCGCCGGGTCGGCGCCATTCCGACCGAGTACGTGTACTACTACTACGACGCCAGGCGGTATCTCGACGGCGTGGCCAGGGCCGGCGCCAGCCGGGGCGAGGACGTGCTGCGGCTGAACGACGAGCTGCTGACCGCGATCGGCCGGGCCTTCGCGGCCGGTGACGTGCACGCGGCCTGGTCGGCCTACGCGAGCCTGCTCGGAGTGCGGCGCGACACCTACATGCGGACAGACACCGAGGGAGACAGCGGGCAGGCACAGGCGCGGGAGCGGCGTGCCGCGCAGGGGGCTGAGCCGATCGAGGCGGACAAGATCGGCGGCTACGAGGGCCTGGCGCTGCGCGTGATCGACGGGCTGGCCGGGCGCGGCGCGAGTGACGTCATCGTCAACCTGCGCAATGACGCGAGCCTGGACTTCCTCGACCCCGACGACATCGTGGAGGTTCCGGCCCGGGTGGACACCGACGGCCTGTCGAAGCTGGCGCCGCCCGACCTGCCGAGGTCGGCACGGGCGCTGGTGATGGCCGTGAAGGACTACGAGCGCGGCATCGTCGAGGCGGCCGTCTCGGGCGACGCCGGCCTGGCTGCCGTGGCGCTGTCCGAGCATCCGCTGGTGCCGGGAATCACCGCCGCCAGGGAACTGATCGCCGAGTACATTGACCTGCACGGCGAGCACCTCGCCTACCTGGCCAGATGACAGACAGCCTGCCGGACCTGACCGGCTCGGGCCAGGCCGGCGCCGGCGGCGGTGCTGGCGGTGCTGGCGGCGGCGGGCAGGCGGCCCGCCCTCAGCTCATCCGGGCGATGAACGAGCAGCTCCTGCTCAATCAGATCCGCCAGCTCGGGCTGTGCTCGCGGGCCGACCTGGCGCGGCTGTCCGGGCTGTCCAAGCCGACGGTCTCGCTAGCGCTGGCGAACGTCGAGCGCTCCGGCCTGGTCCGTACGGCGGGGCAGCGCACCGGCATGCCAGGGCGGTCGGCGGTGCTCTACGAGATCAGGCCGGAGGCCGGCTACGTGCTCGGGCTGGACATCGGGCACGAGTACATGCGCGGCGCGCTGACCGACCTGAGCGGCGAGATCCGGGCCAAGGCCGAGTCCCGATCACCGTCCGCGAGCGTGAGCAGGCGGGTAGGAGAGCTGATCAGGCTGGCCGACGGCATCTGCGCGGCAGCGGGAATCGTCAGGGGGCAGGTCACCCAGACCGTGCTGGGTAGTCCTGGTGTCTACGACCCGGGGCGTGACGCCATGGCGCTGACCGGCGGCCTGCCCGGCTGGGACCGGCCGGCCGTGCTTGCCGACCTGCGCGAGGCGTTCGGCCAGGACCTGGTGGTGGAGAACGACGTCGATGCGGCCGCACTGGCCGAGCGGGAGCACGGGCACGGGCGAGAGTTCCCGAGCTTCGCATTCGTATCCATCGGGACCGGGATCGGCATGGGGCTCGTGCTCAACGGGCACCTGCACCGGGGAGCGCACGGCGTCGCCGGCGAGATCGCGTTCCTCCCGATCGCCGATGACGCCGGCCCGGCTGGTCAGGTCCAGGGAGCGGGCGGCGCGGGCGGCTCTGGCCTGGGTGCGGGCGGCCACGGCGCCGGGGGCCAGGATCACGAGGCGCGCAGGCGCGGCACCCTGGAAGCGGCGAGCTCGGCGGCGGCGATCGTGCGCGCGGCGCGGCGGGCCGGCCTGCGGATGACCTCGGCGCGCCAGGTCTTCGCTGCGGCAGCGGCCGGCGAGGCGCGTGCCGCCGCCGTGGTGGCGGCCGAGGCGAGGCTGGTCGCCAAGGCGATCTGCGCGATCGTCACCGTGGTCGATCCGGGGCTCGTGGTGCTCGGCGGTGGCATCGGCCAGGCGCCTGGCTTCGCCGCCGCCGTGACCGCCGTGCTCCGCCGGATCGCGCCGGTGCTGCCCGAGATCAGGGTGAGCGCGCTCGGCACCAGTGCCGTGGTCGATGGCTGCCTCGCGTCTGGCGCTGACCTGGCCTGGCGACGGCTCACCGCATCGCTGCCCGCAGCCCAGCCCGACCTGCCGCCGGTCGCCCAGGCCTGAGACCTGCCGCCGGTCGCCCAGGCCTGAGAGCTGCCGCCGGTCGCTCGGACCGGCCGCGCGGGCATGATTCGCCGAAAATTGGCGATTTGCGCGGTTCTTCGGTCCGCTGGTTACTTGCGACGTGCTGCCGGTGGCCCTGGTGTGGCGGCCGGGAGGGCGAAGTAGGCGCTCGAGTCCCTGTGCCAGAGCGCGACGATGGCGCCGAACCCGGCGAGCCAGATCAGGATCGTGTAGACCAGGTTGGCGATCGATATGGTGCCGTGCAGGTGGGCCACCAGATTCCAGGTGCTGAGCGCGAAGAACACGCTGGCGGCGATCCGGGCCCACTTCAGGCCGCCCTTGCTGGCCCGCGCCACGATCAGCCAGATCGCGGTCTCGATCAGGCCGCTGAAGATGGCGATCACGATCAGCGTGGTCTCGGTCGAATGCAGCTGGGAAAGCGTCTGGCGCGGATAGCTGGGCTTCAGCGCCGCCGTCCCGCCGACTGCTACCGCGATCACGCTGATCAGCGCGCCGAGGGTGGTCAGCGCGGCGCCCGCGTACATCAGCCACGTCGCGATCACGATCGTCCTCGGCGCGGGCGGGCGGACCGGGCCGGCCGTCGTGGCCAGGGTCTTGGACGGCTGCTTCATAAACTGTGCTCCCTGCTCGTGATGGCCGCGCGCCACAGCCACAACGCGTACGGTACTAGCTGGCGGGCTCCTGGTGGTAAAGCCAGAGCTGGTCGCGGCTCGGGCAGACGGTCCTGGCCCGCCCGAGGCAGACGCTGCGCACCCGGCGGAAGCCCAGGTGAACGAGGTAGCTGTCGATATGCCCGATCCGCAGTCCGGGGTCGTGGCCCTTCCATAGGTTGCGCCACTCCAGGATGTAGCCGATGTTCAGCGTCTTCAGGTCGGCGCGAGCCTGCTGCAGCTGCGCTGGCGTCGGATCGCGCCCGGCCTGGACGATGTTCATCAGGTACCGGTAGAACCGATGCGCGTAGATTCCGTTGACGGTGGTCTGCGGGACCCAGGAGATGTAGCCGTCGGCCCGCGGGTGCCCGTCGTGGGTGGCGATCAGCAGCGCGGGGATCGCCATCGGGTCGCCGGTCAGCGACAGGCCGCCGCGCAGCCCGAACGGTACGTCGACCACGATCGAGCTGCTGTGGTCCTGCATCAGGAGATGGTCGAGCCGCGGCATCGTGGTGGGCATGGTGCCTGGCCCGCCCGCGCCGGACCAGCCGGCCTCGAGCACGCCGAGCGCGACCACGACGGCGATCAGCGGCATGGTTACCCGGCGCTGGCTCAGCCACTGGATGGCCAGGCCCGCGAGCATGGCCGCGCCGACCAGCCCGACCAGGGCGAACCGGTCGGCCTCCCGCAGGCCGGCCAGCCCGGGGACGCGGATCAGCCAGGTGTACGGCATCAGGTTCGACACCGGAACGCGCTGCCAGCTGCCGTCGACCATCAGCCCGTGCAGATGGGTGAGCAACGGGAAGTACTGGTGGCAGTACCTGCCGTACTCGATGCCGGGACGGAGCAGGCTGAACTTGCAGTTGCCGCCGATGACCAGGGTCGGTCCGAGCGCTAGCGCCGCGCAGCTCAGCCAGAGCACCACGAACCACCAGGTGCTGCGCTTGCGCCGGCCGACCACGGTGCCGAGCACGGCGAGCGCGGACAGGACGACGCCGAACGTGGCGACGGCCTCGGTGGGCTCGCTGTACTGGTAGCCCGACGCCAGGCTGGCGAGGCCGTAGCTAGCCAGCCGGGGAGAGGGAGCGAACAGCGTCGGCAGGCTCGAGCCGTACAGCGTGACGTTCCTGGCAAGCAGGCCCGGGTCGGGATGCGCTCCGCCGGACCGCAGCTGAGCGGCCATCGCGATCAGCTCCGGGCTCGCCACCGCGAGCGCGATCAGCCCGCCGAGCGTCAGCGGCCAGATCGCCGGGCGCAGCGCGGCGCGGTCCCTGATCAGCTTCCCGGCGATCCAGGGGATCAAGATCGCGGCAGCGAGGAGGATCGCGACGACCGTGGTCTCCTGGTTGACCAGAATCGACGCACCGAGCACCAGGCCAAGTGCCACCGCCGGCCTGGTGCCCGGCCGGCGGAGCAGCCGGACCGCGCACTCCAGCGTGAGCGGCAGGAAGACCGTGCCGACCGAGATGTTGACGTGGTACCAGTTCTGCCAGGCCAGCATCGACGACAGGCCGAAGAACGCGCCGGCCGCGATCGCGCCGGGAACGTTCAGCCAGAGCCGCGCCGCGCGGTACATGACGTAGCACAGCAGGCCCGGCGTGATGATGCTCAGCAGGGTGTACGACGCCGACGGGCCGTAGAGAATCGTGACCGGGGACAGCAGCCAGGCCGGGAGCGGCAGCAGCGTGTCATACCCGAGCTGCGCGCCGACCGGAGCGGCCATGTAGCTCGTGTAGAACGGATTGCCCAGGTGCAGCAGCTGATGGGCGACCCACCAGAAGTCCCAGACGTACTCCACGGCGTCCCGGTTGGCCGGCAGCTTGCCGTCGGCCAGGTAGGTGAACCTGGGCCAGGTGGCCGCGATGCCGGCGATCTCGAACGCGAGCAGCAGGAGGATGTGGTTGCGCAGCCGATGGCCCGCTCCGCTGCCCGGTCCCACGGCGGGCCTGGTCCTGGCCGGTGCGTCGGGGGCGCCCGGCTCGGGTGTGCGTGAGCCGGGCGCGGCCGTGTCCGCGGGCCTGGCGCCTTCCCCGGCAGTTCCCGCGTCCTGGGCGCTGGCGCTGGGAGCGCCGGAGCTGGCCGGTTCGGTGCCGCAGGTGCCCGAGCCGGCCGGGCCGACCGCCTCGGGCCCCGTCACGCCATCCGCTTCCGCCGCCTGGGCGGCATCGGACGCCGGCTGGCCGCCTCGGCTACGGCCTGCACGGATCATCGGACCACCTTGTCTGTGCTCGTTCCGGCCGATCCATGTCTACCGCCTTTGCGGAAGACTGTCGGAAGATCAGCGAGACCGGCTGGCCGGCTTCCGCGAACGCCGGGCCCGGCGCTGGCCACATCGGCCGCCGCCAAGGGCCGCCGGTACCAGCTAGAGTCCATCAGGTGGCGCTCGGGGAGGAGACCAGCCTACGCCCGCCGGGGCCGTCGCTGATCCGGTGGGAGATTTTCGCTGTCTTTGCCGTATCGCTCGGCGCCAGCGCGCTCAACGCGCTGCTCCACCTGGTCGCCGCGCTCCTCGCGGCGCAGCCGCTGGCGAGCCAGGAGACGCAGCTCGTAGGGTCGCTGGCGCCCGGTCGCCCCTGGCTAGACCTGACCCTGCAGCTGGCCAGCGTCGCCGAGACGCTCGCTCCGGTGCTGCTCGTGCTGTACCTGATGGCCAGATCGGGTGAGGCGCCATCGGTGATCGGACTGGACGCTAGCCAGCCGGTCAGGGATCTTGGCCGCGGCGCGCTGCTCGCCGCCGTGGTCGGCGGCGCCGGGCTCGGGCTCTACCTGGCCGCGTTTCATCTCGGCCTGAGCCTGAACGTGGTGGCCGAGGCGCTGCCCGCGGTGTGGTGGCGCGTCCCTGTGCTGCTGCTCAACGCGATCCAGAACGGCCTGCTCGAAGAGATCCTGGTGATCGGCTATCTGCTGCGCAGGCTCGATCAGCTCGGCTGGTCACCGGCCGGCGCGATCGCGGCGTCCGCGCTGCTGCGCGGCTCCTACCACCTGTACCAGGGCTTCGGCGCCTTCATCGGCAACGCGGCGATGGGCGTGATCTTCGCGCTGCTCTACCGTCGCTGGGGCCGGGTCATGCCGCTGGTCGTGGCGCACGCCCTGATCGACGCCGTCGCCTTCATCGGGTACGCCTTCCTGAACGGGAAGGTGTCCTGGCTGCCGTAGCGTTCCGGCGCCGCCGGGCGTTCCGTGACCGCCGAGCGTTCCGGAACGCTCTAGCGGCCGAGCCCGTCGATGACCTGAGCCCCCGGCATGTCGGCCAGCGTCTTGCCGGCCAGCGCCAGCTTGGACCCGCGGATGCCGCTGCCCACCACGACCTGCGGCGCCGCGGCCGCGGCCGCGTCCACCAGGACCAGCCAGTCGGCCGGCAGCCCGATCGGGGTTATGCCGCCGTACTCCATGCCGGTCAGCTCCACGGCCACATCGGTCGCTGCGAACGACGCCTTACGCACATCGATGGCCCGCCTTGCCAGGCCGTTGACGTCGGCTCTGGTCGTGGCGAGCACGACGCAGGCGGCGAACCGGGTCTCGCCGTCGCGCCTGCCGGTAACCACGACGCAGTTAGCGGACTCAGTGAGCGGGACGCCGTAGCGGTCACAGAAGGCCGCGGTGTCGGCGAGCAGCGGGTCGATCTCGGCGACGCCCACCGCGTCTGCGGGCGGCGACCAGCCAGGTCCGGTCAGCGCGGCCGTGACGCTCGGCGCGAGCAGATCGGTCCGGCTGGCGGCGGAGGAGAATTCAAGGCTGCCGATTCGGAAGAGCATTAGTGCAGTCTAGGAAGTCCGGGCAGTCCAGGAAACCCGGGTAGCCAGGGTGCGGGTGCCAGCGACACGCGCGGTGCGCGGGTGCCGCACCGTCCTGCACCGCGGCGCTGGCTGCCCGCGTGCGGCCGCCCGTGTGCTGACGGGTGCACCAAAGCTATCTGCGGGCGTGGCGGCAAGCTCGGCGGCAAGCTCGGTGTCAGGTCAGGACGGCAAATTTATCCTGGCGCGGCAGTGCATTTATCGGCCGTGCAGGTTTGTTTATCACCCAAAACCGGCTTAGCTGCGGCAAAGTATCAAATTTATCCTTGCATCGCACTTCGACCTGAGGTAACTTAATTAACTACAACGTGCTGGCTGATCTCCCTCCTCTGGCGGGTCAGGCGAAGTGTCCTGGCGGACATTTTGTTTTGCGTGTGCGCAATGCATGCGGCCTCCACCTAGCCTCAGTTGCGCGAGGGTGGTCTTCTTCTTATCTCAGCGGAATGATACGGTTCCAGGCTACCTGTGGAAGTGCCTCACCACCACGGTCGGCCTCGTCAGTTCCAGTCATGATCATAAAGTCAACATCATGGCCGCTGAATGGACGTACTTCCTCAACAAGGATCCGCTGTACGTCGCTGTTGCGCTGTCCAGGCGGTCGTTCAGCCGCGAGTTGATCAAGGGATCCGGGGAGTTCTCTGTCACGCTCTGCGCGGACTCGCAGGCGGAGGCCGCCGATTTAGCCGGCAGTTTCTCCGGCCGCGAGATCGACAAATCGTCCTCCGAGGCCTTCGCCCTGTGCGCGCCCACGGTGACCTCGACGCCCTGGATCGCTGGCGGCGTGGCGGCGTTCGAATGCGTCGTCCGGCGAGTCGTCCGGCTGCCTGACTACCACATGTTCATCGGGGAAGCGGTGGCCGCGCATGTCGACGGCGACCGCCAGCCGCTCGTGAAGCACGGGCCGATGCACATGCTGGGGGAGCGCCTGGACAAGACCGCCATGGCGGCTGCGGCTCAGGTAGTCCGCCAGGCAGCCGCGGGTGATTCGCTGCTCCTGCGAGTGGCGGCTACCGGCAAGAGCCCTGAGCCCGGGTCGGTCCGGCGGATCGCGCTGGTCGGCACGGACGGCGACGCCCTGCCGCTCGGTGAGTACCCGCCCGATGCCTACGGCGATCTGATGGTGGACGTCGAACTACCGCGATCGGTGCCCGGCGGCGTGCTCTCCAGCTGTCGCGTCCGGGTCGAATGCGATGGCCTGAAACCTGGCTGGGCGCGCGTGTCCGTTCCACCCGAGTTGCATCTGGGCTAAGCGCTCCGTCCCCTGATCCGCCGATTCCCAAGAAGGGAAGGTGAGCCGACATGTTCAAGAAGCCCGTGCGCAGGAACACGTACCCGGTGAAGTAGCCCTTCCGCTGCCGAGCCGCCGCTCGACGCCGGGAAGGGCGCCAGAACTGGCGTTCTTCCCGGCCCTGCGCCGGTGACGGGGCGAAGGCAGGGACAAGCTCAGGAGGAACTGGCAGCCATGGAACTCACCAACCGCATCACCCGGATTCTCTATGTGGACGGAGCCGGGGTGCTGGCCGCCGACGTCGCCGGCCGGATCCATCTCCTGGACGACGACCTGAACCTGATCCGGTCTTCTCCCGTGATCGACCAGGCCCGGCCCATCCATGGGCTTGACGCCACCAGCGAGTGGGTAGTCGGCAGGGACCGGGGCGGCACGGTGCTGCGCTGGTCATTGCCGGCTCTCGACCTGCTAGACCGGCTGGACCCGGTAACCACGTGCGACGAGCGGATGCTCATCGAGGACGAGGAGCCGGCACCGGTGAACAACCGCGGGATCAGGATCTGGCGTGACAAGGTCTACGTCACGCTCGGGTACCACGACCAGATGGCCGTTATCGACCTGCCGTCCTTCAAGATCGACAAGATCGTGCCGAACATCAGCGGCGACAGCGCCATGGAGTGGATTTGCACCGAGCACCCGGATATGCACGTCATATCGGACAAGTACGGGAGGCTGTTCTTCGGGTCGCTCGACACGCTCGACTTCACGCTCGCGGCGAAGCTGGACGAGGGCACGATTCACCGGGTGCGCTACGACCGGCGGCACGACCGCTTCTGGTGCACGCAGGACTTCGGCGCGGGTGACAACCACAACGTGCTCAATGGCATCGTGATCGTCCGGCCGGACGGCTCGACCGAGACCGAGTGCATGTTTGCCTACGATGACGTCGAATTCGTGGTGTTCTCACCGGACTACACCAGGGTGTACGTGGGCGGCTTCGACGGCACGCTGCACGTCTTCGACAACACCGAGCGGACGCCCAGGACCGCGAAGGTCCTGAGCGGCTTCACCCATCAGCTCTGGGACTGCGTCAGCACGCCCCGCGGTGACCTCGTCATCCTGACCCAGGACGGTATCGTCCGGAGATTCGACCCCGAGGCCGAGGTCGTCCGCGCGCGAGCACCGTTCCGGCGCCAGGCGGTGTGGGACATCCAGCCTTCCACGGAGGATCCCGGCACGCTGTACTGCGCGACCGACGACGGGGTCGCGGTTGTGAAGGTCGATTACACATCGGCCGCCGGGCCGCTGCTGCGCAAGATGGCCCACCACGTCACGGGCTTCGGCTTCACCAGGCGGGTGGTACCGGTACCCGGCGGCTGGATCGGCGTGACGAGGGACCGGAAGGCGTTCCGCAGCGACCAGGCCGGGCGGCTGCTGTGGACGCGGGAGTTCCCTGACCTGGTGCACACCGTCGCGGTGTCGCCGGATCACGCGCGTGCTCTCGTTGCCACCAACGGCGGCGCGATCGAGCTTGCCGCGGCGAGCGGCGAGCGGCGCGCTGAGCTGCACGTCGATGGCCTGCCAATCTGGGTGGTCGGCTACACGCCCACCGGAGAGCGGCTGCTCGGCACCCGCAACGGAGTGTTCTGCGCGTTCGCTGATGACGGCACCGAGCTCTGGCGGCTGAATCAAGGCGAATACCCCAAGCGGCTGCGGTCGACCGAGACCGCTATTTACGTCAACGGCGCGAACGGATTCAAGGAGATCGCTCCCGACGGCTCCCGCGTGCTGCGACATTGGACCGAGCTCATCAGCAATACCACCGAGGGCGGCGTGGTAGTCGACGGGCTGGTCTGCGTTTGCTCCTACGGAATGCAGCTCGGCGCCTTCGATTACGCCAGCGGTGAAATGGTCGGGCTGCTCGAGAATCTGATGGACTACCCGAAGGCGCTCACTGTGCTCCGCGGACCGGACGGCACGCCTTACCTTGTGGTCGGCGGCCGGACCGGCTACCTCAGTACGTACCGGATCGACCGGGGCCCTGAGAAGGGCACGTTCGCCAAGCTTCGGGACGTTTGGCTGCCAAAGCAGGAGACCGTCACGGAATGGTGAACCTCGATGAGTGCCGATGATGGGAAACCGGCCTCGTCGCCGTGGCGCGACCGGCGGTTCCTCGTCTTCGCCACCGGCAATTTCATCAACAACATCGGCGAGCAAGCCTTCCAGGTAACGCTTCCGCTCCTGGCGTATGCACTCACTCGCTCGCTGCTCATCATGTCGCTGCTTGTGCTGGTGAACAATGCGACGCTGGTGCTCGCGCCCCTGCTCGGGGCGATCGTCGACCGCTTCGGCGCACGGACTCTCGTGGTCCCCGGGCTGCTCGTCCAGCTCGTCGCGGCGGTCCTGCTCAACGTTCTCGCGCTGGCCAGGCATGCGCCGTTCTTCCTGGTGTTCATCTTCTGCGCGCTCGTCGCGCTGGGCGGGGAGACCTACCGGGCCGGCTGGATGGTCGGGGTCGTGACCATGTTCCCCGACAACCCGATCCGGTCCCGCGGCTCGCTGAACACGCTATTCGTGCTGGCGAAGATCGCCGGGCCGATGCTCGTGGCCGTGGCGCTCGGCCCGATCGGCTATCTCGGTCTGCTATGGCTGAACGTCGGCACGTTCGTGGCGCCGATTATTGTCTGGCTGATTGGCATCCACCCGCCACGGCAGGAATCGCCGCCGAAGGGGCAGCCAAGGCCGGGGCTGCACCGGGACATCATCGAGGGGTGGCGGCTCATCCGGCAGCAGCCGGCCGTGCTGCACACCCAGATGATCACTCTGCCGCTGCACTTCGTCGCGTCCACGGCGACCGTCACGCTGGCGATCTTCTACCTCAGGGGCCAGTGGCATCTGTCGGCGCAGCAGGTCAGCACGGTCATGATCGCGATCAACATCAGCGCTCTCGTCGGCGTGCTGCTTGTAGCCGAGCGCAGGCGCCTGCGAGTGCGACGAACGCTGGCCATTACCGCCATCGGCATGACCGGCCTCCTGTTCGCGATGGCCGCGCCACGCCTGTGGGTCTTCCTCGCCGCCCTGGTGGTGTTCTACGCGCTGCGCCAGGCGATGGCGACGGCCGCCCTGCTGATGATCTTCAGCTACTTCCCCGGGCGGGCCATCGGACGGGCGAGCGGCACCCTCGACCTGCTGAGCGGGATCCCCGACATCACCGCGCCGCTGGCCATCCCGTTCCTCGTGCCGGCGTTCGGGGTCGAAAATACCTTCGTCGTGCTCGGCGTGGTCGCCCTCATCTCTGTCGGCTGGCTGGCCTTCTCCTGGCGAAGCTGGAAGGAGCGCGTGACGCCGCCGCCGGCCAGCCCGCCAGGTCTGCCGGAAGCCTTACCGGCCGTCCTGGCCGGCCACGACGTGGCGTGAGAAACCCGGTGGCGGACCACCAGACAAGGAGGCACCGTGCGTGCCATCGAATTCCCGGCAGCGACGGCCGGCCACTCAGCGCCCATCACGCACGTCGCGCTGCGGGCGGATGGTCTGATGCTGGCCACCTCGTCCTACGACGGCACGGTGATCGTCTGGGACGTCGCGAACCCGGAACTGCCGCGCCTGCTGACCCGCCTTCCGCACCGCCGGCTGGTCAACGCGGCGGCCTGGAACCCGGTGTACCCGAAGCTGCTTGCGACGGCGTCCGCGGACAAGACGGCCGCCGTGTGGGAGGTCGACGGGCGTACTGCCAGGCTCGTCTCGGTGCTCGCACGGCACACGGACGACCTCAACTCGGTCGCGTGGCTGCCCGATGGCCGTCGCCTGGTCTGCGTGTCAGAAGACGGTGACGCCACGATCTGGGAAGCGCTGAGCGGACGTTTCCTCGGCTTGCTGATCTCGCACGCGACGCACTGCATGATGGTCGCATGCAGCCGGGGCGGGCTCGTCGCCACGGTCGGCGAGGACGGCATGGTCGCCGTCATCGATCCGCGGACGGGTTCCAGGCGCACCAGCGGCTACGCGGCCTCGGTCGAGGGCTGCGCCTGGTCGCATTCGGCCGAGCTGCTGGCCGTAGCCCGCGACGATGGATTTGTCGACCTGCTCGATCGAGATCTGTCCCTGGTGCGCTCGATCGCGGTGTCGTCGTCGTCGGCCCGCGCGGTCGCCTGGTCGGACGATGACGAGGAGCTCATTGTCGGCGCGTATGACGGAGCTGTGCACTTCGTCAGCGCCGGCGGACGGCACCTTGGCCGGTTCGACGACGAACGGATCTGGCCCCGGTCCGTCGCCGCGGCATGCGGGATCCTCGTCGTCGGATCGTTCTGGTCGACGCCCTGCATCCTCGGGCAGCGGAGCCGTGCGGTACTGTCCGCGCCTGCCGCCGCCACCCATGGCCCCAATGCGATCGCGGTGCGGAACGGGCGGGAGCTCGTCATCGGCTGTGACTCCGGCGAGGTCGTCTTCGTCGGGGCCGGGACGCTCACATCTGGCCCGTCCCGGCCGGGCGTCGCACGCCTGCACCGGGTGACGACCGCGACCCGCGGGCCCGTCCTGTCCCTCGCCGTGCACGACGGCAGCATCGCGGTCGGCACCTACTCGGGCCGGATCGGCCGG
Source organism: Streptosporangiaceae bacterium (assembly GCA_035604275.1). Taxonomy (GTDB): domain Bacteria; phylum Actinomycetota; class Actinomycetes; order Streptosporangiales; family Streptosporangiaceae; genus Chersky-822. The sequence continues at coordinate 29,512 of DATNIU010000078.1, read as the reverse complement.
ATCGTGCCCGGAGAAGACGGTGTCCGCCTTAGCGACGGCGTCGGCGCGCCGCTGCCTTCCATCCTCTGCGGACCGGACGTGATCATCGCCGGCACGTACGGCGGCGAGCTCGTCTGCGTCGACCGGCGTAACCTCGGCACGTTACATCGCGTGCGCTCCCACACGGGGTCGGTCAAGTCACTCGCGAGCCTCGACGCCGAGATATTCGTGTCCGGTGCGACCGACCGTTCGGTCGCGATCGGAACCATCGCCGAGCGGCAGGTGCTATGGGAGCACGGCAACCTGGTTAACTCGGTAGCCGTGCTCGCCGGGCCTCGCGGCGCGGTGGTGGCAAGCGCGTCGCGCGATCACACCGTGAAGGTGGGATGGATTACCCAGGAGCCGGCCGGGCGATGGCGGGTCGGCAGGCTCGAAACCCTGATCGGACCTGATGAGTCAGTGAAGTGCGTCGGCCTGCTCGGTAGCCAGGCGGCGCCGGCCGTGCTCGCTGGCTCGTACGATTTCGGGCTCTATGCGTGGCGCCTTCCCTCCGGGCCCGGCCGCGCGGGGCTGCGCGGCGGAACGGTCGTGAGCACATACGGTCAGGGACTGTCCTGTATCGCCCGGATCAACCCGGACATCGCCGCCGTCGCCGGCTGGGACGGCCGCGTCGCGATCATCTCCGCGCCGGCCGACCCGGTCAGCGGCCCTGTGCGCGAGGTGGCGAGCTTCTCGGTCGCGGACCTGATCGCTGGCGGGGAAGCGGGGGCAGCCGCGTGAGACGGGCCAGTGCCCGGCCCATGCGACGGATCGCGGCCGCGTCCGTGCGGGCTCGGGTGCCGGTCGTACTCGGCCGTACCGCCGGCTGCCCTGGCAGCATGCGGGCCGAGCTGGTTACCTTCAACGGCCTGGTGGACGGCCTGGAGCACGTCGCCTGCATATGGCAGCCGCTCACCGCCGAGCCACTGGTGCGCCTGCACAGCGAGTGCCTGACCGGCGACGTGTTCGGCTCGCTGCGCTGCGACTGCGGTCCTCAGCTCGAGGAGTCGATGAGGGTGCTTTCGCTGGAGGGCGGCGTTCTGCTTTACATGCGGCAGGAAGGCCGCGGTATCGGGCTGTACAACAAGCTGGACGCGTACCTGCTGCAAGACAGCGGAGCTGACACCTTCACCGCGAACCGGATGCTCGGCCGTGGCGAGGACGAGCGCGATTACGCTTCCGCCGCTCAGATGCTGCTCGCTATGGGCATCGGCTACGTACAGCTGATCACCAACAACCCGGCGAAGATCGAGCAGCTCACCCGCTGCGGCATCGCGCTGCGGTCCGTGCGGCCCACCAAGACGCACCTGAACCCGTACAACCGGGCCTACCTGCGTGCCAAGGCCGAGCTGACCGGGCACCGCCTGGGCGACGCCGACCTGGGGGTGGCCGGATGACGCAGTCGCTCGACGTGCACTTCCGCGAATGCGCCGAGCTCACCAGGCTGGACCTGCCGCTGGCCGGCCGGCTTCGGTCGGCCACCTCCGACCCCGCCGCGCTGGCCCAGGTTGCCGAGGACCCGGATGTCCCGTTGCGCGGCAGGCTGGCCGCGGCCGCGTTGCTCGCCATCTGCGGCGACCCGCGGGTGCCGCAGGTGCCCGCCGTCCTCCCGGTGCCCGGCGGGAACGTCACCATCGGTCTGCCGGCCGATCGGGTAGCCGCCGTCGTCGCGAGGTGGCGGCACGTCGGCGTCGAGCGTCCCTGGATCGAGAAGGAGGTGCCGGCCTGGCCGGTTCACCTCGACGACTTCTGGCTCGGCCGCTACCCGGTCACCAACCTCCAGTATCTGTTCTTCCTGCGGGCGACCCGCCGGGCCGGGCGGCCAGGCACCTGGTATCTCGGCGCCTATCCGTGGGACCGGCCCAGTCACCCGGTGTCCGGGGTGGCCGCGGAGGACGCCGACGAGTACGCGGCGTGGCTCTCCGCTCAGACCGGCCATCCGTACCGGCTGCCCTCCGAGGCCGAGTGGGAGCACGCCGCGCATGGCTTCGACGGCCCGGAGTACCCGTGGGGAGACGAGTTCGACCCAGCCCGGGCGAACACCCGCGAGAGCGGCATCCACACGACCACGCCGGTCGGCGTCTTCCCCGCAGGGTCAGGGCCGTTCGGCCATCTGGACCTGGCCGGCAATGTGGAGGAATACGTCGCCAGCCAGTACCACCCCTATCCGGGCGGCGTGCCCGTCGACGACCACCTCACCGAGCGGCTTGGCAGCTATCGCGTCGCCCGCGGCGGCAGCTTCGCACGGTACGGCGATCTCGCCAGGACGCGCCGCAGGCACGGCGCGTTCCCCGGCCCGCTCTATCCATGCGGGCTGCGGATCGCCACCGGAATGCCGCCAGCAAGGAGCAATAGATGATCAAGGAAATCGGGATCGGCGCGAGCGCTGTGCCAGGCCGCCACGCCGCCGTCCGCGAGGCGCTTCGAGACGGCGTCTTCCTGGTACGCCACCCGATCGGAGCAACCCTGCTCGACGAGGCTTATGGCTTGCTCGGAGACTTCTTCGCGATGCCGCTCGAGGCCAAGATGAAGTGCCGGGCGCCTGGCACCAACGGCCAGGCCGGCTACCTGCCCGCGCTGATCGAGACGGCCGAGCGGTCGCGTCAGCCAGACTGGAAGGAGCTCTTTCACTGGGGCCGCGGGCTGCCGGCCGGGCACCCGCTGCGCGAGCGCTACCCGAGCCGCTACCCTGATCCGCTGCTGCCCGATGCGCTCGTTCCCGGGATCGCCTCGGCCCTGACTGGCCTGCATGAGGCTGTCTTCGACTTCCAGCTCAGCGTGGTTGACGCGATCGGCTGTGCCCTCGGCACCGGCACTGGCTACTTCAGGGAGATGCTGGCCGACGGGCCGGTCGTCAACCGCGCCGCGTGGTACCCGCCGATCGCCGGGGCGCCGTCCGGCGACTGCGTCTGGGCCGTCGAGCACCAGGATTTCGATCTGATCACCGCGCTGCCGCGGGCGACATCCGCCGGCCTCGAGGTGCGGGTAGCCGGCAGCTGGCATCCGGTCACCCCGCCCGAGGGATACGCGGTAGTCGTCGCGGGCATGGCCATGGAACGGCTCACCGGCGGAGCCGTTCCTGCCGTCTTTCACCGGGTGGTGGCCGGGCCGTGCCAGGACGCCGGGCGGCTGTCCATCGTCCAGTTCTGCCATCCCACCCCGTGGACAGTGCTGACGCCGATCGAGGTACCGGCCGGCCTGGGCACCACCAGCCGGTTCCCGACCCTCACCGCGGGCGATCTCTTCGACCGCACGATGTACCGGATCAACCGCCTGGACTCCGCCCGCACGGGAGCGGCCCGCCCGGCGGCGTCCGCATCGGTCGCGGTCACGGCCGGGCGGGGCTTGGCCGCGCGATGATCGGCGCGCCGATGCCGTCCCGCCTGCTTCGCGTCGCCGCTGTCCAGGCCGCGGCCGTCCCAGGCGACGTCACGGGGAACATCGCGACCGCCGTCGGTCTCACCGAGCGCGCGGCTGCCGAGGGCGCGGTGCTTGTCGTGTTCCCTGAGCTCTTCGTGCCCGCCTACCACCCGCCGACGCTGGCCGCCAGCACGGCATGCGACGTGGCCGCCGACGTTCAGCGGCGCGTGCTTGACGGCCGCCTCGACCCGCTGACCACCGCGGCCGCCGGCTGTGGCGCGGCCGTGCTGATCGGCGCCAGCGTCCGGCACGCTGACCGGCGACGGACGATCTCGCTGCTTTTCGTCCGCGACGGGACGGTCACCGTCGCCTATGACAAGCAGCACCTGTGGGGCGCCGACGAGCCAGCGCTCTTCACGCCCGGCCTGAGCGCGGCTGCCATCAGCCTCCAGGGCTGGCGCCTTGGCCTCGGGATCTGCTATGACGCGTCATTCCCCGAGCACGCCAGGTCCGCCGCGCTAGCGGGTGCGCACGCCTACCTGTGCCCGAGCGTGTTCCTCACCGGCCGGAACCACCGCCGTGATCTGTACTATCCGACCCGGGCGCTGGAGAACACCATTTACGTGGTGTTCACCAACGGCGTCGGCGGCGCGGGCGCCTGGCAGTTCAGCGGCCGCGCGGCCGTGTTCGACCCCGAGGGACGCGAGCTCGCCAGGGCACCCGAGGAAGGTGCGGCGGTCGCCTGCGCCAGCTTCGACCCCGCCGAGCTGACGCGCATTCGCGCGCAGCTGCCGATGCTGGCGCAGAGCCGTCCTGCTCATGACGGGAGCCGGTCGGCAGCGCCCGTTATCCTTCGTGCCGCTCGGTAATCTCGAAGACGTTGCCTTCCGGGTCACGGAAATAAGCCCAGTACGAGGCGTCTCCCTTGATCTCGGTCACCGGCTCGATGCCGCGCCCGATGAGTTCCTCCGTGGTGGCGCGGATGTCGTCAACGACGAAGCCGACCTGATACCGCGGTCGATCGTATTCCGGGTCCGCCGACTGAGCCACGACCTCGAAGGTGACGCCTGTTCCAAGGTCGAACTGAACCCAGCCGTCGCCCTCGCCGGTCTCGCGCAGCGCCAGAACATCACGGTAGAAGCGTCTTTGCGCGTCGAAGTCGGCACAGACCACGCCGATCCACTGTGGGAACCGGAGCTTAATCTCGCCCATGACCGCACCTCCAGTCCCTAGTCTTCCACCATGCCGGTTCCTGAATCGCTGAGCGAGACCATCGGCCGGTCGGGCATCGAGGCCGGCCGCGTCACGGTCGCCGGACTCAGCCAGGCGATGGCGTCCGGGCAGCTGACCTCCGCGGAACTCACGGCGTTCTACGCCGGGCGGATCGAGCGGCTGAACGACGAGCTTGGCGCGGTGATCTCGGTCAGCCAGGACGCCGCCGAGCAGGCACAGGCCGCCGACCGGGCCTGGGCGGACCACCGGGCCAGGGCGGATGACCAGGCTAGGGCGGACAAGCAGGCCGGGGCGGATCGCCTGGCCAGCGCCGGCGACCGGCCCGGCGCGGGCGAGGGGGCCGGTGCGGACGGCCCGGCGCCGGCGCCTGGCCCGCTGGCCGGGATACCGGTACTGATCAAGGACAACATCGCGGTCGATGGCCAGCCAGCCACGGCGGGATCGCCGGCGCTGCTGCGCGCGGGCGCCTCGGATGCCTTCCTGATCGGGAGGCTGCGCGCGGCCGGCGCGATCATCCTGGGCAAGGCCAACCTCTCCGAGTGGGCCAACTTCCGGTCGTCAGCATCGACCAGCGGCTGGTCCACGCTCGGCGGCCAGGCGGTCAACCCGTTCGGCTCCGGCCGCAACCCGTCGGGCTCAAGCTCGGGCTCGGCGGTCGCCGTCGCGGCGGGACTGGCACCGCTCGCGGTCGGTACCGAGACCGACGGGTCGATCGTCTCGCCGGCGCATGCCTGCGGCATCGTCGGCATCAAGCCGACCCTAGGCCTGGTCAGCCGCACCGGGATCGTTCCCGTCTCGCTGGCGCAGGACACCGCGGGACCGATGACCAGGTGCGTAGCTGACGCGGCCGTGCTGCTCGGTGCCCTGGCCGGCCAGGACCCGGCCGATCCGGCGACCGGCCAGTCGTCCGGTCAGCCCGCCGACTACACCCGGTTCCTGGACCCCGACGCGCTGGCCGGCGCCAGGATCGGCCTCTGGCGCGAGGTCTCGGCGGAAGCGACGCCGGCCACGAAGGCGGTGCTCGACGCGGCGGTGAGCCTGCTGCGCGACCAGGGAGCTAAGGTGATCGATCCGGTCGAGCTGGCCGGTACGGACAAGCTCGCCGATCCAGAGTTCGTCGCCCTGCGGCACGAGTTCAAGGACGACCTGAACGCCTACCTCAGCGCACTCGACGGCCAGCACCCGATGACGCTCGGCGAACTGATTAGCTTTAATAGCGATAACGCAAACCGCGTGCTGACTCATTTCGGTCAGGAGATCTTCGAGCAAGCTGAAGAGACGGGCGGCCGGACCGACCCGGTGTGCCAGGAGGCGCGGGAGCAGGCACTGCGGCTGGCTCGAACCGCCCTGGATGGCGCGCTGACCGAGCACCGGCTCGATGCCGTGGTGTCGCTCACCGGCAGCCCTGCCTGGCTGACCGATTACGTGCTCGGCGACCACTACGCCATCCACAGTTCCTCGCCCGCCGCGGTCGCCGGCTACCCCTCGATCACCGTTCCGGCCGGCCGGGTATCCGGGCTGCCGGTCGGATTCTCATTCACCGGGCCGGCCTGGAGCGAGCCCGCGCTGCTGGCGCTCGCCTATTCCTTCGAGCAGGCGAACGCGGCCCGCTGACCGGTGCGGGAGCCAGGACCTTCGCCGGGCCGGCCCGGCGCGAGCGGGTGCTGCCGGCGCTTGCCCGCTCCTTCAGGCGGCGGACGCGGCCCGCTGACCGGTGCGGGAGCCAGGACCTTCGCCGGGCCGGCCTGGAGCGAGCGGGTGCTGCCGGCGCTTGCCTGCTCCGTCAGGCGGCGGACGCGGCCCGCTGACCAGTGCGGCAGCAGCGATAACCTTGCGACCATGGATTCCTGGCCCGCTGCGAGCATTCCCGGCCTGCCCGGACGGGCCCCGGATGTGGTCGTCTGGGACACCGCGAGCGGCGGGCCCGCGGCGGCGGCGCGGGGACGGTCGGCGACGATATACGCCTGCGGCATCACTCCGTATGACGCAACGCATATCGGCCATGCCTCGACCTACATCGCCTGGGACCTGCTCGTGCGAGCGTGGCGAGATTCCGGACGTCCGGTTAGTTACGCCCAGAATGTCACTGACGTCGATGACCCGCTGCTTGAGCGGGCGGTGAGGGACGCCGTCGACTGGCGCGAACTGGCCGAGCGCGAGATCGATGGCTTCAGGTCCGACATGTCGGCGCTGCGCGTGCTGCCGCCGGACTACCTGATCGGGGCGGTGGAGGCGCTCGGGGTGATCGACGAGTTCAGCGGGCTGCTTGCCGACCGCGGCGCGCTCTATGACGTGGACGACGACGTGTACTTCAGCCGCGCGGCCGATCCGCGGTTCGGCTCGGTGTCCGGGCTGGATCAGCAGACGATGGCGGTGCTGGCCGCCGAGAACGGCGGCGACCCCGGGCGTCCTGGCAAGAAGGACCCGCTCGACCCGCTGGTCTGGCGAGCCGAGCGGCCCGGGGAGCCGGCCTGGAAATCGCGTTTCGGGCCCGGCCGGCCCGGCTGGCACGTGGAGTGCGCCGCGATCGCGACGCGGTACCTCGGCACCGAGTTCGATGTCCAGGCCGGCGGTTGCGACCTGATCTTCCCGCACCATGAGCTGAGCGCGTCGCACGCCAGGGTGGCACTCGCGGGCGCGGGGCATGACGTGTTCGCCCGCCGCTACGTCCACGCGGGGATGGTCCGGCTGGGCGGAGAGAAGATGTCCAAGTCGCTGGGCAACCTGGTCTTCGTCTCCCGGCTGCGAGAAGCCGGTACCGACCCGATGGCGATCAGGCTGGCGATCCTGGCGCACCACTACCGGCATGACTGGGACTGGACCGACGCCGGTCTTGCCGACGCCGTGGCGCGACTTGGCCGCTGGCGCGCGGCGGTCGCGATCGCGCCGGGTCAGCCTGCCGCTCCGGCTGGTTCGGCCGTTCTCACCGCGATCCGCGAGCGCCTGTGCGCCGACCTCGACGCCCCTGGCGCGGTTGCCGCCGTCGACGCCTGGGCCGACGCTGTCCTCGGGGCTTACGCGCCCGGGGCTTACGCGCCCGGGGCTTACGCGCCCGGGGCTTACGCGCCCGGGGCTTACGCGCCCGGGGCTTACGGCGGACCGGTCGCGGCCGGCCAGTCTGGCGACCGCGACCGCGACCGCGACCCGGCCGGTTCGGCCAGCCTGGTCAGGAACGCGGCCGATGCCCTGCTCGGCATCGCGCTCTGACCCCTGCCGCGGCGCTGCCGGGTTGCGGGATCTGGCTGGCCTCAGCGGATCGGTTGTAGCTCAGGGCACAGGACCGTCCGCTGTCAAAACGCGACTGCCCGCTGTGGAGAACGGGCTTGTTGTGAACAGGCCAGCGAAACGTCCGCGGCGCTAGCTCCGGCGGCCCGGCCAGGCTGGCCGCATGACAGATTCTCACCCCGCTGGCCAGCCAGCGCAGCGATGCCGGGTCCGGGTCGGGTCGGCCGCCGGCATCCTGGCCGTCGTTCCTCACCTGCTGGGCTTCCATCCGGCTCTCAGCCTCGTCGTGCTCGGCATCGGCGGCCCGCACGCGCGGATCAGGCTCGCGTTCCGCTACGACCTTCCTGATCCGCCAGACGAGCTTCTCACCGCTGATATCGCGGCGCACGCGGCCGGAGTGCTCGGCCGCCAGCATCTGAGCACGGCGATCATCGTTGGCTACGGCGCCGGCCGTACGGTAACCCCGGTGACGGACGCCGTGACCCCGGCGCTCCGCTCGGCCGGCATCGACGTCCGGGATGTGCTCCGGGTGCAGGATGGGCGCTACTGGTCGTACGTGTGCGGCGATCCGGGCTGCTGCCCGCCGGACGGCGTTCCGTTCGACCCGGCCGGTCACCCGGCAGCGACGGCGCTCGCCGCCGCCGGACTGACCGTCCGCAGCGACCGCGCGGCGCTCGCGGCGACCTTAGCGCCCGCCCCAGGCTCGGCCGAGTCGATCAGCCAGGCCACCGAGCGGGCCCTGCGCCGGGCCGGGAAGCTGGTCGACGACGCGCTTGCGACGCAAGGTCGTGGCGACGTGCTGCGGCTGGTCACCGAGGCCGGCCGGCGGGCGGTCCGGGCCGCCGTGCTCAGGTACCGGCGCGGCGGCGAGCTGACCAGCTCCGACGAGATCGCCTGGCTCGGCCTCACGCTGACCGATCTGCGCGTCAGGGATGACGCCTGGGCCAGGATGGACCCTGAGTTCCGTGACGCGCATCAGCGGCTGTGGACCGATCTGGTCCGCAAGCTGCCCCCTGAGCACGTGCCGGCCCCGGCCGCGCTGCTCGCCTTCACGGCGTGGCAGGCCGGCGACGGCGCACTGGCCAGCATCGCGATCGAGCGCGCGCTTGAGGCCGACCCCGCCTACTCGATGGCGCTGCTGATCGCCGACGCCCTGCACGCCGGCCTGCCGCCGTCCGCCGCGCGGCTGCCGATGACGCCGAAGCAGGTCGCGGCGGCCTACGCGAAGCGCCGGGCCGCGAGCTAGCCGCTCATCGGCTGGGCGGGTCGCAGCGCCTGCTATGTCCGCTTGCCTGCTGCCCGGGGTCTACGGCAGCCACCCCTGATCCGGTCTTAAGACCACCCTGCCGCAGTCCCTACCGGATCAGGCCGGCCGCGAGCCGTGCGAGCGTGCGGCCCTGCGGGTAGTGCAGCGCGGTGAGCGGCAGCTCGGCCGGGCGGCCGCTGAGCAGTACGCGCAGTGTGCCTGGCACCCTGCCGCCGGCCGGCATCTCAGCGCAGCCCGTCTCCAGCGCCCGGCGAACTGCCTGCGCCGCGACGGCCGGGGCCGAGCCGAAGAGCGCCGCGCCAGGCACGGCTGGCCCGATTCGGTCGGCTGCCAGCTCGTACTCGGTGCAGCCCAGTACGACGGCGCCGCAGCCGGCTGGCGTCCTGGTGGCCGCGTCGGCGACGGCTCTGGTGATGGAGTCCTCGTCGCCGGAGTCGATGGCGCTCGCGAGGCCGGGACAGGGGACCGCCGTGACCGTCGCGGATCCGCCGAACTCGGCGATCAGCCTGCGCTGGTAGTCGCTGGCTGTCGTCGCCACGGTCGCCCAGATGGCCACCGAGCTAGCGGCCGCCGCCGCTGGCTTGATCGCCGGGACCGTGCCGACGACGGGAATGCGCGGCTCGAATTCGGCTCGCAGCGCTTCGAGCGCATGCACTGATCCGGTATTGCAGGCCATCACCAGCACGTCAGGGGCGTACTCGACAGCGGCACGGGCGATCGCCAGCGAGCGCTCCGCGATATCCTCCGGTGTCCGCGGACCCCAGGGCATCCCGTCGGGGTCCATCGAGACGACGAGGTCAGCGTCCGGGCGGAGCCGGTGCAGCTCGCTGGCCGCCGCGAGCAGCCCGAGCCCGGAGTTGAGCAACGCGAATCGCATGCGCCAACTGTAAGAGATGCCGCTCGGTGCGCTGAGACCGCTTCCGCGCCCCCGTTCGGGCCGCACCGGCTGGTCCAAGGCGGCGTGAGACCGCTGCCAAGCACGTGCGCTACCGCGCCCCGCTCGGGCCGCACCGGCTGGTCCACGGCGGCCTGAGACCGCTGCCAAGCACGTGCGCTACCGCGTCCCGGTCGGGCCGTGCCCGCTGGTACTTTGCGCGTGAGACCGCTGCCGCGCAGGTGATCGCCATGCCGCGGTGCGGGCCGCGCCGTACGGCCTTCGTACGCTGAAGGGTCATTGACTAGGCCGCTGAATGTCGCCAGGTCAGGACCGGAGTGCCCGCGGGCCCGGCGGTCCGTCAGCGGCCTCGATCGGGGGGTCGGTGGTCAGATGAGCCGGATTTCGCCTGGGGTGCTCGCCCCGCCGCACGAGGTACTCACGCCGCAGGAGTGGCATCGTCGGGGGCGCGATCAGCGCTCGCAGGTCGCGAGGTCAGCGCACGCGAGCTGGGCGCCGCCGCCCGACCGGCCGGACCCGGTCAGCCTCCTGGAGGAACAGGCCAGAACACGGGTGCCTGACCTGATCCCGATCAGGTACGGGCGGATGGTCGTTTCCGCGTTTGCCTACTTCCGTGGCGCGGCCGCGCCGATGGCATGGGATCTCGCGCACACGCCGACGACGGATATCCGGGTCCAGTGCTGCGGCGACGCGCACCTGATGAACTTCGGCATGTTCGCCGCCCCGGACCGGCGCCTGGTCTTCGACGTCAACGACTTCGACGAGACGCTCCCCGGCCCGTTCGAATGGGACCTCAAGCGGCTTGCCGCCAGCTTCGCCGTCGCGGCCAGGGACTACGGGGTCGGTGACCGGGCCGGCCGGGAGGCGGCGCGGCACTGCGCGCGCAGCTACCGGAGTCAGATGGGGAGCTTCGCCCGGCAGCGGTTCCTGGACGTCTGGTATTCCAGGATCGACATCGAGCAGGTGGCCAGCCAGTTCGCCACGGTTCAGCCGAAGAAGGCCGTGCGCCGGCGGCGCAGGGATATCGACAGGGCACACCGGCACACCAGCTACCGGACCTTCGGCAAGCTCTGCGATCAGGTCGGTGACGGGTACCGGATCAAGCCGGCTTACCCGGTGATTGTCCGCTATCCGGTGGAGAGCAACCCCGGCATCCTCGACGAGCTGCGCGCGGCGCTCGCGCTCTACACCGAGACGCTCCAGGCCGACCGCCGCGAGGTCCTGCGCCGCTACTACTTCGGTGACTTCGCGCGCAAGGTGGTCGGCGTCGGATCGGTGGGTACCGAGGCGTTCATCCTGCTGCTGCTCGGCGACCGGCCGGACGAGCCGCTGTTCCTCCAGCTCAAGGAGGCGCAGGAGTCCGTGCTCGCGCCGTTCGCCGGGATCAGCGAGCAGAAGCACCAGGGCGAGCGGGTGGTCAGGGGACAGTTGCTGACCCAGGCGGCGTCCGACCCGTTCCTCGGCTGGACCAGCGGGATCGCCGCCGACGGGCTCGCATCGAGGGACTACTACGTCCGTCAGCTGCGCGACATGAAGGGCAGCATGGACGTCCCGGCGATGGACGGCGGTCAGCTCGGCTACTACGCCAGGCTCTGCGGCTGGGCGCTGGCCCGGGCGCACGCCAGGACCGGGCGGGCGTCGCTGATCTCGGGCTACCTGGGAACCGGCGACACCTTCGACCAGGCGATCGCCGAGTTCGCCGTCGCCTACGCGGATCAGAACGAGCGAGATCACCAGCGGCTGGTCGATGCCGTCGCCTCCGGCCGGGTGCTGGCGACGACCGGGGTGTAGCGGGCCGGCGCCATGGTCGGCCGGCGGCGTTTCGGCTGTGCCGGGCTGTGGCACTAGGCCGGCCGGCGGTGTCCCGGGCGTGCCGGGCCCACCGGCACCTGGGGCCGATCGCCAGCCGGCGGTAGAATTGCCGCGTTTGGCCATCTGAGTCGGGTACAGCAGTGGCGATGGGCGCACGTTCGGCCTACGGAGGCTGGCGCGCCGGTTCACGGAGGCAGCATGACTGAGCTCGCTGATCACGAGCAGCGGGTGGCGCCGCCGTCGGTCCGCCGGCAGGCGGCGGAACGGCTTCGCAGCGCGTACCTCGCCATCCCGCCAGGAACCGACGTCCGGCTGGCCAAGACGACATCCAACCTGTTCCGGTTCCGCGATGACGCGGGGCGTGGCCAGTCGACTCTGGACGTCTCCGCCTTCGCCCGCGTCCTGCGCGTCGATCCGGCGGAGCGGACCGCCGTGGTCGGCGGGATGACCACCTACGAGGATCTGGCCGACGCGACCCTGCGGCATGGCCTGATGCCGCTCGTGGTACCGCAGCTGAAGACCATTACCCTCGGCGGGGCGGTGTCCGGCCTGGGGATCGAGTCCACGTCGCTGCGCAACGGCCTGCCGCACGAGTCGGTGCTCGAGATGGACATCCTGACCGGGGACGGGCGGATCGTGACTGCCGCTCCCGGCACCGAGCACGAAGGGCTGTACCGGGGATTCCCCAACTCATACGGGACCCTTGGCTACGCCCTCTGGCTCACCATCTCGCTCGAGCCGGTCGCACCTTTCGTGCACCTGCGCCACTTCAGGTTCGACAGCCCGCAGGACTGCATGACAGCGATCGCGCGGATCGCTCGCGAAGGCGGCTATCAGGGTCACCGGGCTGACTTCGTGGACGGCACCGCGTTCAGTTCCGGCGAGCTGTACCTGACCGTCGGGGCGCACAGCGAGGTCGCTCCCTGGCTGAGCGACTACACCGGCCAGCGGATCTACTACCAGTCCATTCGCGGACCGCGCGAGGACTTCATGACCATCCGCGACTACCTGTGGCGCTGGGATACCGACTGGTTCTGGTGCTCGCGCCCGTTCGGCGTGCAGCGGCCGCTGATCCGCCGGGCCTGGCCGCGCAGGTACCGCCGGTCTGACGTGTACCGCAAGCTGGTCGCGTTCGACCGCAGGCACGGGCTGACCCGGGCGCTCGATCACCGGCGCGGCGCCCCGGCGCAGGAGATGGTCGTCCAGGACGTGGAGATCCCGGTCGGGCGGGCGGCGGAGTTCTACGACTTCTTCGCCGCCTCGGTTGGCATGAGCCCGGTGTGGCTGTGCCCGCTGCGGCTGCACGGCGAGCGTGCCTGGCCGCTGTATCCGCTCGCACCCGATGAGGTCTACGTGAACTTCGGCTTCTGGGGGAACGTCGCGCTCCCTGACGGCGCGGCCGACGGGCATTACAACAGGCAGGTCGAGGACAAGGTCACCGAGCTTGGCGGGCACAAGGGCCTGTACTCGACCTCCTACTACTCGAAGGACGAGTTCTGGCGGCTCTACAACGGGCCTGCCTACGCCGGGCTGAAACGGGAGTACGACCCCGGAAGCAGGCTTGCCAGCCTTTATGACAAATGCGTTCGCGGGAGATGAGGAAGGAGCCGTGCCATGCCGCTAGCCGAGGTGTTCGAGCGAGTCGCCGGCCACGACGCCGACGTCGAGTTCGTGGCCTATGACGGCACCAAGGCGGGGAAGCCGGGCGCACCGCCGGTCACAGTCAGCATCAGGACGCCGACCGCGGTGTCCTATCTCGCGCAGGCACCGGGCGCGCTCGGCCTGGCCCGCGCCTACGTCTCCGGTCACCTGGACGTCGACGGGGACATGTACACCGCGCTCGCCAGGCTGGCCAGCGCACAGCGGCTGAACCTGCGCCTGAGCGAGCGGCTGGCCGTGCTGGCTGAGCTTGGCGGTCCCAGGCTGCTGCTCCGCCGGGTGCCGCCGCCGCCGCAGGAAGTGCGGGTCAACAGCAGGTGGCTGGCTGGCCGGCGGCACTCTCCAGGCCGCGACGCCAGTGCCATCTCGCACCACTATGACGTGTCCAACACGTTCTACGAGTGGGTGCTCGGGCCATCGATGGCCTATACCTGTGCCTGCTACCCGGGCACGGACGCCTCGCTCGAGCAGGCGCAGGAGCACAAGTTCGACCTCGTCGCGCGCAAGCTCGGCCTGGCGGAAGGGATGCGGCTGCTCGATGTCGGATGCGGCTGGGGCGGCATGGTGATGCACGCGGCCAGCAAGTACGGCGTCCGGGCGATCGGCGTCACGCTGTCCGAGCAGCAGGCGCTCTGGGCGCAGCGGGCGATCAAGGAGGCCGGGCTCGAAGACCGCGCCGAGGTACGGCACCTGGACTACCGTGAGGTCACCGAGACCGGGTTCGACGCCATCAGCTCGATCGGCCTGACCGAGCACGTCGGCAGGGCTCAGGTCCGCAGATACTTCGCGCTGCTGCACGGCAAGCTGCGTCCCGGCGGCCGGATGCTGAACCACTGCATCACCCGGCCGGACGACAACGGGCCGCCGATCGTCAAGGACGGATTCATCTCCAGGTACGTGTTTCCCGACGGCGAGCTCGAAGGGCCCGGCTACCTGATCTCCGCGATGAATGACGCCGGGTTTGAGATCAGGCACGAGGAGAACCTGCGCGAGCACTATGCGCTGACCCTGGCCGGATGGTGCGCCAACCTGGATGCACACTGGGACGAGGCGGTGGCCGAGGTGGGGGAGGGGACCGCCAGGGTCTGGCGGCTCTACATGGCAGGGTCGCGGCTCGGCTTCGAGCGCAACCAGGTCCAGCTGCATCAGGTGCTCGGAGTCCGGCTCGGCGCGGACGGGAGCTCCGGCATGCCGCTGCGCCCGGACTGGGAGCCCGGCCAGCGCCGGTGAGCGGGATTCCGGCCCCTGGCGTGAGCGCTCCTGGCCTGGCGGGGCGGGCAGGAGGCGTCAGCCGCGCGGGCGGGGGTAACTCTCCGCGACGGTGAAAGCGAGATCGAGCGCCTGACTGCGGTTGAGCCTCGGGTCGCAGGCGGTCTCGTACCGCTGGTGCAGGTCGCCGCTGGAGATCTCGTGACTGCCGCCGACGCACTCGGTCACGTTGTCGCCGGTGAACTCGATGTGGATGCCGCCCGGGTGCGTGCCGAGGCGCCGGTGCACCTCGAAGAAGCCACCTAGCTCATCGAGCACGTCGTCGAAGTGCCGCGTCTTATAGCCGCTTGGCGCCTCGTAGGTGTTGCCGTGCATGGGGTCGCAGACCCAGGCGACCGGGGCGCCGTCGGCGGCGACCGCCTGCACGAGCGATGGCAGGACCTCCCGGATCCGGCCGGCGCCCATCCTGGTGATCAGCGTCAGCCGGCCGGCCGCACGGGCGGGATTCAGCGCCCGGATCAGGTCGAGCAGGTCGGCTGGCGTGGTGCCGGGGCCGACCTTGACGCCGACCGGGTTGCTGATCGCCCGGGCGAACTCGACATGCGCGCCGGGAAGATCCCTGGTGCGCTCGCCGATCCACAGGAAATGCGCCGAGGTGTCATAAGATCGTCCGGTTCGCGAATCGATCCTGGTCAGCGCCTGCTCGTAGTCGAGCAGCAGGGCCTCGTGACTGGAGTACAGCTCCACCGAGCGCAGCTCGGCCGGGTCGGCGCCGCAGGCTCGCATGAAGCTCAGCGCCCGGTCGATCTCCCCGGCCAGCCGCTCGTAGCGCTGGCCTGCCGGGCTGTCGGCGACAAAGTCCTGGTTCCAGGCGTGCACCTGGCGCAGATCCGCGTAGCCGCCGGTGGTGAACGCACGGCAGAGGTTCAGCGTGACCGCCGAGCAGTGGTAGGCGCGCAGCAGCCGGCCAGGATCGGGCGTCCTGGCCCGCACCGAGAATTCGAGCCCGTTCACCGCGTCGCCGCGGTACGCGGGCAGCTCGACGCCGTCACGGACCTCGGTCGGCCTGGACCTGGGCTTGGCGAACTGGCCGGCCAGCCGGCCGATCTTCACGACCGGGACGCTCGCCCCGTAGGTCAGCACCACCGCCATCTGGAGCAGGGTCTGGAGCTTGGCCCTGACCGATCCGGCGGTCGCGCCCGCGAACGTCTCGGCGCAGTCGCCGCCCTGCAGCAGGATCGCCTCGCCCCTGGTCACGGCCGCGAGCCGCTCGCTCAGCAGGTCACACTCGCCGGCGAAGACCAGCGGAGGCAGCCCGGCCAGCTCGGCGGTCACGGCGGCCAGCGTGCCAGCGTCGGGCCAGTCCGGCTGCTGCGAGGCGACCAGCTCACGCCAGCCTCCCCGGCCAGCCAGCTGGTCATGGACCTGTCCGGCCGGTTGCGGGCTGCCGTCTCCGATCACGGTCTCTAGCTAAGCGCACCCCGGCGGCCGGTCTCAGCCAGGGTGAGCTTTGTCCGGGGCCGGCACGTGATCGCGGCGGGCGGGGATCGGGAGGCGCGTGCTCCGGCCAGCGGTGAGAATAGCGGCATGGAACCCGCGCAGCCCGGCTGTCACCGTGATGTTGTCCTGCTCGGCTCGACCGGCTCGATCGGCACCCAGGCGGCCGACATCGTGCGGCGCAATCCTGGCCGGTTCCGGCTGACCGCGCTCGCCGCCGGCGGCGCGAACCCGGCGCTGCTGGCCAGCCAGGCGCTGGAGTTCGGGGTCGAGGTGATCGCCGTGGCCAGCGAGGCCGCGGCGCCGGACGTACGGGCCGCGCTGCGCGCGCTGGCGGCCAAGGATGGCGGCGGGGTGCGGGCCGGCCCGCCGGCCGCGGGGTCAGGCGCCAGGCCCGGCTCTGGCGCCAGGCCGCTGCCCGAGGTTCTCGCCGGGCCTGCGGCGGTCGCCGAGGTGGCCGCCCGCCCGGCGGACGTCGTGCTGAACGCGGTCACCGGCGCCGTCGGGCTGGCCGCTACCCTCGCCGCGCTTGACGCCGGCCGGGTGCTCGCGCTGGCCAACAAGGAGTCGCTGATCATGGGCGGCCAGCTGGTCACCGGCCGGGCCGCGGCAGGCCAGATCGTCCCGGTCGACTCCGAGCACTCGGCGATCGCCCAGTGCTTGCGCAGCGGACGGGCCAGCGAGGTGCGCAAGCTGGTCCTCACCGCCAGCGGCGGCCCGTTCCTGCACTGGCCGCCGGAGCAGGTGGCGAACGCCACGCCGGCCCAGGCGCTCGCTCATCCCACCTGGGATATGGGCCCGGTGATCACGATCAACTCGGCCACCCTGGTGAACAAGGGCCTCGAAGTGATCGAGGCGCACCTGCTTTTCGGCATGGATCTTGATGACATCGAGGTCGTCGTGCACCGGCAGTCGGTGATCCACTCGATGGTGGAGTTCACCGACGGATCGACCATCGCCCAGGCCAGCCCGCCGGACATGCGGATACCCATCGCGCTCGCGCTCGGCTGGCCCGACCGGGTGGCCGGCGCGGCCAGCCCGGTGGACTGGCGGGAGACCCACTCCTGGACCTTCGAGCCGCTGGACGAGCAGGCGTTCCCGGCCGTTCCGCTGGCCAGGGCGGTCGGGAAGGCGGGGGGGACCGCGCCGGCCGTCTACAACGCGGCCAACGAGGAGTGCGTCGCGGCGTTCGTGGCCGGCCGCATCCCATTCGCGGGGATCGTGGACACGGTCGCGCGGGTAGTCTCAGAGCATGATGGCTCAGGCTCGGCGATCCCGGGTCTTGACGACGTGCTCGCCGCCGACGGCTGGGCCCGGCTGCGGGCACGTGAGCTGACGCGGGCGGGCGCCAGGTGAGGCAGGGTCCGGGCACGCAGCGGCGCCGCGCGCCGGGCGCGCGGGGAGGAGAGCAAGCGGGATGACATTCGTGATCGGCGTGCTCATCTTCGTTGTCGCCCTGCTCGTCTCGGTCATGCTGCACGAGGCAGGCCACTTCGTGACCGCCAAGATCTTCGGGATGAAGGCCACGCAGTTCTTCGTGGGATTCGGGACGACCCTCTGGTCCAGACGGCGCGGCGAGACCGAGTACGGCGTCAAGGCGCTGCCGGTCGGTGGCTTCGTGAAGATCACCGGAATGACCACGATGGACGAGGTCGACCCGGCCGACGAGCCCCGCTCGTTCCGCAGCAAGCCCGGCTGGCAGCGCTCGATCGTCCTGGCGGCCGGCTCGTTCATGCATTTCGTGATCGCGTTCGTGCTGCTCTGGATACTGGCGGTCGGGGTCGGGCTGTCCGACCAGAACAGCACGACCGTCAGCGTGCTGCCGTGCGTGCCGACCAAGCAGCAGGCCGCGTGCGCGCAGGGCGACCCCAAGTCGCCCGCGGTGCTGGCCGGACTGCGGCCGGGCGACAAGATCATCGCGATCGCCGGCCAGCCCGTGCACAACTGGACGCAGCTCGGGGAAGTGATCAAGGAGCAGCCGGCCGGCACGCCGGTGGCGTTCACGATCGTCCGCGGCAAGCGCCAGCTGAACGAGAAGATCACCCTGGCGAGCGTCTCCTGGCGCAAGGGCGCCTACCTGGGCGTTCAGCCGGTCCAGGTGTACACGCGGATCGGTCCCTTCAGCGCTGTCAGCTACGCGGGATCGCAGTTCGGCAGCATCGTGTCGCAGTCGGTCACTGCGCTCGGCCGGATCCCCAGGGCGATCCCTTACCTGTTCGCCAAGGACCGGGCGAACACTCCCGGCGGCCAGGTCAGCAGCATGTTCGGCGCGGCCAGCATCACCGGCCAGGTGGTGGCGGCCAACTTCGGGTGGCAGCAGAAGGCCACGATCGTCCTGCTGATCATCATCGAGGTCAATATCTTCGTCGGGATCTTCAACCTGCTGCCGCTGCTGCCGCTGGACGGCGGGCATCTGGCGATCGTCCTCTTTGAGCGCGCCCGGGCGGGCTGGGCTAGGCTGCGCCGCAGGCCCGATCCTGGCCTGGTCGACATCCAGCGGCTGATCCCGGTCAGCGTCGGTGTGTTCGCGCTGCTCGTCGCCCTGGGCCTGCTGCTGATCGCCGCCGACATCTTCAACCCGGTGACCCTGGTCCAGTGAGGCCGCGGACCCCGACGACTACGAGGCGAGGTTCCTGAATGACCGTCAATCTTGGCCTGCCTGAAATGCCGCCAGCGCAGCTCGCGCCACGGCGGGTCTCCAGGCAGATCATGGTAGGCAAGGGCAAGCACGCCGTGCCCGTGGGCGGCGGCGCCCCCGTGTCGGTGCAGTCGATGACCACCACGCTGACCGCCGACGTGAACTCGACGCTGCAGCAGATCGCCGAGCTGACCGCGGCCGGCTGCCAGATCGTCCGGGTCGCTGTCCCGTCGCAGGACGACGCCGACGCGCTGCCCGAGATCGCCCGCAAGTCGCAGATCCCGGTGATCGCGGACATTCACTTCCAGCCCAAGTACGTGTTCGCCGCGATCGACGCCGGCTGTGCTGCCGTGCGGGTCAACCCGGGGAACATCAGGGCGTTCGACGACAAGGTCGGCGAGATCGCCAGGGCCGCCGGGGCCGCGCAGGTGCCGATCAGGATCGGCGTGAACGCGGGCTCGCTGGACAAGCGGCTGCTGGCCAAGCACGGGAAGGCCACCCCCGAGGCGCTGACCGAGTCGGCGCTCTGGGAGTGCTCGCTGTTCGAGGAGCACGGCTTCACCGACATCAAGATCTCGGTCAAGCACCATGACCCGGTGGTGATGATCCAGGCCTACCGGCTGCTCGCCCAGCGGTGCGATTACCCGCTGCACCTGGGCGTGACCGAGGCCGGGCCGGCCTTCCAGGGCACGGTCAAGTCGGCTGTCGCGTTCGGCGCGCTGCTCGCCGAGGGGATCGGCGACACGATCCGGGTGTCGCTGTCCGCCCCGCCGGTCGAGGAGGTCAAGGTGGGAACGGCGATCCTGGAGTCGCTCGGGCTGCGGGAGCGCGGGCTGGAGATCGTCTCCTGCCCGTCCTGCGGCCGGGCCCAGGTCGACGTCTACAAGCTGGCCGACGAGGTGACCGCGGCGCTCGACGGGCTCGACGTTCCGCTCCGGGTCGCCGTGATGGGCTGCGTGGTGAACGGTCCCGGCGAGGCCAGGGAGGCCGATCTGGGCGTGGCCTCTGGCAACGGCAAGGGCCAGATCTTCGTCCGCGGCGAGGTGATCGCCACGGTGCCCGAGTCGAGGATCGTGGAGACGCTGATCGAGGAGGCCATGAAGCTGGCCGCAACGATGACGCCGCAGGACTGACATCCGCCATGGCACGCCTGGCCATCGGCGACAATGGCCGGATGAGCAAAGCGAACATCGCGGTACTCGCGGTCCTTGGCGCCGCGGTGCTGGCGATCGCCGGCTGCACCCAGGGAACGGCGGCGCAGCAGGCGAGCACGCCCTCAGCATCCGGGGCGGCGGGCGCTCCGGGATCGGCCGAGTCCGGCGCGCCGCAGCCGTCCGCGCTGCGCTGGCATTCCTGCTCCTCCGGCGGCGCGCCGCTCTGCGCCAGCCTGCAGGTGCCGCTTGACTACAGCCACCCGGACGGCAGGAAGATCACGCTGGCTCTGTCCGAGGTGCCGGCCACCGCCCCGGTCAGCGAGCGGCAGGGCATTCTGCTGGTCAATCCCGGCGGACCGGGCGGCAGCGGGCTCAGCATGGCCAGCTTCGTCGCTCAGGGCCTCACTCCGTCGGTCGCCGCGCAGTACGACATCGTCGGGTTCGACACCAGGGGAGTCGGCTCGTCGGTCCCCGCGCTGCACTGCGACCCTGCCTTCTTCGCTCGCGAGCGGCCCAACTACATCCCGGCCAACGCCGCCGCCGAGCAGGTTCTGATCAACCGGGCGAGAGCGTACGCGGCCGGCTGCGAGAAGCGGTTCGGCTGGCTGCTGCCCTACATGACGACCGAGAACATCGCCAGGGACCTGGATCAGATCCGCGCGGCCATGGGCCAGCAGAAGCTGAACTACCTCGGGTACTCCTACGGCACCTACATCGGCCAGGTCTACGCGACGCTCTTCCCGGACCGGGTCCGCCGGATGGTGCTGGACAGCACGGTCGATCCCACCGGGGCGTGGTACGCCGACAACATCGCGCAGGACTACGCGTTCCAGGGCCGGATGCGGGCGTTCTTCACCTGGGTGGCGCGCAATCAGGGCACGTACCACATCGGCACGACGGCGGCAGCGGTCAGCCGGTCCTGGTACGCGGCCAGGGCCAGGCTGGCGGCGCACCCGGCGCCCGAGCCGACCGGCCCGAGCATCGGCCCCGACGAGTTCGACGACACGTTCCTGGTCGGCGGCTATGACAACGGCTACTGGCCGCCCCTGGCCGCCGCCGCCGCGTCCTACCTGCACGCCGGCTCGACTCAGCAGCTGATCACGCTGTTCCGTCAGGCCGGCAAGCAGAGCGAGAACGAGTTCGCCGTGTATAACGCCGTCGAGTGCGCCGACGCGCCCTGGCCGCGCAACTGGGCCAGGTGGAACTCCGACGCCAGGAGGGTGTACCGGACGGCGCCGTTCGAGGCCTGGGATAACACCTGGTTCAACGCCGCGTGCGCGTTCTGGCCGCTGCGCGGGCCTGCCAGGCCGCTGCGGATCGGCGCGCCCGGGCTCCCTGGCATCCTGATGCTCCAGGGCACGCTCGACGCGGCTACCCCGTACGCCGGCGCCCAGAACGCGCACCGGCTGCTGCCGACGGCGCGGATGGTGGTCGTGGTAGGCGGCGGTAATCACGGGCAGTCGCTGGCTTATCCGCCCAATTCCTGCGTAGACGGGTACCTGAACAGATACCTGGCAACCGGATCGCTGCCGGCCAGGCCAGGCCTGGTCAATGCCACCTGCCCGGCGCTTCCCGCCCCGTCGCCGGCCGGCTGAGGCCGGGCCTGCGTCCGGTCCCAGAACCGGGTCACGGGCTGAGCCGGCCGGCCTCGGGCTCTGAGCGCCGGCCCGGCCAGCGCGGATTGCGGCGATCCGCGCTGCCCGAGCGGTGACTTCGCAGCCAGAATCGGGCCCGGGCATTGTTACGCTTCAAGTGTGCTGCGCACCCGGGCGGGGCGGTCATCCGCGCTGCGCCTGCTGACAAATCACGATCGCGATGAGGCACTGGCTCTGTGCGATCGCGATCCGGTCACGAATGTCTTCGTCAGCGCGCGGATCAGGGCCAGCGAGCTCGACCCGGTAAGGCTCGGCGGCCAGCTCTGGGGATACCACGAGGCCGGACGGCTGGTCTCGCTCTGCTACGCCGGCGCCAATATGGTGCCGGTGGCGGCGGAATCCGCCGCGCTCGCCGCCTTCGCCGAACGGGCAAGGCTGCAAGGCCGGCGCTGCTCCTCGATCGCTGGCCCGGCCGCCGCGGTCCGTGAACTGTGGAATCGCCTGGCGCCCTACTGGGACCGGCCGCGCGAGATCAGGAACTCCCAGCCGCTGATGGCGATAGCCTCAGACCCGCTGGTGGCGCCGGACCCACGGGTGCGCCTGGTGAACCCGTCTGAGGTCGGGATACTCCTGCCGGCCAGCATCGCGATGTTCACCGAGGAAGTCGGGATCTCCCCGATCGGGATCGACGGCGGCGCGGCATACCGGGCCCGGGTCAGCGAACTAGTGGCCGGCCGCAGGTCCTTCGCCCGGATCGAGGATGACCAGATCGTGTTCAAGGCCGAGATCGGCGCGGTCACCCCGTACGCCTGCCAGGTCCAGGGAGTATGGGTGCCTCCGGCCTTGCGCGGCCGCGGTCACGCGGCGCACGGGATGGCCGCCGTCGTCACGATGGCGCGCCGCGCCGTCGCTCCCGTGGTGAGCCTTTACGTGAACGACTTCAACACCCCGGCCAGAGCCGCTTACCGCCGGGTCGGCTTCACCGAGGTCGGCACCTTCATGTCCGTCCTGTTCTGACTCCGGCCGCTATCCCGATGACCGGGCGGATCCTCGCGCTCCGCTCGCCGGGATCTCCGCCCGGTAACGCGACGCCGGCCATGCCGGGCTGGCGCGCGGCCCGGCAGCAGGCCGGCCAGGAAAATGCGGTGACTGCCCGAGCCGAGGTTGCTAAGCTCTTGTGCCCTTGTGCCGTGCTCGATCCGACCGAGGAGTTGCACGATGTCCTCGCCCAGCCTGGCGAGTGAAGGCGCCGACCCTGTTCTTGCCGCCGAACGAGAGCACCTGGCCAGGTCGCGGGAGTTCCTCCGGCTCATGCGCCGCAACGTGCTCGCCCTGCCCGCCCTGGCCGGTGACCGGGTGTCGCAGGAGTACCTCAAGGCCGATCTGCACCGGCGGGCCGAGGCCTTGCGTGATCTGCCGGACACTCCGCTGTTCTTCGGCAGGCTTGACTACGCCAGCCTGCCCGGCGATCCCGGTCAGTACGTGAACGAGCCGGCGGCGGAACGGCGGTCGCCTGCCGGACCTGCTGATCCGGCCGCTGTTCAGGAGCGGCTGCGCGGGCAGGCCAGTGAGCGGTTTCACATCGGGCGTCGCCATGTGCACGATCAGGACGGGCATCCGGTCGTGATCGACTGGCGGGCGCCCATTTCCCGGCCGTTCTACCGGGCCAGCCAGGCCGAGCCAATGGGCCTGCACCGGCGCCGCAGGTTCGGCTTTCAGGGCGGCGAGCTGACCGCCTACGAAGACGAGCGGTTCGCGGCCGGGCAGCTCGCCGGCCGGGGGCTGGACGCGCTGGTCTCCAGGGCAGAGTCAGCGGCGCGGGCCGGCGGCGCCCGATCGGCCGCGGCGCAGCCCGGGCCGCCGACCAGCCGGATCCTGATCGAGGAGATCGAGCGGCCGAGATCGGGCGCGATGCGCGACATCGTCGCGACCATCCAGCCGGAGCAGGACGACATCGTGCGAGCGGAGGTGACCAGGTCCGTCTGCGTCCAGGGCGCCCCTGGCACCGGCAAGACGGCCGTCGGCCTGCACCGGGTCGCATATCTGCTTTACGCCTACCGGGAGCGGATGAACCGGGGCGGCGTCCTGATCGTCGGGCCGAACCGGGCGTTCCTGGCTTACATCCGCAACGTGCTTCCGGCGCTCGGCGAGTTCGACGTCACCCAGACCTCGGTGACCGAGCTGCTGGCGGCGGTGCCAGTCCGAGGCACCGATGCCGAGCGGGCGGCGCGGATCAAGGGCGATGCCAGGATGGCGCTCGTCCTGCACCGCGCACTGTGGGCACAGGTCAGCGAGCCGGCCGAGCCGATCTTGCTGGTTCGCGGTTCAAGGCGCTGGCGGGTGCCGGCCCACGAGCTCGGCGAACTGGTCAGCGAGCTGCGCCAGCGCGGGGTCCGGTACGGAACTGGCCGGGACATGCTCGCGCACCGGATCGCGCACGTGATCCTCTCGCGGATGGAGGCCGCCGGCGAGGCGTGTGACGACCGGACGCACGACGCGGTCCGCCGGACCAGCCAGGTGCGGGCCGCGGTCGACTCGATCTGGCCGAAGGCGGACCCGGTGCGGCTGGTATACCGGCTGCTCTCCGATCCGCAGCTGCTCGCCGCGGCGGGCGCTGACCTGCTCAGCCCGGACGAGCAGGAGACTGTCCGCTGGTCAAGCCCGCCTCGCGGTCCCGGGTCGGCTCGCTGGTCGCTGGCGGACGCCGTCCTGATCGACGAGGCGCGCGATCTGATCGAGCGGACCGCGAGCCTCGCGCATGTCGTGCTTGACGAGGCGCAGGATCTCTCGCCGATGGCCTGCCGGGCGATCGGCCGCCGGTGCGCCACGGGCTCGGCGACCGTGCTCGGTGATATCGCGCAGGGCACGACGCCATGGGCCGCCCGCAGCTGGGAGCAGCTGCTCGGCCACCTTGGCAAGCCGGAGGCCGCGCTGGAGATCCTGGACACCGGCTACCGGGTGCCCAGCCAGATCCTCGACTTCGCCAGCAGGCTGCTCGGCCAGATCGCGCCTGAGCTCGCGCCGGCCAGGTCGGTCCGGCAGGATCCCGGCTCCCTGGTCATCGCGCCCGTGACCGAGGACGGCATGGCCGACGCGCTCGTGACCGCGTGCGCTGACGCCCTGACCCGTCCTGGCTCGGTCGCGGTGATCGCGGTGGATGACGATGTCGCCGGGCTGGCGGCGGTGCTTGACCGGGCCGGCCTGCCGCACGCGGTGCTCGACGGCGAGACCGAGGGCAGCCAGCTGCTCGTCGTTCCTGTCGGCCTGGCCAAGGGCCTGGAATTCGATCAGGTCATCGTCGTCGAGCCTGCCAGAATCGCCATGGCCGAGGCGCGCGGGCTGCACCGGCTGTACGTCGCGCTGACTCGCGCCGTATCCCGCCTGACCGTGCTGCACGCCGAGCCGCTGCCCGGCGCGCTGCGCTGACGGCACTGTCACGGGAACGGCGTCGGCTGTGAGCTGGCACTCGGGGGCGAGCCGGAGCTGTCCAGGGAAAGGGCACGTGCGGCCGGCGGCACCGAGTGCCGGGCGCAGGGCAGGCTGGCGACGGAAATTTCCGGTGTCTAATGCCTCGCGCGCATCATTCCCGATGAGCTCGTTTCGGCAAGTCGATTGCAGAAAATTTGCCAAGCCAACTTGCGATTAGCACCTTGAGATGGGCATTCTTAGAGCCGGAAGTTACTCTGCGCACTCTAATGAATACTGAAGGTGACATCGTGGTCATGGTGACCGGTCAGGCCAGCGAGAGTCAGGAGTCAGTGCCGCCGCTCTTCCTGGACCGGCTCGAAGGCCTGGCGACCGAGCTCGCCGCGCACGGCCTGAGTACCCGCCTGATCACCCCGGCCGGCCGGGTTCCAAGCCTGCACGTGGTGAATCCGCTGGCGTCGAGACTGGCCGAGGACGTATACGTTGGCCGCAGCCAGGATGGCTTGTGGTGGTTCTGGTGGCCCTGGGCAGAGCGGATCGCTCCCGGTGACGACACGAAGACCGCCGCCACGCTGATCGCGAGGGTGCTCGCGGCCAGGGACTTAACCGGCCAGGTATGAGCGCCAGGGCCGCGGCTGCGAGCACCGGCGGCCGGGGATCAGCGGCCGTGACCTGCCTGTAGCGCGCTGGCCGGCAGCCCGGGGAAGGCCTGGGAACGACCGCCCCAGCGGGCCGCCCTGACGGCTGCGGCCTGCATCCGCCTGGCGCCGAATTCCCGCAGCACCGGATCGGGCTGCGCGACCAGGTCCAGGTAGGCGGCGGTCACCTGATGCTCTAGGAGGATCGCGAGAGCCACGGCGTCGGCGCCGGTGCGGACGCCGATCGGCAGCTGGTAGGCGACGGCGGCCGGGCGCGGCCGGGCGCCCCGGGCGGAGATCATCTGGATGAGCTGGTCCCTCGCTCGCTGATGCGCGACCCAGCCGGTGCTCGCGTCGCTGAACTTCGTGCCGGTCAGGTGCGCGCCGACGATTCCGTATCCGTAGCTGGCCGCCTGCTCGGCCGCCAGCGCCACCTGGAGGGCGGCCACCGCCGCCTGGGCAGTCCGGGAAGTCCGCCGTCCGCCTCGCCCTGCCTGGTCCTCCGCTGCCCGCATCAGGCCTTCCCCGCCCGGGCGAGAAGGACGGCGTGCGCCGCCTCCGATGCGCCGATGCTGGCCATCAGCTGCGCCAGGGCCGGCGGTACCTCGAGCAGCTGGCGCAGCAGCCGTGCCGAGGCGGCCTGCTCGGCCGCGGCAAGATCGGCGAGCAGCTGACCGTCCCCGGCCAGCGGCGGCGCCGTCGGGGTCGGGCCCGGACTGGCGGTTGCCAGCCTCGGTGGCAGGATCAGCCGGCCGCGCAGCTGATCCAGGTGCTCCTGGTGCTCGCCGAGTAGTGCCCTGATGACCGTCATCTCCTTGCCCTTGCTGGTCAGAGCGTCAAGCGCCGCCTGATAGCGCACGACCATCAGCTGCTCGGCCGCGATCGCATGATCGAGCGCTACCACATCAGGAGCAAGTCCCGGCAGCGGGGCGAGCGCGCCCACCCCCTTGCAGCCGGCCAGCAGGACCGGGACAGCCGCCGCCGCGGTCAGCACTACCCGGCGCGTTGGATCCGCCGCCACCTGACCTCCAGCATCGACTGCGCGCACGGCCTCGCGCCTGCGGCGCGGCACCCAGCATGCCATGCGCGGGCCGCTCAGGCAGCCCTTCCCCGGTCGCCAGAACCGGCTGGCGACGGCGCCCGGCCGGGCCTGCGAGAGCGCTGATACAAGCCGCAAGCTGGGCGAAGAACGGCACGTCAGGTCGCGAGGGTCCGGTGGCGGATAGGCTAGAGCCCGGCCAGACAACAGCAGAGTGCTCGACGAGGAGGCGTGATGCGCGAGAACTCCCGTCGCGGCGCACCGCGGTCGGCGCGGGCCACGGACCGGACCGTCCTGCACCGCGACGCGCGCGGACGCGGAACTGGCGTTCCGGGCGGCGGTCGTTCCGGTCAGAACGGCCGCGCTGGCCGTCAGCCCGGCCAGGCAGGGGGTCAGCCCGGCCAGGCAGGGCGCGCGAGCGCGCCGGGGGCGACCGACGTCGCCCGGCTGACCCGCCTGCTCGAGCCCGTTATCACCGCGCTCGAGATGGACCTGGAGGCGGTCAGGCTCAGCTCTGCCGGGCGGCGCCGGGTGCTCAGGGTCGTCGTCGATGCCGATGGCGGTGTGAGCCTGGACGACATCGCCGAGGTCAGCCGCGAGGTGTCGGCGAGGCTGGACGCCAGGGACGCGATGGGAGACGCGCCGTACACGCTGGAGGTCTCCTCGCCTGGCATAGACCGGCCGCTGACCGAGCCCAGGCACTGGCGGCGGGCCGCCGGCCGCCTGGTCACGGTACCGCTGACCGCCGACGATCACGGTCAGCAGCTGGATGCTGACGACCGGCAGCGCAGCCTCACCGGCCGGGTCATCGCGGCCGACCAGGACGGGGTAGCGCTGGAGGTCGACGGTGTCACGCGCACCTTCGGTTACGCCGAGCTCGGACCTGGCCGGGTCCAGGTGGAGTTCGGCCGGCTTGACGAGGCCGAAGACACCGGCGACGTTGACCCCGCGGCCGGAGACGACCCAGGCCAGCCTGATGACCGCCGGGTATCGGACCAGACGGACACTCACTTCACCTGCGCGGACAGCGCCGCTGGCGAAGGCGCGGACGAGGAGGAGCCCCGTGGACATTGACGTGTCGGTGCTGCGCAGCCTGGAAGCCGAGAAGGACATCTCGATGGACCTGGTGATCAGGGCCATCGAGGATGCCCTGCTGGTCGCCTACCGCCGGTCCGATGGCGCGGCGCCCTCGGCCCGGGTCCAGGTGGACAGGAACACCGGCCACGTGACCGTCTGGGCTGCCGAGACGGACGAGAACGGCACGGTCCTGCGGGAGTACGAGGACACGCCGGACGGTTTCGGCCGGATCGCGGCGACCACGGCAGGCCAGGTAATCCTGCAGCGACTGCGCGACGCCGAGGACGAGCTTACGTTCGGCGAGTTCGCAGGCCGGGAGGGCAACGTCGTCGCCGGAGTGATCCAGCAGGGCAGGGACCCGAAGGCTGTGCTGGTCGACCTCGGCCGGATCGAGGCGATCCTGCCGCCCACCGAGCAGGTTCCCGGCGAGCGGTACGTGCACGGCGAGCGGCTGAAGTGCTACGTGCTGCATGTCAGGAAGGGCTTCCGCGGCCCGTCGGTGACGCTGTCGCGGACGCACCCGAACCTGGTGCGCAAGCTGTTCGCGCTCGAGGTGCCCGAGATCGCGTCGGGTGCGGTGGAGATCGCCGCGATCGCGCGGGAGGCCGGGCACCGCTCGAAGATCGCCGTGATCGCCAGGGAGCCAGGGGTCAACGCCAAGGGGTCCTGCATCGGCCCGATGGGCAGCCGGGTCCGCAACGTGATGGCCGAGCTGCACGGCGAGAAGATCGACATCGTCGACTACTCCGACGATCCCGCCGAGTTCGTCGGCCACGCGCTCTCGCCGGCCCGGGTGCTTCAGGTGCGCATACTTGACGCGACCGCCCGGGTCGCCCAGGTGATCGTGCCCGATTACCAGCTCTCGCTCGCGATCGGGAAGGAAGGCCAGAACGTCAGGCTGGCCGCGCGCCTGACCAACTGGCGGATCGATATCCAGCCGGACAATCAGGCCGGCGAGCCGGTCACCGACAAGGGCGGACCGATGGTCGACCCGGTGCCAGGTGCCGCCGAAGCGCCGGCCCTGTAAGCTTGTCGGCAGGGCGGCCATGCGGTCCTCGTTTCCGGTCATGCCCGGGTCGGTGATCCGGACGTGTGTCGGGTGCGGGGCTCGTGCCGCCAAGTCCGACTTGCTTCGCGTGGTAGCGGTAGGTGGCGAGATCGTCGCCGACCCGGCCGCGCGCAGACCGGGCCGAGGAGCGTACCTGCACCCCAGCTCGGACTGCTTGGAGCGAGCCAGGCGCCGCCGGGCGATTCCGAGAGCGCTGCGCGCGACGGTACCGCTCAGTGACGGCAGGCTCGTCCGGTACCTCGCGGACTCCTGACCGGCTTGCTGCCGGGCGGGTGCCGCGCGGGGAGGGCATGCCGGGCAGGTGATGCGGACGGGCAGTTGCTGGCAGGTCTGTACGTCAGGTCAGGGACTGGGCAGGGCGGCACCACGAGCAATCGGCAGCGGTTGGGCCGGAGAGACAAGGCTGAGATTGTGATGAGCGCTCGATTAGCAAGCGGCGATGAACAGCAGGAGCTGACGCCGGACGGAGCACGCGCTGCCCCGGACCGGCTGACTGGCCCGGAACTTCCCGGGCCGAGTAGAGGGAGCGCAGTGGCGAAGGTCCGGGTATACGAGCTCGCTAAGGAGTTCGGGGTAGAGAGCAAGGCCGTGATGGCCAAGCTCCAGGAAATGGGCGAGTTCGTTCGCTCGGCGTCATCGACGATCGAGGCGCCGGTCGTTCGCAGGCTCAAGGAGGCGTTCGCCGGCCAGGCCGCGGCCGC
>DATNIU010000077.1:0-3688 GCA_035604275.1 Streptosporangiaceae bacterium | reverse complement strand
ACCTGGTGCGGCTCTCCGTAGGCATCGAGACCTGCGACGACCTGCTCGAAGACCTCCGCGCCGCCCTCGGCTGAGCCCGGCGGTCCTGGCTGGCCGGCTACCTCCGGTGGTCACCATGCCGCGATGAGAAGGCTGGCCGGGGCTAGCAGGTTGCCTGGCCGGCCGAGTTTTCTGCGCGGATCAGATGGACCGCGCCGCGGGCGGTTCGCAGTGGACGAGGACCCGGCTGCGGGCGCGGTCGTTCCGCGCCGTGCGCGAGTCGGTGCCCGCGGAGAGGCCGTTCAGCTGTTCCAGATCATGTGTTCCAGATCATGCTGACCCAGGTCAGCCGCTCCAGATCAGGTCGGCCACGGTCAGCTGTTCCAGATCATCAGGACCAGGATCACGAGGTAGATCAGGCTGACCACGCCGCCGAGCATGGCGATCCGGCCGCGCTCTACGGTGGCCAGATGATGCGGGGCGCCGGCCGGAGCCGGTGCGGGCTCGGCTTCGGCAGCCGCGCTGGCCTCGCTCTCCTGGACGGCCGCGTCCGTCTCGACACTGGCCACGGCCTGGGCGGCAGCGTGCTCGGCTGTCTCCTCCATCGCCCGGATAGCCCGGCGCTGGTCCCTCACGATCAGGACCAGCAGCACGATGGCGACCAGGAACAGCGTCGCCGACACGATCAGCCACGGCTTGCTGGCCACGTTGAGCATCTGCCCGAGCGCGACGCCGGCGATCAGGACGCCCAGTGACCCGATCACGAATACGAAGGTGATCCTGGACAGGTAGCGGACAACCTGGACGTTGTGTCGCCTGATGTACCGGGGCGTCGAGGAGATCGCCAGGGTGACCGGGCCGATCGTGAAGATGACAAAGGCGACGTGCACCCAGAGAACGAGATGCTGCGAGAACGTCATAGCGCCTGTGGCAAAGGACATGGGGCGAGTCTAGGACCCGGCGATCGGAAATCTCCGGTGCCCCCGGATGATGCCGGGGGCAGGCAAGAACCTGGCCCCGGCATCATCCGGGGAACGAGCGGGCGGCCTGGGCCGCGGGGCTCAGCGCGCTTACTCAGCCTCGCCGCTTCATGATCCAGGCGCCGACGAGCGCGAGGATTCCCACCACGCCTGCGACGCTGCCCCGGGCGACGTGGTTGCCCTTGTGGACGTGGCTGCCGGCCGTCATGAAGCTGGGCAGCGACGAGCCGGCAACCATGTACAGGATGCCGACGATGATCGCGAGGACCCCGATTACCGCCAGGATCACGACAAGCCGCTTGGAGCCGCTGCCTGTCACACTTGCACTGCTCACTTTCGTTCCTCCTCGAAGAACTTCCGCTTGATCCCCGGCCGGCGGCCGCGCGCTCATGCCGCCGGAGACGACTACGTGCGGCACCGTACTAGAGCGAGGGCCTTACCCGCGCTTAGTTCACGAAAGCAGCCAATATCATTGCTATCTGCTCCGCTCCCGCCTGGACCGCAGGAAGTCGCTGACTACGTACTCACCTAGGCTATCGGGCATCGCGCGGAGTACCCGGCCGCCATTTCGCCTGGCCACCTCATCCACGAAGGTAGTCAGCCGCTCGTCGTCGGCGAGCATGAAGATATTGAGCGTTGCCTGCCGCCTCGTCATCTTATCGACCTCGGCCATCGTCAGCTCCAGGGTCTCCGGCGATGGCGGCCAGTCGAACCAGGACCGGCCGTCCCTGAGCAGGTGCGCGGTCGGCTCGCCGTCGGTGATGACCAGTACGACCGGGTTGTGCTCGGGCCTGCGGTCAAGGAACCGGCCGGCCAGAACCAGCGCGTGGTGCAGGTTGGTGCCCTGCACCATGTCCCAGCTGAGCCCGGCCAGATCGGTCTCGCGCAGCTCTCTCGCGTAGTTGGAGAATCCGATCACCTGCAGCGAGTCCTGCGGGAACCGCGTCCTGACCAGTGAGTACAGGGCGAGAGCGGTCTGCTTGGCCGCTCCCCAGGTTCCGCGCAGCGCCATCGAGTAGGACAGGTCGACAAGCAGGCAGACCGCGGCCGACGCCCGCCGCTCGGTCTCGCCGATCTCGAAGTCGCTGACCGACAGCCGGACCGAGGGCAGCCGGCCGGCTGTCTCGCCCGGCACGCCGCGGAGCAGCGCGTTCCGCACCGTGGCCGCCGTGTCGATCGGCTGCTCGTCGCCGAACCGCCACGGCCTGGTGGCGCCGGTCAGCTCGCCCGCCTGGCCGACGTCGTGCTGATCGTGGTCCCCGTGACCGCCCTCGGCCAGCTTCGCGAACACCTTGCGGAGCGCGGTGTCGCCGAGCCGCCGCACCGCCCTCGGGGTGAGCTCCAGCTTGCCCTCGCTGGACTGCAGGTAGCCCTGGCGCTGAAGTTCCCGCTCGATCTGGCGGAGCGCCTCCATATCGTCGACCGCCTGGCGGCCGAGCGCGCGCCGGACCGCCTCCTCGTCGATGTCGTCGAGCCGGGCGCCGGGGTAGTCCTGCCGCAGAGCCTCTTCAAGCTCGGCCAGGTCCGCGAGCTCGGCGAGCGCGGTCGTCGCGTCGCCAAGCCCGAGCGGGTCATGGCCGGTCATCCGCTCGCCGCGCTGGCCGTCCCAGTCGATGTCGGGGCGGCGGGCGCGCAGGGCGTCGGCCAGCCTGGCCATCTCCTCCGCCAGCCCGGCGTCCTCCAGGGTCTGCGACATCAGGCCGGCCAGCTCGTCCCGCTGGTCGTCGCTGAGCGAGTTCAGCAGCCGCTGCGCCGCGGCCATCCTGCGGACCAGCGAGTCGATCAGCTGCTCCAGGTTCTGCGGCGATTCAGGGAAGAACTCGCCGTAGTGCTGCATGAAGGCGTCGAAATCCTGCTGCGTGTGCTCGCCGCGCGCATCGGCCTCGATCATCGCCGTCAGCGCGGCCATCATGTCCTTGACCCGCTGCATCGCCTCGGGATCCGGCTCTTCCATGGACTGCTTGATCCCGCGGAACTGGCTGTCGAGCACCTCGCGCCGCAGCAGCTCTCTCAGCTGCTCGAAGGTCTGGGCGGCCGCCTCGCTCTGCCATTGGTAGTCGGCGAGCTGTCTGATGGCCTGGGCGGTGTCGGAGGGCAGCGCGTCGAGCTCGGCCTCGCGCATCCTCGCCTCGTCGCTCGGATCGGGGAAGAGCTCGGCCCGCTCCTGCCCGATCGCGGTATCAAGCATCGCCCTGGCCTGCTCGAGTATCCCGTCCAGGCGGCCGCTGCGGCGCAGATCCCGCTGCCGCTCGCGGACCTGGCGGAGCAGGTCGTCCAGGCCGCGGCGATCAGAGAAGCCCTGCCTGAGTAGTTCGCGGAGCGCGGTCGCCGCGTCGTCACCGTTGAGTATCGCGTCGCCCAGCGCGTCGACAGCCCCGCGTACGTCGTAGGGCGGTTCGAGCGGGTCGGGTCCGCCGTGGTAAGGCCCGTACCGGTAGCCGCTCACTGATTAGCTCCCACCTGCCAGCACCTTCCCACCGCTCGTACCCTTCCGGCCGGCCCGCGCCTTCCGGTCGGCCCGCGCTCTTTCCGCGAGCCCGCACCTACCCACGAGCCGCGCCCGGATGCCGGCCCGGGCCGCCTGCCCGCGCCCGGGCAGTGAGCCCGGACCTGCCCGCTCACCTGCTCCGATCACGTGCTCCGATCACCTGGTCCGATCACGTGCTCCGATCACCTGGTCCGATCACCTGGTCCGATCACCTGGTCCGATCACCTGGTCCGATCACCTG
>DATNIU010000076.1:0-8654 GCA_035604275.1 Streptosporangiaceae bacterium | reverse complement strand
GCCGGGTTGCCGTCCGCGGCCAGCGCCGCCGCGAGCCGGGCCGCGTCCGAGGCCAGCTCGACGACCTGCATCGGCACGTCGGCGGCGCGGGAGAGCGCGGCGGCCAGCCGCCCGGCGCGCCCGAACCCGGCCGGCTCTCCGGCGGCCGGGGCTGCTCGGCTGGGTTCCGGGTTCGGCGTGCCGGTAGGTTCGGCGGCTCGGGCTGTTTGGCTGGGTTCCGGGTTCGGCGGGTCGGCCGGTCCGCCGGCCGCCGGAGCTGTCTGGCCGGCCGGGGCGCGGGCGGCTTCGATCACGGCGCGATAGGCCAGCGCGTCGGAGTCGATGAGCGAAGCGGCGGCGGCGCGAATTCGTTCCGCCTCCTGGGTCATCTCCTCAGCCCGCCCGGCGGTGAGCGTACGAGCGGACAGTCGCGCCGTCTTCGCGCACAGGGCGGCGCCGAGCGCGAGCGTCAGGGCCGCCGCCGAGCCGCCGGCCGGCGCGGCGGTCCCGGCGGCGAGCCCGTCGAGGAAAGCCCCGACCGCCTGCTCGGTGTAGCCCGGCCAGGCCGCACAATCGATCCGGACTGTGCTGCCTGGCTGTGCTGTGCTGCCTGGCTGTGCTGTGCTGCCTGGCTGGGTTGTGCGGGCCTGCGGGGTGGGTCCGGTCACGGCTGTGCTGGCCACGATAGGCCGGTCACGAGAGGCCGACGATCTCACCGTTCTCGTCGATGTCGATCCGCTCGGCGGCGGAGTTGGAGGACAGGCCAGGCATGGTCCGCATGTCCCCGCAGATCGGGTAGACAAACCCGGCCCCGACCGAGGCGCGTACCTCACGGACCGGCAGCCGCCAGCCGGTCGGCGCGCCCTTCAGCGCCGGGTCGTGCGACAGCGACAGCGGTGTCTTGGCGATGCAAACGGGCAGCGAGCCGAATCCGTTGCGCTCGTAGCCGTCAAGCTGCTTCACCGCGGCGGGGGAGTAGTCCACGCCGTCGGCGCCGTAGATGCGGACAGCGATGATCTCGATCTTCTCCCGCAGCGACGCCTCAGAGGGGTAGAGGAACTGGAAGTCACCTGATTCCGCCGCCGCCTCGGCGACCGCCTCGGCGAGCGCGGTGGCGCCCTGGCCGCCGTTCGCGAAGTGCGTGCTGACGGCCGAGCGGACGCCCATCGAGGCGGCGATCTCGGCGATGGCGTTGTGCTCCGAGGTGAAGTCCTCCGGCATCGCGTTGATCGCGACTACCGGCGTCACACCGTGCGCGCGCACGTTCTCGATCTGCTTGCGCAGGTTGACGCCGCCGACGTGCACCTCGTCCGGGTTCTCCGCCAGCAGGTCCGGCGGCAGCGGCTTGCCGGCCACGATCCGGTGCTTCCCGGAGTGCGCCTTGAGCGCGCGGACGGTCGTGACCACCACGGCCGCGTCCGGCCGGAGTCCGGAGGTGCGGCACTTGATGTTGAAGAATCGCTCGGCGCCCATGTCGGCGCCGAATCCGGCCTCGGTGATCAGGAAGTCGCCAGAGTGGATGCCGATCAGGTCGGCCACCACGGACGAATTCCCGTGCGCGATGTTCCCGAACGGCCCGGCATGCACGAGCACCGGGGTGTTCTCCAGGGTCTGGAGCAAGTTCGGCCGGATCGCGTCCCGCATGATCACGGTCATCGCGCCGCCGGCCTTGAGCTGCTCGGCGGTGACCGGCTCGCCCGCCTTGGTGTAGCCGACGACGATCCGGCCGAGCCTGGCCCGCATGTCCTGTAGCGAGGTCGACAGGGCCAGCACGGCCATCGCCTCCGAAGCGGCGGTGATGTCGAAACCGGTCTGCCTCGGCACGCCGTCGGCGGCCGCTCCCAGCCCGATCACGATGTTCCGCAGCGCGCGGTCGTTGACGTCGAGCACCCGCTTCCAGGTGATGTTGTGCAGGTCGATGCCGAGCTTGTTGCCCTGGTAGAGGTGGTTGTCGAGCATCGCGGAGAGCATGTTGTGCGCCGCGGTCACGGCGTGCATGTCGCCGGTCAGGTGCAGGTTCAGCGTCTCGAACGGCACCACCTGGCTGTAGCCGCCGCCCGCCGCACCGCCCTTGATCCCGAACGTCGGGCCCATCGATGCCTGGCGGATCGTGATCGTCGCGCGCCGGCCGATGTGCCGCATGGCCTGGCCGAGGCCGACCGTGGTGGTGGTCTTGCCCTCGCCGAGCGGCGTCGGGGTGACCGCGGTGACGACGACGTACTTGGCGCGCGGCTGCTGCGCCAGCGCCTCGATCGCCCTGAGATCGATCTTGGCCACGTTCTCGCCGTACGGCTGGACCAGCCAGGGCGGGATCCCGATCTCCTCGGCGATGTCGGTGATCGGCTTCAGGGTCGCTGCGCGGGCGATTTCCAGCGCATTGGGCATCGGCATGTTACTGCTCACCTTCCGTGGAACTGTTCTCCGTTGAACCGTTGTTTGGTGAGAGGGCTGTGTTTAGCGGGAAGCCCGGGTTCGGCGGGAAATCCGGGGCGAGCCCCCGGAACCGCGGCGCCGGGTACACCACCGTCTTCGGCTCGGTGAATGTCTCCATCGGATAGCGGCCGCCGACCCGGCCGCGGCCGCTGACGCTGCCCGCGCGGCCGCCGAACGGCAGGTGGGACTCCCACAGGTTAGTAGAGGCATTGATGTTGACCCAGCCGGCTCTG
This sequence comes from Streptosporangiaceae bacterium, assembly GCA_035604275.1. Lineage (GTDB taxonomy): Bacteria > Actinomycetota > Actinomycetes > Streptosporangiales > Streptosporangiaceae > Chersky-822. The sequence goes on along the minus strand of DATNIU010000076.1, from coordinate 6,009 downwards.
GCCAGCTCGGCGAAGGCGAGCCCGCGTTCCAGGTCCTCGGTGAAGACCGCGGTGGTGAGGCCGAACGGCGAGGCGTTGGTGAGTTCCAGTGCCTCGTCCGCCGAGCGCACCTCGACGATGGGGACTACCGGCCCGAACGTCTCCTCGCGCTCGATCGCCATCCCCGGCGTGACGCCATCGAGCACGGTCGGCTCGGCGAACAGGCGGGTCGGGAACCCGGTCGCGCGATGCCCGCCGCAGCAGATCCTGGCGCCATGCGCGATCGCGTCGGCCAGGTGCCGGTCGAACTTGGCGGCCGTGGCCTCGTTGTTGAGCGGCCCCATGGTCGTGGCTTCGGCAAACGGATCGCCGAGCAGCACCCTGGCGCGGGTCGCCTCGACCACCAGCTCGGTGAAGTCGGCGCGAACCCTGGCGTCCACGAGGAACCGCTCGCCGGCCGTGCAGCTCTGCCCGGCGCACAGGTACGCGGCCTCGAGCGCGGCTTCCGCGGCGAGCTCGAGGTCAGCGTCGTCGAGTATCACCATCGGGCCGTTGCCGCCGAGCTCGAGCAGCTGGGTTTTCCCCGCTGCCCGGGCCGCGACCTTGGCGCCAGTCTCGACCGAGCCCACGAAGCCGATCCCGGCCACGAGCGGATGACCGGTCAGCGCGTCACCCGCCACCGGTCCGGGCCCGGGTACCACGTTGAACACTCCGGCCGGCCCGTCGGTCGACGCGATGACCTCGGCCAGCATGAGGCAGCAGGCGGTCGTGGTCGGCGCCGGCACCCAGACGACCGTGTTTCCGGCCGCGAGCGCCGGCGCGAACAGCTCGGCGCCCATGGTGTAAGGCCAGTTCCACGGGCTGACCACGCCGATCACCCCGAGCGAGACACGCGCTGTCAGTACCCGTCGGCCGGCCGATGTTGACGCTGGCAGGATTCCGGCCGTGCGCTTCGCGTCCTCACCTGCCATCGTGAAGTACACCGCGAGCTCGTCGACCTCGTCGTAGGCCTCGGCGATCAGCGGCTTGCCCTGGTCCTGCGTCAGCGCGCGGGCCAGCTCGTCGCGATGCCCGGCGATACCAGCGGCTACCTGCTCGCACCAGAGCGCCCGGTCGAACGCCGACGCGCCGGCCCAGTCAGGCCAGGCGGCCATCGCCGCCGTCACCGCTGCGTCCACGTCAGCGGCGTCGCCGACGGCTACTTTCGCGAATGCCTCTCCCGACGACGGGCTGGTCGCCTCGGCCCAGCCGGCGCCGCCAGCGCGCCAGGCACCATTGACATACAGCAGGTGCTCACGCACGATGCCGATCCCTCCCCCTGAACGGCCCGCTGTGCCACCACGTGACCGGATACGGACTCTACTCCGTTATCTGAGGACGAGATGTCTGGTTGAGACCGGTCTGAAGTCGATCAGTGCATGAAGTCGCGTTATGGTGATCGTTTCTAGTAGAAGACTAGGGAAATCCGGCCATCCGAGCAAGAAGCAGGTCGGTGCCTGGGTTCCGGGCGCGGCTGGCCCAGCCCGGGCTCGGTGTGCTGATGATCTGCCAGGTCGTGCCGTTCCACAGCTCCGCGAGCGTCCGGTGCGCCCCCGCGACGGTCCGGTAGCCGACGGCCATGCAGAAGGCTGTGCCGCAGGAGACATCACCAAGGTTCGATCCCCGCCCGGCTGACACGGCCGGCGCCGGCTGCCACGAACTGCCGTTCCAGGCCAGCGTGCCGCTCGGGCCGAAGGTCACGCAGATCGCGGGCCCGCCGCAGGCGACGAGGCTAGCCCAGGTGCAGGTGGTGACGCCGAGCTTGCAGATGTCGCCCAGGTTAGGCGAGACGTCCTGCCAGGTCTGGGTTCGGGCGTTCCAGGTGCCCGCGGTCGCGACATCACCGCCAGCGACCTCGGAATAGGAGCCGCCGGCGGACATGCAGAACTGGCCGGCGCAGCCAACGGCGTTGACCGCGGCCGGGTTTCCCTCAGTGTCGCCAGGCGGTCCCGTGCCCGCCCAGGTGGTTCCGTTCCAGAAGAAGCCGATGGTGTTCTGCACCGGCTCCTGGGAGATGGTCTGGGTGCCGACCGCCACGCAGTTCGAGGCGCTGCCGCAGGACACGCCGGCCAGGCCGCACGGCAATCCGGGCGGTCCGCCGCAGGCGTTGGTTGCCTGCCGCCAGATCCGCCACCGCCTGCCGTTCCAGGACTGCACGACGCTCTGGTAGATGACCATGCAGGTCTTGCGGCTGCCGCAGGAGACGCCGTTGACGCCGCCTGGCGGGCTCTTCATCGTCCGCCAGCTCCGGCCGTTCCAGGTCTCCGCGCCGGTCGGCCCGCCACTGGCCATGCAGAACCACGGAGCCGAGCAGGACAGGCTGGCCGGTGGCCGGCCCGGCGGGTTCTTCAGGACCCGCCACCGCGTGCCGTTCCACTCCTGCGCCATCGCGTGCCGCGCGCCCGAGGAGTCGGTGTAGGCGCCCACGGCCATGCACCAGGAGGCGCCCTTGCAGGAGATCGCCGAGAAACCCGCCCGGTGCGGTCTTGCCGACAGGCTGGCCGTGGCCGGGGCGGCGGCGGCCGGGGAGGCGGCGGCCGGGGAGGCGGCGGCAAGGCCCGCGGTCAGGACGGCCGTGATCGCCAGGGAGGCGGCCATCGGCCGCCGGGTGATGACAGATCGAACTGCTTGCATGGCGCTCACGACTGTCCGTCCCCAGGCGCTCCGCAGGGTCAGAGTTGACCAGCGGCGGCGTGATCCCGACTCGTCACTAAGGACGCTCCCGTGGATCTGATGGTTGCCGGGGGGGCAGGGCAGGCCGGGTGCGGCGGAACGGCGGCATCACTATTGTCGTGCTATGAGCCGTCTTCCTTATCTGCGCTACGAAGACCTCGACGCCGACGGCCAGAAGGTGTGGGACGGCGTGATCGGTTCGCGGGCCGCCGGGCTGGTCAACGAGCAGGGCGGGCTGATGGGCCCGTTCAACGCCTTCGTCCACGCGCCGGGCGTCGGCCGGCGCCTGAGTTCGCTGGGCGGCAAGCTGAGGTTCGAGACGTCGATCGATCGCCGGCTCAGCGAGCTGGCGATCATTACCGTGGGCGCCCGCTGGAAGGCCGAGTTCGAGTGGTGGGCTCATGCCCGGATGGCCCGTCAGCATGGAGTGCCCGACGCGGTGGTCGACGCCATCGGCGCGGGCCAGGACCCGCCGTTCGAAGCCGGCGACGAACGGACGGTTTACGCGGTGGCCCGTCAGCTCACCGCGTCCGCCCAGCTTGACCAGGACACCTACGACGCCGCGCAGCAGCTGCTCGGGGACGCCGGCCTGGTCGAGCTGGTCTCGCTGTGCGGCTATTACACCCTGATCTCGTACCTGCTCAATGCCTTTGACGTGCCGCTGCCCACCGGTGCCGCTCCGATGTGGAGCGACTCGCCGGGCTCTGCCGGGTGACCGCCGCGCGCTCTGCTGCCTGCCGGGGACGGGTCTGGCTTGCTGGCGCAAACCGGACCTGGGTCCTGGTCCCAACCGCGGGAGGCTGATTGACCAGCGCCGATTCCTATCTGCCGCCGGAGGCGACCGGCTCAGCGCCAGGACGAGGCCGCCTGGCCGGCCGGCGAGTCCTCGTCGTTGGCGCGGGCACCAGGCCATCGGAGGACCCCGATGCCCCGATCGGCAACGGCCGTGCCATCGCGGTCCTGGCCGGGCGTGAAGGCGCGGTGGTGGCGTGTGCTGACCGGGACCGGGCCGCCGCCGAGGTCACCGCCGGTCTCGTCCGCGCCGAAGGGTCGCGGGCGGAAGTGATCCTGGCCGACGTTGCCGATCCGCTGGCCTGCTCATCGGTCGTAACCGAGTCGATGGCGGCTCTCGGCGGCCTCGACGGCCTGGTGCTCAACGTCGGGGTCGGCCACGGCCGCGGGCTGTCCGGCACCACGGTCGAGCAGTGGGACGCCACCTTCGCGGTCAACACCAGGGCGCACTTCCTGGTATCCGCAGCCGCCCTGCCAGTTCTGGCCCCCGCCTCGGCGATCGTGTTCATCAGCTCCGCGGCCAGCCTGCGCGCCGCGACCGGGGTGCCGGCCTACGACTCGTCCAAGGCCGCGCTGCTGGGGGTCTGCCGCCAGGTCGCCCTGGAGGGGATGTCTCGCCGGATCCGGGCCAACCTGGTCGTGCCCAGCCTCGTCGACACGCCGCTCGGCCGGGATGCCTCCCGTGGCAATCCTGGCCGCACCGCGCGGCGCCTGCCGTTCGGGCGCCAGGCGACCGCATGGGAGGTGGCTTACGCCACGATCTGGCTGCTCTCGGCGGAGTCCAGCTACGTCAACGCCCACCCCCTCGTCCTGGATGGTGGTGCGACGAGTTTCGCGGCACTGCCGTAGGAGGGATTCGGGTTCTGGTTGCGCCCGGCAGCGCGGCCTCCTTAGCGGATCCTCCCGATCATCGCCGCGACCCGGACGTGCTCGACGAACGGCGTCTCGGGCAGCGCACCCGCGATGTGAGCCGCGAATGCCGCGCGCCGATCGGCCGCCGGGAGCGAGTCAGGTGACATCGCCGAGTAAACGCCGCCGACTATGTGCTCAAGGTCCAGTTCGCCGTAGTATTCGGTGACGACCTCGCTCACGTCAAAGCCGGCTGCCCGCATCGAGTCCGCATAGGTGCCACGGGACTCCCGGTCTGTGCCGCAGCAGGAGGTCAGGGTGGTATCGAGCCACTGTTCAAGCGCCAGCTTCAGCGCCCGCGACGGTTCGCTGTCCTGCTGCCACAGCGGTGTTCCGTTGGCGATCACCGCGAGGCCGCCGCCGATCCGGAGCATCGGCCTGACCTGCGTGAACAGGCGCTGGTGAGCCATCAAGTGGATCGCGTTCCCGATCGTCACCGCGCCCAGCGCTCCGTCGCCGGTCAGGAAGCGCAGACCGCCGAGATCATCGTCCGACCCGAGCATCCACAGCGTGTTCTCCGAGCCCGCCTCTCGCGCCGCCGCTCGGGCATGGGCGAGCATGTCGGGCTCGGGATCCATGCCGATCGCCACGCGCGCATGCCGGGCTATCGGCATGGTGAGCTGTCCCGTACCGCACCCCAGGTCCAGGACCACATCAGCGCTCGTCAGCCCGAGGCTGCCGGCCAGCGCGTCGACTACCGAGTCGGGGTATCCACGCCGGTACCTGGCGTAGTAACCCGCTGTTTCTCCGCTGAAGGCGCCTGCCACCACCTCATGATGCCCCGGGACCGCGGCAGGCTGCCGACTAGCCGAACCGGTCAGGATGCGGCCCGGCATTGCGCAATCGGGAGCCGCTGAACTCGACGGTCGAGTCCGTGACCCGCCGCCAGAATGGCCAGATGGACGGCGTGACCCGGAGCTCTATCCGGGCGTCGGCGTGCCTGCCAAGCAGATCGCCGACGACTAGCTTGTCTGCGTACCCATGGCTGGCCTGGCTGCGCCGCACGGTCAGGCGGCGGTGGCCGGAGGGCTGTGGCTGCGCAGGGTCCGGGTGCGGTCGGGGCTGGTGGCGGTCATGGTCCCGTCGGCGTTCAAGACCACGGTCCAGCCCCACTGGTGGATCACGATAAGGTGATGAAAGGCACAAAACAGGCCGCAGTTGGTCAGGCTGGTGCGGCCGCCCTTGCTCCGGGGGACCAGATGATGCACTTGGCACCCGGCCGGTCGCTGGCTGCAGCCGCCGGGCCACGCGCAGTGCTTGTCCCGGGCGATCACCGCCCGGCGCAGGTGCGCCGGGATGGTGTCGGTGGCGGTGCCGATGTCCAGCGGCAGGCTGACCGAGGCGGCGGGGCCGGTGAGGGTGCCGGCGCGGAGCCGGGCGGCGAGCCCGGACGGCCCGGACAGCAGCGCGACGGCTTGGCGCAAGATCAGCTCGCGGCGCGCGTTCTCGCCGAGCAACCTCATCCGCTCGGCGTGGTCGCCCCGGTCGTAGTACACGGGCCCGGGGACGGCGTGACCGGAGCCGCCGCCTCCGGTGCCGGCCTGGCCGGTGCCGGCCTGGCTGGTGCGGCAGGACCCGCCGGGGCACGGCACCTGGGGCCGGGCCAGGACGGCGGCG
>DATNIU010000075.1:0-33062 GCA_035604275.1 Streptosporangiaceae bacterium | reverse complement strand
GCGACAGCGTCGTCTACCGCACCGTGCTGCCCGGTGGCCTGCGGGTCATTACCGAGTCACTGCCCGCCGTCCGGTCCGCGTCGTTCGGGATCTGGGCCGGTGTCGGATCGCGCGACGAGGACCTCGATCACGCGGGCGCGACGCATTACCTTGAGCATCTGCTGTTCAAGGGGACCGGGCGCCGGTCGGCGCTGGACATCTCGGCGGCGATCGACGCGGTCGGCGGTGAGCTGAACGCGTTCACCGCGAAGGAGTACACCTGCTATTACGCGCGGGTGCTCGACGCCGATCTGCCGCTGGCGATCGACGTGCTCTCGGACATGCTGACCTCCTCGCTGCTCGATCCCGCGGAGATCGAGGCCGAGCGCACGGTGATACTCGAAGAGATCGCCATGAACGACGACGATCCCTCTGATACCGCGCACGAGGCGTTCTGCGAGCATCTCTTCGGCGACACGCCGCTCGGGCGGCCGATTCTCGGCACCGTGGACTCGGTCAACGCGATCGGCCGCGAGCAGATCGCCGAGCATTACACCGACATGTATACGCCCGATCATCTGGTCGTCGCGGCTGCCGGGCGAGTCGAGCACGAGCAGGTAGTCGAGCTGACAGCGCAGTGTTTCGCCGCCGTGCTGACCAGCGGGGCCGAGCCGGCGCCGCCCAGGCTGCCCGGGTTCGCCGGGCCCGAGGCGGCTGCTGGCGTCGGCGTGCGGCTGGTCTCCCGGCCGATCGAGCAGGCCAACCTGGTGCTCGGCTGCGCCGGGCTGGCCAGGACCGACGACCGGCGATTCGCGCTCGGCGTGCTGAACGCGGCGCTGGGCGGCGGGATGTCATCCAGGCTGTTCCAGGAGATCAGGGAGAAGCGCGGCCTGGCTTACTCGGTCTACAGCTTCAGCTCGCAGCACGCGGACTGCGGGCTGTGGGGCATCTACGCTGGCTGCCTGCCGGCCAAGGCCGACGAGGTGATCGCCATCTGTGTCGAGGAGATCGCCAAGGTCTGCTCCGGCGGCCTGACCGGCGAGGAGCTCGAGCGAGGCAAGGGCCAGCTGCGCGGCTCCATCGTGCTCGGGCTGGAGGACCCGTCGTCCCGGATGAGCAGGCTGGGCAAGTCAGAGCTTGTCTATCCCCGGCTGGAACACCTCGACGAGGTCCTGGCCTCGATCGACGCGGTCACGCTCGATGAGGTGCGAGACGTCGCCGGGGCGATCCTGGCCCGGCCGAAGGCGCTGGCCGTCGTCGGGCCCTATGACGACGCCGACTCGTTCGCCGCGGTCCTGGGCAGCTGACCAGATCGGGGACTCGATGATCAAGGTTGGGGTGCTTGGCGCCAGGGGGCGGATGGGCTCCGAGGTCTGCCGGACCGTCGGTGCGGCCGATGATCTCCAGCTGACCGCGGCGCTCGACATCGACGACACGCTGGACGCGCTCGCCGGGTGCGATGTCGTCGTGGACTTCACCGACCCGGCCGCCGTCATGAAGAACCTCCTGGAGTGTACCGAGCGCGGGCTGAACGTCGTGGTCGGCACCTCGGGGTTCGACCAGGCCCGGCTGGCGGAGGTGGCCGGCTGGCTGAGCCAGGCCGGTGCGGGGCCAGCTACGGGCGAGTCTCCGGCCGGCTCAGGCGCCCGGGTCCTCGTGGTTCCCAACTTCTCCGTGGGCGCGGTGCTGATGATGCGGTTCGCCGAGCAGGCCGCTCGGTTCTTCGCGTCGGCTGAGATCATCGAGCTGCATCACGCGGGCAAGGCCGACGCCCCGTCTGGCACGGCGACGCGGACGGCCGCCATGATCGCCGGTGCCCGGGCCGCGGCCGGACTCGGCCCGAGCCCCGATGCGACCGTGACCGAGGTCGCTGGCGCGCGCGGCGCGGAGCTTGGCGGAGTGCGGGTCCATTCGGTCCGGCTGGCCGGCCTGGTGGCGCACCAGGAAGTCCTGCTGGGCGGGCCAGGGGAGACGCTGACGATCAGGCACGACTCGCTGGACCGGGTCTCGTTCATGCCGGGGGTGCTGCTGGCGATCCGCGGCATCGGCGCCCTGCCCCCTGGTCTGACGGTCGGCATCGAGGGCATGCTCGGCGTGAGCTAGCACGCCGAAGGCCGATCCAGCTAACTGCCAGGCCGCTCTGGACGCGATTCACCGAATGAGCCCGTTCGCGGCCGGTCGTCCACGGGACGGGTCGCCGAGCACGAGGACCGCCCGGCGCCGCCGCTCCCCTTACTTCCTGGTGATCGTCAGATCCTGGAACCTGACCGGATACCAGCCGCCCGTGCTGACTCCGGCGTCGCCGACGGCATAGGTCGCGTCCCGCAGAGACACGACGACCGCTCCGTTGATCGAGCACACAAGCTGGCTGCCCTGTACGGAGAACTTCAAGGTCGTCCATTTGTTCAGGCCGGCCGCCTTCGCGAGCCTGCCCGTCTTCATGGTTCTCGCCGGCTTCCTCGGCTCGTCCTTGAGCAGCTTCCACGCGCCAGTGCTCGAGACGGTGAACTGGTATCCGTCGAACTGCTGCGCCACACCGTTCGCCTTCGGGTGGTCGAACCTGGTGATGAGGCCTGCGCTCTGGCCCCGGGCGGTGAAGCTGATCCTGGCGGAGACGGCGTAGTTACGCCAGCCGGTATCGCCGATGACGGCGTAGGGGAAGCGCGAGCTGACCGGGTTCTGCCAGAAGATCGGCGGTCCGGCAGCCGTCTGCTCGAACGTCTTGCCGTCCGCGAGGTACTCGAAGGCGCCGTCCTCCGCTCCGAGGTACATGGGCTCGTTCGATGCGTCCGGGGTGGCCTGGTAGGGGAGCGGCATCGGCCTGGACTTCGGCGAGACCGCATCGCCCTTGCCCGGCCGGACCACGGTCGTGAACGTGTAGATGTACCCGGGATCGAGCACGTACCTGAACCTGCCGCCGGCCGGATGGACGTCGCCGCGGTGCACGAACCAGGTACGCCGGCTGGTCGACTTGATGTTCGTGCTCCAGACGTGCACTGCCGAGCGCGGCAGGCCGGGGTCGACGCTGACCGAGATGGTCTGGGCGCCCTGCGCCTGCGAGGTCTGCACGACCATGGTCCAGTCGGTGTGGCCTGGTGACTCGTAGGTGGCGTAGGACCCGGAGTTCGTGCCGCCCAGGTGCCCGGCCGCGCCGAGCACGTGCCGCCAGCCTGACTGCGTGAACTGCGTCGTCTGGGCGAGGACCCAGGTCATCGGGTTGACGTGGAACTGGCCGCTCCATGGCTGGTCGGCGAAGACCAGCCCGCGGTCCTCCTCGGGCAGATTCGCCGGCATCGAGCCCATCAGCGGCCATTCGATCAGCCCGGTCGCCCGCACCTCGATGTAGGCGTTCTCGATCGACCTGGTCATCGCGCCGATGCCGGTTCCCTGCCGCAGGGCGCCGATCTCAGACTCCCAGATCGGCTTGCCGGAGACCCTGGCGGCGTGCGTTACCTCGCAGTTGTTGCCGGTAGCCGGGTACTTGCACAGGTTGTGGTAGCCGAGCACGCCGATGGCCGCGCGGAACTGAGGGTGCCCGGCGAGGAAGTTGGACACGTCCTTGCCACTGTGCAGGTGGGCGAACGAGTCGACGCCGATGATCCGCACCTGGCCGAAACCGTTCCTGTCCAGCGCCGCCCGCAGCCGGATGAACCAGCCCATGACCTGCGCCGTGATGCCGTGCGGCAGGTGCTCGTTCCAGCCGCCGACGTAGTTGAAGCTGAGTCCGAAGTGGCTCTTCGCGCACTTGAGCCAGTCGATGACGTAGCCGATGTCGGTCAGGCTCCACGGGTTGCCGCCCGGACCGCCCACCCAGCGCGGCGCGTTCCACTGGAGCGCGGCCAGCTGGATCGCCGGGTTGAGCGCCCGGGCCTGCTGGGCGATCCACAGCTCGTATCCCGCGCTACAGTTCTTCTGGCCCTGAACGTGCTCGAACGACGGCTCGGCGCCGTCGGTCGCGTACGCGTCGCCGCCGATCTCCAGCTTCAGTATCTGCAGGCTGGCGCCGTAACCGGGCTTGAACAGGTAGTCGAGGATCCGCTGGCGCTGCACTGGGCGGTAGTCGATCAGCAGGCGGCTGTTCCCCCCGCCTCCGCTGATGGCGCCGACTCCCTGGAACGCGGGCCCGACCCTGGCGCCGTCGATCGTGATTCCGCTGCTGTGCGCGCGAGGCGTGGTGGTCAGAGCGTGGCCAGCGGCGATCGCGCCGGTGACGGCGAGCGCACCGGTCAGTGCGACCGCACCGGTACGACTTGCCCACGCATACCTACGACGCATAGCCCTGCCACTCCCTTGTCCGGCCACCCGCCATCTCGGCTGGCCTGAGTGCCCGCAGCGAACCGCTCGGATCAGATTGTGCGCTGTTGAATGTGATTTACCGAGATTAGGGCATCATGGGCTTCCGGCAGGCCGGGTCCGCAGGAATCAGGCCCCACGGTCGGCCCGCGCGGCGGGCCGGCCGGTAGTAAGTCTGCCCCGGCTGAGCGTAAGTAGTCAGCCGGGGTTGTCAGATTGTGCGCGGGGTAGCACCAGAGGGGGGCGGAAGGGGGCTGACTGCCGTGCGGGGAATTCTCAACGTGATATGGCTTGTGCTCTGCGGCTTCTGGATGGCGATCGCGTACGTGCTGGCCGGCCTGGTCGCCTTCGTACTGATCATCACGATCCCGTTCGGCATCGCGGCCTTCAGGATCGCTGGCTACGTGCTCTGGCCATTCGGCCGGACCATCGCGCCTCGCGAGGACGCCGGGGTCGCCTCGCTGATCGGCAACATCATCTGGATCATCGTGTTCGGCTGGTGGCTGGCGGTCGGCCACCTGGTGGCCGGTGTCGCCCTGTGCATCACGATCATCGGGATCCCGCTCGGCCTGGCCAACTTCAAGATGATCCCGATCTCGCTGCTACCGCTGGGTGTGCGAATCGTTCCCGCCGATCAGGCGAATGCCTTCGTGGCATAACACCGTCAGCGTCACCTGCCGGCGGCAACCCTCATCCTGCCCTCCGCGCCCGCCCGGCGCACGCGGGGCTACCCGCCGCCAGCCCTGAGCGCCCGCTGGCGCAGGCCGGGTGCCTGGCGGCCGGGGCTGGGTGCTCGCTGAACCGGGCCGGGTGCCTGGCGGCCGGGGCTGGGCGCTCGCCGGACCGAGGCGGGTGCTCGCTGGCCGGGGCTGGGTGCTCGCCGCGGTCCGGGCTGGGTGCTCGCTGGCCGGGGCTGGGTGCTCGCTGGACCGAGGCGGGTGACCGCCTGCCCCGCACGTCGGTGACCGGCCGGCCGCCTGCCCCGCGCGACCGTGCGGTCGGCGCCCGGACGGTGCCGGGCCGAGGATCACAGGCTGCCGACGTCGGTCACCCGGATGACCGCCTCGCCCGCCTCGTCGGAGGCGTCCAGGTCGACCTCGGCGCTGAACCCCCAGTCGTGGTCGCCGGCCGGGTCATCGAAGATCTGCCTGACGTGCCAGAGGTCTTTTCCTATGTCGATGATCAGCATCGCCGGGCCGCGCGCGTCCTGGCCGGTGCCGATGTCGGAGTGCTCGCTGTAGTACGCGCCGAGCGCGGCAGCCCAGGCGTCGGCGTCCCAGCCGCTGTCCGCGTCGAGCTCGCCGAGCTCGTCGTAGCGCCGTAGCGCCGCGAGCTCGACGCGCCGGAAGAGCGCGTTGCGGACGAGCACCCGGAAGGCGCGCACGTTGCCGGTGACCGCGGGCGGCCGCTCGTCGAGCTGCCCGGCCGCCGCGGCGTCCGGGTTGGCCAGCCGCTCCCACTCGTCAAGCAGGCTCGAGTCGACCTGGCGGACCATCTCGCCGAGCCACTCGGTCAGGTCGGCGAGCTCCTCGGTCCTGGCCTCGGCCGGCACGGTCTGGCGCAACGCCTTGTAGGCGTCGGCGAGATAGCGCAGCAGCAGTCCCTCTGACCTGGCCAGCCCGCACCAGCTGATGTACTCGGTGAAGGTCATCGCCCGCTCGTACATGTCCCGCGCGACGGACTTGGGCGCCAGCTCGTAGTCGGCGACCCACGGATGCCCGCGTGAGTAGATTCCGTAGGCAGCGTCGAGCAGGTCGGCCAGCGGCTTGGGGTAGCTGACCGAGTCGAGCAGGTCCATCCTGGTCTCGTAGTCCATGCCGTCGGCCTTCATCTGCGCGACCGCCTCGCCCCGGGCCCTGAACAGCTGGGCTGCGAGCACTGGACGCGGGTTGTCGAGGGTGGCCTCGATCACCGACAGCACGTCGAGCGGGTAATCGGGCGCGGTCACGTCGAGCAGCTCGATGGCGGCCAGTGCGAGCGGGGAGAGCGGCTGATTCAGCGCGAAGTCGTCCTGCAGGTCGACGGTGAGCCGGACCAGCCGTCCCTGCTCGTCCGGCTCGGCGAGCCGTTCCACCACGCCGCCGGCCAGCAGTGCACGGTAGATCTCGATCGCGCGGTGGATGTGCCTGCGCTGGGCGGGCCGGTCCTCGTGGTTGTCGGTGAGCAGGTGCCGCATCGAAGCGAAGGCGTCGCCCGGCCGGCTGATCACGTTCAGCAGCATGGCGTGGCTGACCGCGAAGCTGGACTTCAGCGGCTCGGGCTCGGCGGCCACCAGCCGCTCGAAGGTCGGCCTCCCCCAGGAGACCATGCCGGGCGGCGGCTTCTTGCGCACCACCCTGCGCCGCTTCTTCGGGTCGTCACCGGCCTTGGCCAGCGCCCGCTCGTTCGCGATGGCGTGCTCGGGTGCCTGCACGACGACCGCCCCGGTGTCGTCGAAGCCGGCCCGCCCGGCCCGGCCGGCGATCTGGTGGAACTCCCGCGCCTGGAGCAGCCGGGTGGTGCTGCCGTCGTACTTGGACAGCGCGGTGAACAGGACCGTGCGGATCGGCACGTTGATGCCGACGCCGAGGGTGTCGGTGCCGCAGATCACCTTGAGCAGGCCGGCCTGGGCCAGCGTCTCGACCAGCCTGCGGTACCGGGGCAGCATCCCGGCGTGATGCACCCCGATGCCGTGCCTGACCAGCCGCGACAGCGTCTTCCCGAATCCGGCCGAGAACCTGAACCGGCCGATCAGCTCGGCGATCGCGTCCTTCTCCTCCCGGCTGCAGACGTTGACGCTCATCAGCGCCTGAGCCTGCTCGATCGCCGCCGCCTGGGTAAAGTGCACCACGTAGATCGGCGCCTGCCTGGTGGCGAGCAGCTCGGCGATCGTCTCGTGCAGCGGCTCGGCGCTGTAGCGGAAGAGCAGCGGCACCGGGCGCTCGGCCGAGCGCACCACGGCCGTGGGTCGGCCGGTCCGCCTGGTCAGGTCGGTCTCGAACCTGGTGACGTCGCCGAGGGTGGCCGACATCAGCAGGAACTGCGCGTGCGGCAGCTCTATCAGCGGCACCTGCCAGGCCCAGCCCCGGTCCGGGTCGGCGTAGTAGTGGAACTCGTCCATGATCACCATGCCGACGTCGGCGGCCGCGCCGTCCCGCAGCGCGATGTTGGCCAGCACCTCGGCTGTGCAGCAGATGATCGGGGCGCCTGCGTTGACGCTGCCGTCGCCGGTCATCATCCCGACGCTGGCCGGTGTGAAGATCTCGCAGAGCGCGAAGAACTTCTCCGAGACCAGCGCCTTGATCGGCGCTGTGTAGAAGCTGCGGATGCCGGTGGCGAGCGCGGCGAAGTGGGCGCCGGTTGCCACCAGGCTCTTACCTGAACCTGTCGGCGTCGAGAGAATCACGTTGGCGCCCGACACGAGCTCGATCAGCGCCTCATCCTGATGCGGGTACAGGGTCAGCCCCTGGCTGGCGGCCCAGGCGGTGAACGCGGCGTAGAGCGAATCGGGGTCGGCGGACGGCGGCAGCTGATCGGAAAGCGTCATGGCCCATCCATCGTGCCAGTTCCCGCCGACGGCTGGTGCACGCGCTCTGGCGCACCCCGTAGCCGACGATTTCATCACTCTGGGTCACAGTGGAATTAGGGCATAACGGGCGCGTAATCGGGTCCGTGCGATCTCCAAGGGGACTTAGCACGGATTTCAGCCATGTTAACACCCGTTTTATGATGGTATGAGCGACGCAAATCCGTGCTAAGTCGAGTGTGGCCGTCGGCGGTGCCGCTCAAGCGGTCTGGGCGGGTTACGACGAGTTAGATCGCGGCGCCGTTGGTGCTGAATCTGAGTTTCGCAAGGCGTCCCGTCTGTGGGTCGTCGTTCGCGGCGCTGCGAAGGCACAGTAAGTTCGGTGGCATGTGCCGCAGCATCAAGACCCTGCGCGAGCCCTACGCCGAGCAGGTCACCGACGCCGACGTACGGGCCGCCGCGCTCCAGTACGTGCGCAAGATCAGCGGGTTCCGCAAGCCCGCCGCCCACAACACCGAGGCCTTTGATACCGCCGTCGACGCGGTCGCCCGCGCTACCCAGGACCTGCTTGACCGGCTTGAGGTCCGGGCAGCAGGTCCTCGCGCCGAGAGCGCTGGGTAGCGCATCGGCATCTGGCCAGACCCCGGGCGGGGTCGTGTGCGGGGCCGCGGGCAGGGACGGGTCAGATCTCGCTGATGATCTGCTGACGCTTTGCCTGAAACTCGGACTCGGTCAGGATGCCCTTGTCGAGCAGTTGCTGCAGCGTCGCGATTCGCTGCTCGGGGGTGCCCTGGCCGGTGCCCGCGCCAAGGGGGTCGAATGCCATCGGCGCCCCGAACGACGCGGGCGGGCTCGCCGGGCTGTACTGGCCATGAGGGCCGGTCGGAGAGAACGAGCCTGGCGCGAAGGACTGGCCGGGCGGGGCCCCGGTGACCGGGCCGCTGAACGTCTCCGCGGCGCCGATCGGGTCGAACGCGCTGCCGGGTGCCGGATACCCGGCGTCCGTGGCGGCTCGCTGGCTGAGCTGCTCCTTGATCTGGCGGATCCGCTCCACAGCCGCCTGCTTGGCTGCCGGGTCGCCGGACATCATCGCGTGCACGAGCCCGCTGATGTCCTCGCCGCCGAGCGCGCTCGCCGGAATTTCCTGGCCGTTAGGGCCGATCACGTGCACCGACTGGGACACCGTGCTCGCGGCGCCGATCGCGCTCACCAGGCCGGCGATGCCACCGGTCAGGCCGCCGACCCCCCCGTCGGGCATGCCCGCGGCCGCGCTCGGCTGGTACCGCAGCATCTCCTGGGCCAGCTTCGACATGCCGTGCACGTCGATCTTGGCCTCGCCGGTCTTGAAGTTGATCTCGATGGCCATCGGGGACCCGAGCGCGTGCATGAACCTGCTGGTCTCGCTGACCGTCGTCCGCAGCATCTCACCATTCGGCTTGCGGACCTCGACCAGGTAGTCGCGCAGTTCCTGCATTCCCATGCTCGGGCCCGATCCTGGTGCTGGCAGGGCTCCGCCGCCCTGCATCCCGACGACTCTCGCCGTGACCTTCTCCCACTTGTGTCCGAGCATCTCCGACCCTCCTGCGCCGGCCGGCGTCCCGGCCTGTCGACTTTGACTATAACGTGGCAGAAACAGGACCCGGGTGATCTGCTGACCCGCCGCTTGGGCCAGCTCACCACGTCCTGGGCACGGAGATGTCCTGGTCCCGGCTCACCGCGGTGCGCCGCCCGCAGCGAGCGTGACGCGCCCAGAATCTGCCGCGAGCGGCCTGTCAGCCGAACCCGCCGGCGGGGCGATGCCGCGCGCCGGCCCGGGTCGGCGGCGGTCAGGCGCGAGGCAGCCTGGCACGACAACGACGGCGACGCCGCGATCCCGCGCGGGGTGACCGGCGGCCAGGTGCGCTCCGGCGCGGGGTGACCGGCGGCCAGGTGCGCTCCGGCGCCCGCTCGCGGCCTCATGCGGTGCGGGTCTGGCTGGCGATCTCCAGGCCTAGCTCGGTGACGGAAGTCTCTCGCATCCTGAACTTCTGCACCTTGCCGGTGACGGTCATCGGGAAGTCCTGGCTGAACCGGATGTACCTCGGGATCTTGTAATGCGCGATCTTGCCCTGGCAGTACGACCTGATCTGGTCGGCGGTCAGCTCGTGGCCGGGCCTGAGCTTGACCCAGGCGCACAGCTCCTCGCCGTACCTGACGTCGGGAACCCCGATCACCTGGACGTCCTCGATGGCCGGATGGGCGTAAAGGAACTCCTCGACTTCGCGCGGGTACACGTTCTCCCCGCCCCGGATCACCATGTCCTTGATCCGCCCGACGATGTTCAGGTATCCGGCCTGGTCCATCACCGCGATATCGCCCGTGTGCATCCACCTTGCCGCGTCGATCGCCTCGGCGGTCTTCTCCGGCTCGTTCCAGTAGCCGAGCATCACGGAGTATCCGCGGGTGCACATCTCGCCTGGCATGCCCCTGGGCAGCACCCGGCCGGTCTCGGGGTCGATGATCTTGACTTCCACGTGCGGATGAACCCGGCCGACGGTCGAGACCCGCCGCTCCATATCGTCGTCGGCGGTCGTCTGGGCGGAGACCGGCGAGGTCTCGGTCATCCCGTAGCAGATCGTCACCTCGGTCATGTTCATCTCGCTGACCACGCGCTTCATGATCTCGACCGGGCACGGCGAGCCGGCCATGATCCCGGTCCGCAGGGTGGACAGGTCGTAGCTGGGGAAGTCGGCCAGTCCGAGCTCGGCGATGAACATCGTCGGCACTCCGTACAGTGACGTGCACCGCTCTGCCTGCACCGCGCGCAAGGTCTGGGCCGGATCGAAGCCGGGCGCCGGGATCACGATGCAGGCGCCGTGCGTCGTGCAGGCGAGGTTGCCGAGCACCATCCCGAAGCAGTGGTAGAACGGCACCGGTATGCACACCCGGTCCCGCTCGGAGTACCCGCAGCCTTCGCCGATGAAGAAGCCGTTGTTCAGGATGTTGTGGTGCGACAGCGTCGCGCCCTTCGGGAACCCCGTTGTCCCGCTCGTGTACTGGATATTGATCGGGTCGTCGAACGACAGGCTGGCCTCGCGGGCCGCCAGGGCGTACCCGCTGGCGTCGGTGTCGTCATCGCTGACGTCGGCGCCGGGCCCGCCCGGTTCCCGGTGCCGGCCGCCGGCGGCGAACAGCGCGTCCCAGTCCCCGGTGCCGAGGTAGATCACCCGTTCCAGGTCCGGCAGGTCGCCGCTCGCCTCCTCGATCATCGCCCGGTAGTCGCTGGTCTTGAAGCTCTCGGCGCTGAACAGCAGCCGCACGCCGGACTGACGCAGCGCGTACCCGAGCTCGTGGCCGCGGTAAGCGGGATTGATGTTGACCAGGATGACCCCGGCCTTGGCCGTCGCATACTGCAACTGCGCCCACTCGGCGCAGTTCGGCGCCCAGATCCCGACCCTGTCGCCGACCGCCAGGCCGGCCGCGATCAGGCCGCTGGCCAGGGTGTCCGTGTCGGCGTTGAACTGGGCGTAGGTCCACCTGCGCCCGGTCGGCACGTCCACGAGCGCCTCGGCGTGCGGATGCGCGGCCGTGACCCGGCGCAGGTTCGCGCCGATCGTCTCGCCGATCAGCGCGGTCGTGGCGGCGCCGTGGCTGTAGGACAGGGCGTCGCTGCCGGGCATCGCGGCGGTGTGCTCCGAACCAGTCTCGTCAGGCATGATCTATCTCTTTCTCCGAAGTCGATCTTCCTATGGTCCTCGTTTCGAAGCCTGGTGTGAAGTTTCTGGCCGAAGCGGCCTGATCCGCGCTGCGGTTACCTGACAGCGGGGTTACTGTCGAAGTACATCCCGTAATGTTCCGTGTCCCCGGGAGCGGCAAGTGGTCTGGATCGTCTGGCTGATCGTGGCCGTCGTGCTCGGCGTTGCGGAGATCCTGACCACCACTCTGGCGTTCGGGCTGATCGCCGTCGCCGCCCTGGTCGGCGCGATCGCCGCCGCGGCCGGGGGCAACGTTCCGATCCAGGTTGGCGCGTTCATCCTGGCGTCGGCCGCCGGTCTCGGGTTCGTGCGGCCGATCGCGATCCGGCACGTCAAGCAGCCGCCGTTACTGCGAACCGGCACCGCGGCGCTGGTCGGGCGGACCGCGCTGGTCCTTGAGGATGTCTCAGCTCACGGCGGCCGGGTCAGGATCGGCGGCGAGGAGTGGTCGGCGCGGCCGTACGACGAGTCGCTTGTGCTCCCGGCCGGATCGACCGTCGACGTCATGCAGATCGAGGGCGTGACCGCCCTCGTGTATCCCAGGGAGTAGCCATGTTGGGCGATGCCATCCTCATCGTCGGCGCCTTTATCGTGCTGCTGATCGCGCTGTTCACCATCCGGGCGGTCCAGATCGTGCCGCAGGCGCGGGCGCGCAACGTCGAGCGCCTTGGCAGGTACCGCAAGACCCTGGAACCGGGGATGAACTTCATCATCCCGGTCATCGACCGGGTCAAGCCGCTGATCGACCTGCGGGAGCAGGTGGTCTCCTTCATCGGCCAGCCCGTGATTACCGAGGACAACCTGGTCGTGCTGATCGACACGGTGCTGTTCTTCCAGGTCACCGACCCGCGGGCGGCCGACTACGAGATCGTCAACTACATCCAGGCGATCGAGCAGCTCACCGCGACCATGCTGCGGAGCGTGATCGGCTCGATGGACCTGGAGCAGAGCCTGACCTCGCGTGACCGGATCAACACGATGCTCCGCGGCGTGCTCGACGACGCGTCGGGCAAGTGGGGGATCCGGGTGACCAGGGTCGAGATCAAGAAGATCGACCCGCCGGTGAGCGTGAAGGAGGCAATGGAGAAGCAGATGCGGGCCGAGCGGGAGAAGCGCGCCGCGATCCTTACCGCCGAGGGCGTCAGGCAGTCCCAGATCCTGACCGCGGACGGTGACAAGCAGGGGACCATTCTGCGCGCCGAGGGCGACAAGCAGAGCGCGATCCTGCGGGCCGAAGGCCAGGCGCAGGCGATCGGCACCGTATTCCAGTCCATCCACGACAACAATCCCGATCCCAAGCTGCTCGCCTATCAGTACATCCAGACGCTGCCGCAGATCGCCCAGGGCACCGGTAACTCGGTCTGGGTCATTCCGAGCGAGGTCACCGGCGCCCTGCGGATGCTCGGCTCGGCGTTCGGCGGGTCCGGTGCCGGACCCGATGAGCCGGCCGCGGGGCACCGGGCCGAGCCTGGCCGGCCGCAGGTCGCGCCTGGCCAGGCTGACCCGCCGGCGCTGGCGTCAGAGCGGCCGGCCGCCGCGCTCGCCGCCGACTCGTCCCCGGCGCCAGAGCGGGCTGACGGGCCGGTCAGCGTGCCCGTCATCGACCCGTCCCAGGTGGTGCCGGACCTGCCCGACGGGCCGGCCGTGGCCGTCGCCGATCCGTCGCAGGTGGTGCCGGGTCTGGCCGACGTTCCGGCGGCCGCGGCGGTCGCCGAGGAGTCCCAGGAGGCGCCGGGTTATGCCGGGGAGCGGCCTGCCGTCTTCACCGCACGCATGCCGGCCGCGGGAGACTGACCCAGGGCGGCCCGTCGAGTGCCGCCGGCCTGGCCTGGCCGGCGATGGCCGAAGCTCGGGTCGAAGGGCGCCGGTCAGAGCCGGATTGCCAGCCCGGCCGTGAGCAGCGCGCCGAACACCAGTTGCAGTCGGCCGGTCTGGCCGAGCGCGGCGACGAGGTCGCGGCCGGATGTCCCGGCCAGGACGAGACGGGCCGGGGGCGCCGCGAACGGGAAGGCGACCAGGGTGAGCAGCAGGAGCGGGGCGGCGGGCGCGAGCGCCAGCGCCACGCAGAAGGGCACCGTCAGGCACCCGGCGTAGAGCTGCCGGGTCCGCCGGTCACCGATCACCACCGCCAGGGTTCGCTTGCCTGACAGATGGTCGGTCGGGATGTCGCGCAGGTTGTTGATCACGAGCAGGGCACAGGCCAGCAGGCCGACCGGGATCGAGGCCGCGATCGCGAGCCAGCTGAGCCTGCTCATCTGAACGTAGGCGGTGCCCGTCACGGCAGCCAGGCCGAAGAAGACGAAGACAGAGAGCTCGCCGAGCGCCCGGTAGCCATAGGGGCGGCTGCCCCCCGTGTAGAACCAGGCCGCGCCGACGGCCGCGATCCCGAGCAGAACCAGCCACCAGGAGACGACCGCCGCGAGCACCAGCCCGGCTGCGCCCGCGACGGCGAAGCTGCTCAGAGCGGCCGCGAGCACGTGCCCGGGCCTGGCCAGGCCAGAGCCTACTAGCCGGATGGGCCCGACCCGCTGCTCGTCGGTGCCGCGGATCCCGTCGCTGTAGTCGTTGGCATAGTTCACTCCGACCTGTAGCGCCAGCGCGACGACCAGGGCCAGCGTCGCGCGCCAGGCGACGAACTGGCCGTAGCCAGCGGCCACGCCCGAGCCGACGGCGACCGGGACCACGGCGGCCGGGAGAGTGCGCGGCCGGGCTCCGGCCACCCAGTCTCGTGCAGCCGTCACTGCCTGCCCTCCGTCCGCGCCGCTGTGGAGGGTCAAAGACTAGCTGGTGTGCTGGCGAGCCTGGCTGGCGTCACTCGCGGCCAGGGGCGGCAGTACCCGTGCGGCGGCGGTGTAGATGGCCGCTATCTGGCTGGTGCTGAGCTGATGGCTGGCGGTCGCCTTGGACTGGCGCCGGAAGAACGTGCTGACCCGGCCCCCGTCGAACACATCGACTGCCTGGAGCTTGTTGACCGTCCACGGGACCTTCGGGCCGTAGATGATCATGGCCGGGTGGACCTTGACCGGATGACCGAGCTCGGCGCCGAGAAGCGTTGCCGCCTGGTGCGCCTCCCAGCGCGAGTGCTTCAGCCGTTCCTCCTGGTTGACCGGGCCATGGTAGAGCCTGCCGCCGATGGTGCGCACCGGCAGGCGTCGGTCCCAGCGCTCGGAATCGAGCACGAACACCCCGGCCGGCCCGACCACGAGATGGTCGATGACCGACCGCGTGCCCGGCTGCATGCCCGGAATCGTGCACGCGTGCAGCGCCAGGTATCCGGCCGGCTCGAGCACCTTCAGGCGGCGCCTGGTGCTCCGCTGCGCCGCGGTCACCCTGATCGAGGGCGGGATCACCGCCGTGGTCTTAGAGCGGAAGATGATGTCGGCGGCGGCATACAGCGCGGCGATGGTCAGGCCGAGCCGCCAGCCATGCCACAGCATGATGCCGAAGTACAGGACGACGACGATCGCGATCCTCGTGGCCCAGATCCGCACTCGCGGGTCGGCCCTCAGCTGCGGATTCGCCAGCGGTCGGCTCACCAGCGGAAGGCTGGCCAGCTGCGGCCGGGCGATGTGCGGCCGTGACCGGGCGATCTGCCGGCGACCGTCGTGCCGTCTGGCGAGCTGCGGCCTGATCAGGTGCGGCCGGGCCGCGGAGTGCCGCGGCTGCCGCTGATCGCCGGCGTCCTGGCCGGCCGGGCCCGCGGCCCGGCGGCGGAACATCGAGCGCCAGGCCTGGTGCCGGTCGGCCGCGACGCCCGGCTGGCCCGGGTCAGCGGGCTGGACCGCCGCACGGGCACCGGATGCCGGAGGCTCACCCTGATCGCCGTGGTCGCCGTGGTCGCCCAGATCGGCCAGATCGCCCGGGAAGTCGCCAGCGACCCCGGGGGGGCCGGCCGACCGAAGGTCCGGGCCGTCCGCGCCGCCGCCGGGTCCGCTCGGCACGGCGACTGGCTGGACCTCCCCCTCGGGCCCGCTGTCGGCGTGGCTTGGCACCTCCCAGTCCACGTTCTGAGCGTAGCCGATCCGGCAGTCGGCGAACATGCCCCCGACGCGGCCAGGAATGCGGCCTGCCAGGGCTTTACGGTGATCGCCAGCACGTCTACTGTTCGGTAACGTGACGCATATCCATGACATGACCGCCATTGAGCTCGCAGCCGCGATCCGCGATGGGCAGCTTTCGCCGGTCGAGATCGCCGGCCACTACCTGGACCGGATTGACCGGCTGAATGGCCAGACCGGTGCCTTCTACACGGTGACCGCGGACCTGGCACACGAGCAGGCGACGATCGCGGAGAAGCTGGTGGCCGAGAGCCGCCGGGCCGGCGACCAGGCGGCGGCGCTGCCGCCGCTGGCCGGCGTGCCGATCCCGATCAAGGACCTGAATATGGTGGCCGGGGTGCGGATGACCTTCGGGTGCACGATCTTCGCCGACAACGTGGCTGCCGAGGACGACTACGTGGTGGCCGCGCTGCGCAAGGCCGGGATCGTGATCACGGGCAAGACGGCCACTCCTGAGTTCGGACTGCCCTGCTACACCGAGACGAAGATCGGCCCGCCCGCGCGCACGCCGTGGGACCTGTCCAGGTCGGCTGGCGGGTCCAGCGGTGGCGCGGCCGCCGCGGTGGCGGCCGGGCTGGCGCCGGCCGCCCAGGGCAGCGACGGCGGCGGTTCGATCAGAATCCCGGCCAGTGTCTGCGGCCTGTTCGGGATCAAGCCAAGCCGGGGCCGGATCTCCGGCGGGCCGCTGATGCCCGACCTCTCCGGGCTCGCCACCGACGGCCCGATCACGCGGACCGTCGCCGATGCCGCGCTGCTGCTCGACGCCATGACCTGCCACCACCCCGGTGACATGTACTCGGTGCCGGACCTTCCGGCCGGCCAGAGCTTCCTGCGCCACGCGAGCCGGGATCCCGGCAGGCTGCGGATCGGGCGTTCCGCGCGCAACATCGTCCCCGGGGCGACGGTGCACGCGGACTGCCTGGCCGCGTACGAGGACGCCAGCAAGCTGCTCTCCGATCTCGGGCATTCGGTCGAAGACGTCGAGTTGCCGTTCGGGTCCGACGCCGTGCCGATGTTCGAGCTGCTCTGGTACTCGATGTCGACGCTGGCGCCGATCGACCCCGCGCAGGAGGACCAGCTGCTGCCGCTGACGCGCTACCTGCGGGGCCGCGGCAGCCAGGTCTCCGCGGGCGAGCTGATCTACGCCCAGGCCTACCTTCAGGCCGTGATGCGGCCGGCGCTCGCCGTGCTGAATAGCTACGATGCCTTCCTCAGCCCGACGCTGGCCGCGCCGCCGGTCCCGGTGGGCTACTTCGACGAGGTGGACCCGGCCGAGAATTTCGAGCGCCAGAAGCGATTCACCCCGTATACCGCGCTGTACAACATCACCGGCCAGCCCGCGGTAAACCTCCCGCTGTACTGGAATGCCGACGGCCTGCCGATCGGCGTCATGCTGGCCGCGCGGCTCGGCGATGAGGCGACGCTGATCTCGCTCTCGGCGCAGGTCGAAGCCGCCAGGCCGTGGCGGGACAAGCATCCAGAGATCTGGTAGCCATCCGGCCCGGCCCGCCGCGGTTCCGGGATGGCGGCCGCAGGGATGGCGGCCGCAGGGATGGCGGCCGCAGGCCCGGGCCGGGCGGTCATGCCCCCGGCGAGGTCTCGGCGGGGGCGATCAGTGCCTGATGGGCCTGATGGGCCTGATGGGCCTGATGGGCCTGATGGGCCTGATGGGCGCGGGCCGGCTGGCTGATCGCGGTCGGCCCTGGCGCCGGGACCGGATCCGCCGGACGGGTGGCGGCCAGGCTGGCGGCCAGCGCGCCGCCGCAGGTCAGCGCGGCGCCGGCCAGCTGGAGGGCGGTGGGGTGCTCGCCGAGGATGACGGCGGCGAGCGCCAGCGACGCGGCAGGCTGCAGCAGGAGCATCAGCGACGAGACCGCCGCGGGCAGCCGGGGCAGTGACGAGGTGATCAGCAGCCAGCCGCCGGTCTGGCTGGTCAGCGCGAGCACTGCCAGCCAGCCGATGCCCGGCCAGACGGGATGCAGGCCAAGCCCGCCGAAGACCAGGCCGAAGGCGAGGGAGGCGATCGCCGTGCCGGCCGTGGCGTCGGCGACCGGCCCGGCGACGTGCGCCGAACCTGCCGAGGACCGCCGCAGGGTCAGCAGGAATCCGGCGTAGGCGACCGACGTGCCCAGGCCGTACCAGATCCCGGCCAGCGGATGCTGGCCTGGCGCGTGCTTCCCGATCAGGCCGGATACCAGGACGACGCCGAGCATGACGACCGGGAGCGCGAAGACGACGGCGCGGCCCGGCCGCTCGTGCCAGACCAGCCAGGCGACCGCGGCGACGAGCAGCACCTGAAGGTTGCCGAGCACGGTGGCCACCCCGGCCCCGACATCGGAGATGGCGTGCGTCCACAGGATCAGGTCGACGGCGAGGAAGATCCCGGCGGCGCCGGCCCAGACCCGCTGCGCCATCGGCCGCGCGCCGAGCCTGCGCTGCTCGATGACCGCGAGGACGCAGAGCAGCGGCAGGGCAAGCGCCGACCGGTAGAACGCCGTGCTCACGGCGCTCGCCCCGGAAAGGCTGACCAGAACGGCCGAGGACGAGATAGCGGCGGCACCCAGCCCGGCCAGCAGCAGCGGCCGGCTTGCCAGCATGCTAACGGCACCGGAGTTGCCGGTGCCGTTGTTGTCTGTCATGACCGTAGGCTTGTACGGTGCTGTCACGGTGACCAGCATACGTGCCTGCCGGCAGGGAGCCGCCATGGGACTCGGTACCGATCAGCGCGAGGCGCTCGATCAGTGCGTCGACCTGATCAATACCGGCCGGTCGGGTGCCGGGGAGCAGCTCGGAGACCTGGCCGACGTCATCGCGTTCGGCCGCCTGCACCGGGTGGAGAACCTCGGTGCGGCCAGGCCCGGCGATGCCGCGCGGCTCCGGGTGCTCCGCGCCAGGCTCGACTCGGTCGCGATGTCCTGCGAGACGGGCGATCAGCCGGCGGCGATCAGCGGCCTGAACGCGCTGCTGGCCGAGACCGGCGCGGTGCCGCAGATCGTCTCGCACGATGGCCGGGGTCCGCACATCCACGTCTCGCGCGCATCCGCGCCGCTGGCCGACCGAATCGCCGCGCACAGCGCGATGGGACTGGCCGAGCTGGTCGTGGCCGGCCAGAGCACCCGGCTGCGCAGCTGCGCGGCACCCGGCTGCCGCGTGGCCTTCGTGGACTCGTCCCGCAACCAGACCAGGCGCTACTGCGACAGCCGGACCTGCGGCAACCGGCAGCATGTGGCGGCGTACCGGGCGCGGCGGTCGATCTGGAGTCAGCCGGGTGCCTGAGCGGTATCAAGCGGGGATCGGCACGGCAGGCCCGGCCGCCTGGCCGGCCGGAGCGTGCCCGGCCCGGCGCAGCAGCCGGATCGCGGTGTAGACCGGCCCGCCGATCGCCAGCGCCATCAGGATCACCAGGATCGTGATGCCCAGCCATGCGGGCATGCCGCCGGTCCCCGTGCAGGTCGGCGGGAAGTGATGGACGATCCGCTGGCCGGACGTGGTGATCCCGGCCTCGGAACCGCCGCCCGTGCACACCGTCTCTGAGGCCGGGATCAGCGCCGCGGCGCCGCCTGCGATGAGCACGGCGGCCGGCGCCAGCAGGCCGCCCGGCCAGACCAGCGTGCCGATCAGCTTGTCCCTGGTCTGCCAGCGCGGCGAGACCCAGAGCAGGACGACGCCGGCTATCCAGCCGAGCACCGGGATCACCACGCCGCCGACCAGCAGGAACAGCACAGCGCAGATCTCCAGCGGGCCCGCTCCGCCGCGGCCGTCGCCGCCCGCCGGTCCGGTGCCCGTGTGCCTCGGCCCGGCCGGCCGGTAGTCAGCCGCGGCGTCGGCGAAGGCGGCCTCGGCCGCGGCGCGGACGATGTCCTGCGGATCACCGAGCCGCTCGAGGATATTGCGCACCGCCAGCGGCTCGCTCAGGCCGCCGGGATCCGCCGCGCGGGCCTCGGCGATGTGCAAGGCGATCTCCTCGATCAGCTCGGCCCGGCGGTCGGCGGGCAGCGCCCGGGCTGCCTGATCGAGCCGGCCCAGATAGTCGGCCACCAGCTGGTCGTTATCGCTAAGGTTCACCGTCGGATCTCCTGTTCGAAAACGTAAGGCCGTCGTTGCCTGGGCGCCGGGCTCCGGGTCATGCGGTCTCATCGGCGCGGCCCTCTCCGGGGCTGGCAAGCAGGTCATCGACGGTGCCGCTGAACCGCCGCCACGAGCTGGCGAACTCCGCGAGCGCCTCGCGCCCGGCCAGGGTGATCCGGTAGTAGCGCCGGGGCGGGCCGGCCGCCGACTCCTGCCAGGTCGTCTCCACCCGGCCCTGCCGCCGCAGCCTGGCCAGGAGCGGATAGATCGTGCCCTCGCCGGTCACCATGCCGTCCATCCCGCTGAGGGTCTGGACCAGCTCGAAGCCATACCGTTCCTTGTCCTGGAGCATGGCGAGGACGCAGTAGGGCAGCACCCCGCGGCGCATCTGCGCCACCAGGTTCCCGGCTTCGCCAGCTACCATGCAGTGCATAGTACTGGCGACTGGCAGCGCGGTCAACCTCGGGCCGTCGTGGCACGCCGCCCCTGCGGTCCCGTGGCCGCAGTCACCGCGGGCCGGTGCCGCCGGGCCGGGTGCGAGCGAAGACCGGCCCCGCTGCACCGGCCCGGGCCGCCCCGGCGATCATGTTGTGATGACGGACCGAGAGCTGATCAGCCGGGCGGAGGCGCTTGGCGTCTCGGCTAGCTACCTGGACTGGCGGAAGGAACGGGTTCAGGCCGATCCCGAGGTCCTCGCGGCGATAGTCGGCGCGCTTGGCGACGTGCCATGCCAGGCCGATCAGACCGCCGCGGGACCCGGCCCGGCCAGCCGGGCCGGAGCTGATCCGGTGGCTGCGACGGGTGCGGTCGGCGCACTCCGGGCCGCGGCCGGGCCGGGGGGTGGTGATACGCGCAATGGCGGCCGGCCGGCCGGGTCCGGTCCGCGCCTAGCCGAACCGGGCGCGGACTCCCGCGCCGGGACGATGGCCGGGCCGAGAGTTCCGCCGAACAGGTCATGGGGCTTCACCGTGCAGCTTTACTCGGTGCGCTCACGGCGTTCCTGGGGCCACGGCGATCTGCGCGACCTGGCCGATCTCGCGGTCTGGAGTGCCCGCGAGCTCGGCGCGGGGTTCATACTCGTCAACCCGCTGCACGCGGCGGAGCCGGCGCCGCCGGTAAGCCCGTCGCCGTACCTCCCGATGACCAGGCGCTACACCAGCCCGCTCTACCTGCGGATCGAGGACATTCCCGAGTACCGGCAGCTCTCGGCCGCGGAGCGGCAGCAGATCGAGCGGCTCGCCGCGCCGCTGCGGGCCGCCAACTGCACACCGGAGCTGATCGACAGGAATGCCGTCTGGGCGGCAAAGCTGCGTGCGCTCGAGCTGATCTACCCGATCTGCCTGAGCGCCGAGCGCGAGGCGGCGCGCCGCGAGTTCGCCGAGCGCGAGGGCGCCGAGCTCGCCGGATGGGCCAGCTGGTGCGCGCTGGCCGAGCAGCACGGACCGGACTGGCGGCGCTGGCCCGCTGAGCTGACCGACCCTGGCCGCGCGGCGCGCCTGACCGGGCACGGCCGGCTTGCTGAGCGAGCCGACTTCCACGCGTGGCTCCAGTGGCTGATCGACACCCAGCTTGCGGCGGTCCAGCGGGAGGCGCTCGCGGCAGGCATGGCGATCGGCGCGATCGGCGACCTCGCCGTCGGCGTGCACCCGGGCGGCGCCGATGCCTGGGCGCACCAGGACCTGCTCGTCCGCGGCATGAGCGTGGGCGCGCCGCCGGACGGCTTCAACCAGCGCGGCCAGGACTGGGCCCAGCCGCCGTGGCACCCGCAGCGGCTCGCGGCGAAAGGCTTCCGGCCGCTCGCCGACATGCTGCATGCCGCGTTCCGTCACGTCGGCGGCCTGCGGGTGGATCACGTCATGGGCCTGATGCGGCTGTGGTGGGTGCCGGAAGGGATGCCGCCCGACCGCGGCGCCTACGTCAGCTACGACCACCGGGCGACCGTGGCCGTGCTGGCTGGCGAGGCGGCCAGGGCCGGCGCCGTGGCGATCGGCGAGGACCTGGGCACGGTCGATCCCTGGATCCGCGGCTACCTGGCCGAGCAGAGCATCCTGGGGACGTCGCTGCTCTGGTTCGCCCGCGAGTCCGATGGCTCGCCGCTGCGCCCCGAGCACTGGCGGCGGCGCTGCATGGCGACGGTAGGCACGCACGACGTTCCGCCGGTCTCCGGCTTCGTCACCGGCGATCAGGTGACCGTCCGCGCCAGGCTCGGCCTGCTGAATGATCCAGAGGCAGAACGCAAGCGCTCAGAGCTGGTCCTGGCTGGCTGGCAGGATGCCCTCGTGCGGGAACGGCTGCTGCCGCCCGGTGCCCGGCCGACGGCTGCCGAGTTCACCGTGGCTCTCTACCGTTTCCTGGCGCTGACGCCGGCGCTGCTCGTCGGGGTCTCGCTGGCCGACGCCGTGGGTGACCGTCGTACGCAGAACGTTCCTGGCACATCCGATGAGTACCCGAACTGGCAGATCCCGCTCTGCAATGGCGACGGTGAGGCGGTGCTGATCGAGAACCTGGCCGCGGTCGACCTGGTCCGTGCCGTTGCCAGCGCCGTCGCTCCTGACCTGGCTGTGCGTGAGACGCAGCGGCGTGCGGCGGCCGCCCGGCCGGAATGATCAGCCGGCCCGGGCGTCCAGCTCACGGCAGCGAAGGGCGCGGGCCACGCCGTCGCGGCCCTCCGAGAGCAGCCGGCGCAGCGCTGGCGGGGGGTCGGCACGGGCGATGTACTCGTCCGCGGCGGTGATCGCCCCGGGTGTGATGACCGAGCTCGGGTAGGCGTTCTCGGCGAAGTACTGCGCCATGTCCAGGCTCCAGTCGCGCCAGCAGCCGGCGATGACCCCGAAGTACCGCGCCGCATACGGGGCGACCAGCTCGTCCTGGTCAGGATGGAAGAAGCCGCCGATCGCCGCACGGAACGTCGCGCTCGGCAGGTCGCCCGACACGATCTGCCGCCATGCGGCCTCCTTGGCCTCGGGGTCGCCGATGGCGGCGAGGCACGCGGTGGCGAACCGCTCGCCGGCGTCGGTCCGGTCCCTGTCGTGCTCGGCGTCGATCGCGTCCTGCGCTGCCATGCCGCGGCTGACCAGCCGGCGCAGCAGCAGCCAGCGCAGGTCGGTGTCGACGGCCAGCCCGGTGACGCTCGCCGAGCCGTCGAGCAGCCTCGCGAGCAGGTTCAGGTCGGCGCCGGAGGTGGCCACCGAGGCGAACGCCCGGGCAAAGATCAGCTGGGCGTCGGAGCCGGGCTCGGCGCCGTGCAGCCTGGCGCGCAGCGCGGTTGCCAGCTTGTCCATGGCGGCGCCGCGCCGGGCTGGGTCGGCGAACTGGCGGGCGGCGATAGCCGCCTGGCGCAGCACCGTCTGGAGGGCGGCGCTGTCGGTCACCGAGTCCAGCCCCGACAGGACCAGGTCGATGTAGTCCCTGGCGGGCATCTCGGCGTCCCGGCACATATCCCAGGCGGCGGTCCAGCAGAGCGCGGCGGCCAGCGAGTCGGTGAACTCGCCGATCGAGCCGACCAGCGTGCGCAGCGAGTGCGCGTCCAGGCGGATCTTGGCGAAGGTCAGGTCGTCGTCATTGACCAGGATCAGGTCCGGCAGGTCCTCGCCGGTCAGCTCCGGCACGTCGGTGCGCTGGCCGGCCACGTCGACCTCGACCCGGCGGCGGCGGACCAGGCCAGCGTCGCCGCGCTGGTACAGGCCGACGGCGATCCGGTGCGGCCGGAGCACCGGATGAGCAACGGGCGCCTCCTGGACCACGGCGAAGCTCGTGATGACTCCGCTGTCGGCCTGGTACTCCGGCCGCAGGGTGTTCACGCCAGCGGTCTCCAGCCACGCCTTGGACCAGCCGGCCAGCTGCCGCCCTGATGCCGTCTCGATCGCCTCGAGCAGGTCGGCCAGGCTGGCATTGCCCCAGGCGTGCCTGCCGAAATAACCGCGCAGGCCGGTCAGGAAGCTGTCCCTGCCGACGAAGGCGACAAGCTGCTTGAGCACCGCCGCGCCCTTGGCGTAGGTGATGCCGTCGAAGTTCACCTCGACCGCCTCGATATCCACGATGTCGGCGGCGATCGGATGAGCGGACGGCAGCTGATCCTGCCGGTACGCCCAGGTCTTCAGGGCCTGAGTGAACGTGGTCCAGGCCCACGGCCACCGGGTGGCCTCGGACTGGGCGACAACGCTCGCCCAGCTGGCGAATGACTCGTTCAGCCACAGGTCGTCCCACCAGCGCATCGTGACCAGATTGCCGAACCACATGTGCGCCATCTCGTGCAGGATGGTGTCGGCCCGGGCCTCGCGCAAGGCATCGGTCACCCGCGACCGGAAGATGTACTGCTCGACGAACGTCACGCAGCCCGCGTTCTCCATCGCGCCGGACTTGAACTCGGGCACGAAGAGCTGGTCGTACTTGCCGAACGGGTAGCGGATGCCGAACGCGGCGTGGAAGTAGTCGAACCCGCGCCTGGTGATCTCGAAGATCTCGTCCGGGTCGAGGTAGCCCGCGAGCGACTGCCTGCAGAAGATCCCGAGCGGAATGCCGTCGTGCTCGCTGCGCACCTCGTGATAGGGACCCGCGGCGACGGCCGTGATGTAGGTGGGCATCACCCGCGTCGGCGGGAACCGCCAGCGCTCGATCCCGGGGCCGGCCGGCTGCCCGGCCGACTCAGCAGCCATGTTGGAGATGACCTGCCAGGTGTCCGGGCAGGTCACCGTGAACTTAAAGGTCGCCTTCAGATCCGGCTGGTCGAAGCACGCGTAGACGCGGTGCGCCTCAAAGGTCTCCAGATCGGAGTACAGGTACACGCGCTTGTCGGCCGGATCGGTGAACCGGTGCAGTCCCTCGCCGCTGCGGGAGTAGGCACACTGGGCGCGCACCGTCAGCTCGTTGGCCGCGGCCAGGCCGGGCAGCGTGATCCTGTCTCCGTCGAACGAGCCTGGCGGAAGCCGCTGCCCGTTGAGCGTGATCTCGCTGGCTGACACCGCCACCAGGTCGATGAACGACCCGGCTCCCGGCTCGGTGCAGGCGAACCGCACGGTGGTCGCAGAGCCGAAGGCAGCCTCGTCATCGGTCAGGTCGAGGTCGATCTCGTAAGACTCGACGCGGAGCAGCCTGGCGCGCTCGGCCGCCGCTGCGCGGGTCAGATTGCTGGCCACTGCCGTCCCCCAATAGTCATCGGCCTGTCAGAACGTCCTGGCATGATTTCATCCCCGCTCCATTTCATCCCCGTTCTCAGGAATGCCGGGCCGGTCCGCTGAGTTGTCAGCGTACAGCGATCATGAATCCGAACGGGCCGGCGGTCGGGCGGCCCGCGGTGCCCCGGCGGGCCGGAGCGCGCTGCCGAGCCCGGGTCAGCCTGCGGGGCAGCGCGGGACGGTCCCCGAGCGTCCGGGTCAGCGGCCCGAGCCGGCCCGGTGAGGTGCGCAGAGGAGAGCGGATGACTGAGCAGGCCCCCACGCCCGTCGATTTCTGGTTCGACCCGCTGTGCCCGTGGGCGTGGATCACCTCACGCTGGCTGCTCGAGGTCGAGAAGCTGCGGCCGGTCCTTCCTCGCTGGCACGTGATGAGCCTGGCTGTGCTGAACGAGGGACGAGACCTGCCGGAGAAGTACCAGGCGCGGATGCTGGAGGCCTGGGGCCCGGTGAGGGTCTGCGCGGCGGCCGAGGCGAGCAGCGGCCCTGAGGTGCTCGGCCCGCTCTACACGGCGATGGGCACGCTGATCCACCACGAGAAGGCGGGCCTGGACCGGGCGATGATCGAGGCCGCCCTGGCGAAGGCGAACCTTCCGGCCGGGCTCGCCGACGCGATGGATTCGACCGAGTTCGACGACGGGCTCAGGGCCTCGCACAAGGACGGGATGGACCGGGTCGGCTACGACGTCGGCACGCCGGTCATCTCGGTGCTCGGGCTGTCTATCTTCGGCCCGGTGGTCTCGCCGATCCCGCGCGGTGAGGATGCGGCGAGGCTGTGGGACGGCCTGCTGCTGGTCGCCGGAACCGACGGCTTCTTCGAGCTGAAGCGCAGCCGGACCAGGAGCCCGATCTTCGACTGACCAGCCGCCGGAGCGACGGCCTCGGCAGCGGGCCCAGGCGCCGCTGCGCGGTCGAGCACGAGCTAGCTCCTGAGCACCGGCAGGACCACCCGGAGCTGCCAGTGGCACTGGGAAACTACGACGAGGGAATGCTTCCCGGCGTCGCCGGTCACCCAGTACAGGCCCTGCCCCCACGTGCCCTGCGCCTCCTGGGTGACGTCGAATCCGATCCAGGTGCGAGTCTCGCCGAGAACGAAGTTACCCGGCCGGGTGGGCGGGCAGTTGTAGCTCCAGGCGAGGCCCCAGATGCCAGGCTTGCCGATCCGGAACGGGCCAGGCTCGCCGGTGCCCTGACCTTTGAAGACACGAAGCGTCCGGCTGACCCGGTAGCGGGACCCCGGGCTCATGCTCGGATGATGGCCGTTCGAGTCCGGCACGCCGGCCTGCCCGTGCGCCCCGGTGTGGGGAGGCGGCGTCAGCTGTGAGCCGCCGGACCGGCTACCCGAGCCCGTCCCTGACCCGGCGTGGCCGGTGCCGCCGGCCGCGGCCACCATGAGCACCATCCCGACGATGAGGCAGAGCCCGGCGGCGACCGCTCCGGCGGTCATGATCAGCCGAAGCACCCGGTGGACCGGCGGCCGCCGCGGTTCCTCCGGCATTAAGCCGTCTTGCTCGGGCGCATAGGGTCCGGGCGTCCAGTCGCCGTCGAGGCCGAGCGTCACAGCCAGCGCGGCGCGTGCCGGCCGCATGCGGGGAACGAAAGGCGGCGCCGCTTCACCCC
Source organism: Streptosporangiaceae bacterium (assembly GCA_035604275.1). Taxonomy (GTDB): domain Bacteria; phylum Actinomycetota; class Actinomycetes; order Streptosporangiales; family Streptosporangiaceae; genus Chersky-822. The sequence goes on along the minus strand of DATNIU010000075.1, from coordinate 6,634 downwards.
CAGTGCCACGTAGCATGCTGGCCGCCTCGGGCGCAGGGCGCGGTGGCCCGGATTGCCGATTCGCGCCCGGCGTCGGCGCGACGCGACCCGGCATGGGGACACCTGGTGACGCGCTGGGCTCACGAGGGCTCTCCTTTCGAGTCAGTCCGCGGGCTGAAATCCCACCTGGCGGCCCTTCCGAGCCCGGATGCCGGTTCCCATTGGGCCCAGGCAACTGCGCTACGGAAAGTAACCGTGCAATCCATCACACAACGAGAGCGTTGTATCACGAAATGAAGTGTGGTCCAAGCGTTACTCAGGTTTTGCCTGGCAAGCGGTCCAGGCATGCCTTCGCTGCACCAGGGCGCGATAATCCGGAGCGCGACCGCGCTCGGGTCATGCACCGGGTTAATGCTGGTGAATGGTGTGGTTATTCTGGCAAAGTGCTTACAGTCAGTAGCTAACAGGTCATCCGGACTTCGGGTCGGCGCTGGCGCCGCCCGCCCGGCCGGGTGATGCTGAGAGAATGCAGGCCATGCGCAGCAACTACATCGACGGCACCTGGACACCATCGGCCGGCGACGCCGGAATTGACGTGGTCAATCCCGCCACGGCGACCGTGATCGACCGCGTGCCGGCTGGCCATCCAGCCGACGTCGATGCCGCCGTGCGGGCCGCGCGGGCGGCGTTCGGCGGCTGGTCGGCAACGTCCGCCGCGGAACGAGCCCAGCGGCTTGACGCGGCGAGGCAGCTGCTCGACGAACGGGCCGATTCGGTCGCCGCGATGATCAGCGCCGATATGGGCTCGCCGATCGTCTTCGCCCGCAAGGTTCAGGTCGGCACTCCGCTGGCCGTGCTGGCCAGCTACGTCGACCTGCTGGCGGGCTACGACTTCGGCGGTGAGCGGATGGGCAACGCCCTGGTCGTCCGCGAGCCCGCAGGCGTGGTCGGCGCGATCACGCCGTGGAACTATCCGCTGCACCAGATCGTGGCCAAGGTCGCAGCGGCGCTGGCGGCCGGCTGCACCGTGGTGCTCAAGCCGAGCGAGGTCGCACCGCTGGCCGCCTACGAGCTCGCGGACATATTCCACGAGACCGGCTTGCCGGCCGGCGTCTTCAATCTGGTCAGCGGTTCCGGAGCGGTCACCGGAGAGGCGATCACCGCGCACCCGGATGTCGACGTGGTGTCGTTCACCGGGTCGGCCCGCGCGGGCCGGAGAGTGGCCGAGGTCGCGGCGGCCACCGTGAAGCGGGTTACGCTCGAGCTGGGCGGGAAGTCGGCGAACGTGATCCTGCCGGACGCCGACCTGGCCACGGCGGTCAAGGTCGGCGTCGCCAGGGCGTTCATCAATTCCGGCCAGACCTGCAACGCGCTGACCAGGATGCTGGTGCATTCGGAGAGCTACGACGACGCGGTCGGCCAGGCCGCAAAGAACGCCGAGCGGTACACCGTCGGAGATCCGCTCGCTGAGGGCGTCCGGCTCGGCCCGCTCGCCTCGCAGGCGCAGCGCGAGCGGGTGCTCGGCTACATCCAGCTCGGGCTCGCCGAGGGCGCGCGGGCGGTCGCCGGCGGCGCCGAGCCGCCGCCCGGGCTGGAGGCCGGGAGCTACGTCCGGCCGACCGTCTTCGCCGACGTGCGGCCGGAGATGGTGATCGCGCAAGAGGAGATCTTCGGGCCGGTGCTGTGCGTCATGGCGTACTCGACCGAGGACGAGGCCGTGGCGATCGCCAACGGGCCTGCCTATGGCCTCGCCGCGGCGGTCTGGTCCGCCGATCAGGAGCACGCGGTGCAGATCGCCAGGCAGCTTCGCGCCGGGCAGGTCGAGATCAACGGCGGCGCGTTCAACGTGGCCGCTCCGTTCGGCGGGTTCGGGCAGTCGGGCTACGGCCGCGAGCTTGGCGTGCACGGGCTCGAGGAGTTCCTCGAGCTCAAGGCCCTGATGTTCTGAGCGCGGGGATCGCGGTCAGAAGACCATGGGGGACCAGGGGAGCGGGTCCCAGGACATGGCGGCCGAGAGGGCGGCGAGCGCGCCCGGCCGCAACTCGGTCACCAGGCCCGCGCCGGCCAGCGAGCCAAGCCTGGTGCCGCCCAGGTAGGCGGCGCCGAGCGCCATCGTGCCCAGCGCGATGTCCGGCTCGGCTGACACCCGCCCGCAGGTCGCCGGCCGCGGATCGGCGAATCCGCCGGCCCGCAGCCGCCACCGGCCGGAGTTGGCCGGGAGCAGGCTGTCCGTGACGTCGATCACCACGTCGACCGCACAGGCGTAGCCGCGCCGGATGAGCGCCGCCGGCAGGTCGACGAGCCTGATCCACAGTCCGTCAGAGACGCGCGGCCGGGCCGCACGGCGGTTGGCCAGCAGGTGCAGCAGCGGCTCGTCGGTCGGCCTCATCCTGGCGTTGACCTCGGCGACCAGGTCACGGGAGAGCAGGTTGCCCCACACGGCCGCATAGGCGGCGGGGTCGACGGCGAAGAGCTCGCGGATGACGAGCTCGTGCGCGGGGATCGAATCGGCGCCCCAGTCCGGCTTCCCGGTGTAGAGCGCGTACCCGCGGGCGCCGGTGTCGTCCGCGGCGATCACGCAGCGCAGCGGGGAGTACCCCTCGCGCATGAAGGCGGGGTCGGCAAGCAGGACCTCCCACCACTGGTCGCTCCTGGTCAGCATGCCCGGCCGGTCGACGCGAACGGTGTCGTAGACCGACATCAGCTCCTTGGTCGCCGACTGCGGCCCGGCCAGCCGCAGCGTCAGGCCGTCGGCTGCCGTTGCGGCCTGGCCGCCCTCGTCGGCGGCCGCCCGTGCCAGCGGCCGGCCGCTGGCCAGGATGCTGAGGTTGTACTGCTCGGATGCGAGGCCGTACCCGTACCGCCGGTAGATGGCCGACTCCGAGGCGAACAGGGCGGCTACCGGCTCGCCGAGGTCGCTGACATCGGCAAGCTGGCGGCGCATCAGCGCGGAGAGGATGCCGCGCCGCCGGTGGGTGGGCAGCACGCCGACCCCGGTGACGCCGGCGCAATCGACGGCTCCGCCGGGCACGGTCAGACCGAAGCTCAGGGCCGTCGCCGTGCCGACCATCTGGTCGCCGTCGAACGCCGCGAGGCTGCGCCCGGGCTCGAATAGCTTGCGCTCGATCTCCAGCGACTGCTCGGCAGGCCAGGTCGAGTTGAATGCCTGCTCGCAGACGGTCATGAAGGCCGGCAGTTCAGCCGAGCTGACGGGGCGGATCGGATAGCTGGTAGCCATGATCGCCTTAGTACAGCAAGCCAGCCGGTTTGGCGAGCAAATTACCGCCCGGCCCGAGTGCTTTTCCTTGGTCACTTGTGATCTCTCGGGTGGTCGCAGTGCCGGTACCGGTACAGTTTCGCCATCATGGTTTCGAGTTCCGGGCGCCGGCTCTGGTCGGCGGCGCAGGTGGCCGCCCTGTCGTTCCGAGGGCTCATCAGGCGCCAGTTCATCACCAGGAACCGCCGGCTCGCCGCCGTGCTCGCGGTGGCCGTGGTGGGAATCGGGATCGCCGCCGTGCAGGGGCCGGGCTCGTGGTTCTCGCCCGGCCTGATGATCCTGCCGGTCCTGGCCGGCGGGCTGCTGCTCTGGCCCCGTGCGCTGCGGGTCCTCTTCGTGATCGTCGCCATGATGCTCGCCTACGACGCGGCGGAGGCGAGCGGCCGGACCGGATTCGGGATTATCGCGACAATCGTGATTATCGCCGCCTTCGCCGACGTCCTGGCCAGGACCCGCGCCAGGCTCGGCCTTCAGGGCCTGCGCGGCGATCAGATGCTGATGGAACTGCGGGACCGGATCAGGGTCCAGAGCGCGCTGCCCGTCCTGCCGGAAGGCTGGGGCTCGGAATCCATGCTCAGGCCGGCCGGCGGCGCCTCGTTCGGCGGGGATTTCGTCGTCTCGGTCTGCGACTCCAAGACGCTGGAGGTAGCCGTCGTCGATGTGTCAGGTAAGGGCATCGACGCGGGTACCAGGGCCCTGCTGCTGTCCGGCGCGTTCGGCGGGCTGCTCGGCTCGGTGCCGGCCGCGAAGTTCCTTGCCTCCTGCAACGCGTACCTGCGGCGCAGCGAGCCGGTCGAGGGCTTTGTTACCGCTGTGCATCTTGCTCTCGACCTGGCGACCGGGAACTATGTGATCGCCTCAGCCGGGCACCCGCCCGCCGCGCACTTCGAGGGCGGCAGCGGGTCCTGGCGGCTCACCCAGGCGCGCGGCATAGTCCTCGGCGTGGTTCCTGACCTGCGTGACGTTGCCGAGCACGGCACGCTGCGGCCGGGTGACGCGCTGATGCTCTACACCGACGGGCTGGTCGAGGTTCCCGGGCGGGACATCGATGTAGGCATCGACCGGCTGCTCGGGGAGGCTGACCGGCTGGTCGCGTCGGGATTCGCCGGCGGGGCCGCCAGCCTGGTTCAGGCCATGCAAGACGGCGCGCGGACGACCGATGACTGCGGTCTGGTGCTCATCTGGCGGACGTGACGTGGCGGCCGCTGCTCAGCCGGCTGACCGCGTGCTCGACCAGGGCGACGAGCGCGTCGCGGCTGGACGCTCGCTGGCGTGCGTCGCACAGCAGCAGCGGGACGTCGGCGGTCAGGTTCAGCGCCGCGCGCATCGTCGGCGCCGGGTAGCGGCGGGCATCGTCGAAGCAGTTCACTGCCACGACGAACGGCATGCCGTTCCGCTCGAAGTAGTCGATGGACGGGAAGCAGTCGGCCAGCCGCCTGGTGTCGGCCATCACGACGGCGCCCAGGGCGCCATGCGACAGCTCATCCCACATGAACCAGAACCGCTTCTGGCCCGGCGTGCCGAACAGGTAGACGACGAGCTCATCGCTGATCGTGATCCGGCCGAAGTCCATCGCGACCGTCGTAGTGGACTTGCGCTCCACTCCGTCCAGCTGGTCGACGAGCGAGCTCGGCTCGCTCAGGTCTTCTTCCGTGCGCAGCGGCCGGACCTCGCTCACCGAGCTGACCAGCGTCGTCTTGCCCACCCCGAAGCCGCCCGCGATCAGGATCTTGATCGCGATCGGGGCCCGCCTCCGGTCGTGTGCTGGGTCAGAGCCTCCGTAGGGCATCGGCGACCTCCTTGAGTATCCGCACATCTGCGAGCCCGGCTTGAGCAGGCTGATGAATACTAACCAGGCCCTGTTCTCGCAGGTCGGCGAGGAGGATTCGGACGACTCCAAGCGGGAGGTCGAGGTCGGACGCCAGGTCGGCGACGGAAATCGGAAGGCGGCAGAGCCGGAGCACGCGCAGGTGCTCGTGCTCCAGCTCGCGCCGTTCACGTGAGGCCCTGCGGACCGCTGTCACCAGGGCGATCAGGTCAATGCTGGTACCGCTCGGCCGGGTGCGGCCGGCCGTCAGCGCGTACGGCCTGACGACCGGCCCGGCACTGTGCCTAACCCAGTCATCGTGCCGCGGTTCCATGCCGGGTCACGTCGCTCGCTGGCTTGCCTGGGTCGGCCTCGGACGCACGCCAAGGTGCTGGCCCACCCGCTTGACCAGGATGGCCATCTCGTATGCGATGAGACCCGCGTCTGCGCCCGTGGCGGCCAGCACGGCGAGGCAGCTGCCTTCGCCGGCGGCTGTGACGAACAGGAATGCCGATTCCAGCTCGACGATCGTCTGGCGCGGGCTTCCTGTCCCGAAATGCTGCCCGAATCCCCGTGCCAGGCTCTGGAAGCCCGCCGCGACAGCAGACAGATGCTCCGCATCGTCCCGGCTGAGCCCGGCCGAGGCGCCGATCGCCAGGCCGTCCCTGGAGAGAACGACGGCCTTGTCGATCTGCATCACCCGGGCGACCAGATCATCAAGCAGCCAGCTCAGGTCGCCGTTCTGACTTAGTGATCCAGCCGGCCCCGCGGGTTCCTGCGGTGTCACTTGATGCCCCCTTCCGGCTGCCCGTCCGCGTCCTGGGAGTCGTCCGCTGACGGCGCGTCGGTGCCCGGCTGCATCGTATCCGCGATCGGCTGCTGCAGGGAGCGGCCCCGCTCCCAGCCCTGCTGGAGCGCGGCCATGGTGCTCCTGGCTGCCTCAGGAGACGGCCCGGCCGCTGAGTCCTCGCGCTCGGATCGGGCGGCCGGGCTCTGGCCGCGAAGCTGAGGCGCCAGGCTGGCCTGGCGGACCCGTACCGGCAGGTCGGCGGGATCGGCCTGGTCAGCGGAGAAACCAGACACGGCCTGCTTGGCTCGGTCGCCGACTCCGGTGGCCGCCATCGTCGCCGACGGCCGCCTTGGCAGCATCGGCGCGCTGGTGAAGGCCGAGGCGGCCTGATCCGCGCCCGAGTCTCCGCCGAGCGCCGACCAGGCGCTGGTACCAGCGTCGCGGGCCGGCCACACGCTGGTACCCGGGTCGCGGGATGCCCAGGCACTGGTGTCCGCGCCGGGCGCCGGCCACTGGCTGGTTCCCGCGGTGGCGGCGGGCGCAGGGTCGTCGGCGGCGGATGCTGGCCAGGGAGTGGTTCCCGCGGTGGCCGGAGGCGCCTGCTCGTCGGCGGCGGCAGCCGGCCACGCGCCGTCGCCCGTGCCGATCAGCGGCGCCTGCTCACCGGCGGCGGATGCTGGCCGGGGCGCAGTTCCCGCGGTGGCCAGCGGCGCTGGCTCGCCGGTGCCGGGTGACGGCCACGCGCCGTCGCCCGCGGTGGCCAGCGGCGCTGGCTCGGCGG